>NZ_CALKTC010000084.1 GCF_937996225.1 uncultured Campylobacter sp. | reverse complement strand
AGGGCCTTCAAAAAAATCAAAAAACTAAAAATAGGGGGAAAATTTGGTGGATGGTGTCCTGCGTTGGATTCGAACCAACGACCCCCTCATTAAAAGTGAGATGCTCTACCTACTGAGCTAGCAAGACATCGTAAGAAGTGGCGCGACGAATGGGGCTCGAACCCACGACCTCCGCCGTGACAGGGCGGCATTCTAACCAGCTGAACTACCGTCGCACCAAAAATCACACTCGCAGCGCAAGTGCTAAAGAAGTATGAAATCCAAGGATTTCAAAATGGTGGTCGCTGTAGGGATCGAACCTGCGACATCCACCTTGTAAGGGTGGCGCTCTACCAGCTGAGCTAAGCGACCATTTGGGTTTAAAAAAGAAATGTGATTATATATCTAATACGATTAATTTTCACTTAAACAATGATGAAAAGACTGAAATTGTGCTATACTTGCGACATAAAATTTTATCAAAGGCTCGGTAAATTTAGATGAAAAAGTTGGTTTTCGCCCTGTTTTTAGCGCTTCAAGCCCCCGCTTACTCGCCGAACGAGATCGTAAACGCCATCGCCGCAGTAGCGCAAAACGAAGGCGTAAAGCCTGAAATTTTATACACCATCGTCAAAATCGAAAGCGACTTCGAGCCCTACACGATCTCCTTTTTGACAAACAAAGCAAACGCCGATTACTTCGCAGGCCTGCGCAATCAAAATATCCGCATCAAGACGAGCAACTACAGCCTAAATTCCAGCAAATGGGTCGTTACTATCATACCGGCAAACGAAATTTACGCCGTGCAGATCGCCAAGTACCTGTACGAGGACGGCTTTAGCATCGATGTGGGGCTCGGGCAGCTAAACGCCGTAAATTTCAGCCAAAACGAGATCGATTATATATTTAATCCGATGTACAACCTCACTAAATGCGCTAAAATCCTGCGCAAATGTTGGAACGCCAAAGACAAAAATATCAAAGACACGATCGAGTGCTACAACTACGGTATGCGCAAACGCTACTCAAACCCCTACTACAAGCGCTTTTATGAGCATTACGAGAAATTTTTCGGTAAGCCCTATTAAGAGTTAGTAAAATTTCGCTAAAATCGCGCAAATTTTAAAAAAGGATATTTCATGATACTGATCGCAGGACCCTGCGTGATCGAAAGTCGCGAGCTAATAATGAAAGTCGCGGAAAGTTTGCGCAAATTTAACGAAATGGACGGGGTGGAATTTTACTTTAAAAGCAGCTTCGATAAAGCCAACCGCACAAGCATCTCAAGCTTCCGCGGCCCGGGATTGCAGCGCGGCTGCGAAATTTTAGCCGAAGTAAAGGAAAAGTTCGGTTATAAAATTTTAACCGACATCCACGAGAGCTACCAGGCGGAGCCCGCCGCGCGCGTCGCCGACGTGCTGCAGATACCGGCGTTTTTGTGCCGCCAAACCGACCTACTCGTCGCCGCAGCCAGCACGCAAGCGGTAGTAAACATCAAAAAAGGTCAGTTTCTATCGCCGCAGGCGATGAAACACAGTGTCGAAAAGGTGCTGCAAACCCGCAGCGCACGGGCTTATACTCCGCAAAGCGGCGCGGCATCTAGCGATACAAACGCCGCAAAAAATGGCGCCTGCTCCGGCGATGCCGAAATTTGCGGCGCGCAAAGCGGCGCCCGAGGCGGTGCGAATGACCGATCTTTGGCACTACCAGCGCAAAATTCTTGTGGTGCACGATTGGACGCGCAAAATTTTATTCATACTTGCGGCGCTAAAAGCGGTGCCGAAAATGCCGTTAAAGGTACGGCGACGCCTTGTGCCGCACAAAGCGATAACAAAAGCGAAACGCAAAGCGTCTCGCAGCCAAACTTCTCTCATACTTGCAATGCACAAGACGGCTCGATAAGTGCCGCGCAGCCGAGCGGCGAAGGGATGCACGATCTGGCGCGCCGCTACGGCGTTTGGCTCACCGAGCGCGGCAGTACCTTCGGCTACGGAAATTTGATCGTCGATATGCGCTCGCTGCCGATTATGCGCGAGTTTGCGCCGGTCATTTTCGACGCTACTCACAGCGTGCAGATGCCTAGTATCGGCGCTACGAGCGGCGGCGATTCGCGCTTCGTGCCGTATCTCGCGCGAGCGGCGGCGGCCGTGGGCGTGGACGGCTTTTTTTACGAGACGCACCCTGATCCCGCCCACGCGCTATCAGACGGGCCGAATATGCTAAATTTACAGCAGCTTGAGCACGTCGTCGCGCAGACGCTTGCGATTCAAAAAGCGCTCGGATTTTAGCTCGCGATACCTTGGATTAAATTTAAACCTCACGCCAATGCTCACGAATTTTGCGCTTAAAATTCGTGAGCATGGCTCTATCTCGCAAAATTTCCCTATCTTTAATTTCATATTTTTAGACTAAATTTAAGTAAAAATTCAGGGGACGTATAATGTACTTCTATTTTATTCCACAAGGTACGAAACGGATTGTCAAATCAATCTCGCAAAGGGCAGAGAGACAGTCGCTAAGACTATTAAAAACGCTAGACCACTTCTATCATTCATTTTATACGATCAGCAAAGGCGCAGAAATTTTGGGTAAGATGCTGAAATAAAGCTTACGGTGACCCCTTACGCAAATATTTTAGAATTTTGCAATTAGCCATTTTGTAACTACAAAAGCACGCAAAATTCTAAAATCACCAGATAAATTTATAAATTTTATCATCGTAAATTCAGCTCGATGCTTTAGCGGCTATCTAAGATTTTTTATAGTAACATCTGCGTTTATATTTTCTCTTATGTAACCTATTTCCCCTATGTGACCGATCCCATCAATGCTTATCGTTGTCGGAATGTCTGGGACATAAACATCTGTATCTAAATAAAATCTAACTTTTTTGTCAGAGCTGTAAGGATATTCTACGTAATGCACGCAGACCCCAAACAATATAATAGCTATCGTTAATAACGATATCGCGGTTATGCCGCTAAAGACTAGTTTTAATAATCTTTCGATATCCCCTCCGTTAAAAGAAACTTTCTCTTTTATTGCAGCTTTCTTTTCAGGGATAAATTCTTTGCTATTTGCAGATCTACTTTTAGACCCAAATAGTGCAAGAGCTATAAATACAGTTAATGGTAATGCGATTATACCGCAAAGAAGTGCTGTTGAATTTTCCATATTTTCTCCTTTAAAATAAACTTTCTCTTTTAAAATTTTTACAGTAAAAATCAAAAAATGTATCCTTATCTGCAAAAATTTCTTTAAAAATTCCGTTTCGGCTTAATCCTACAAAGAGCGCGGCAGCACGAGATTGAGCGGAAAATGACTTTTTAGGATTAAATTCTATATCGCTGAAATAATCATATTTTAAAACTTCATCCGCTAAATTTGGATTTTGTTTTAGAGCGCTTAGATATAAAAAATCATAAAAATACGTTTTTGGCTCGGTACTAAAACGTTCACCGAAAAGCTCAAATCCACAAAAATTTCCACTATTTTTTAACGGCGAATATTTTTTAGGATGAACTTTAGCACTAAAAATAATCTCTTCAAACGGACCGCCTCGCTCAAAAAATTTTGACCCTTGAAAAAACCGTTCAACGCTAGCTTCTATTAAATTTTGATCTTCATCTTTTAAACGAAGCTTTAAATTAAAAGCGCTTAATGCTTTGCCGAGAGGATTTGGCGATGCCTTACTGGTTTCTAGAATTTTTTCGCTTTTAAGCTCGGCTCTAGCGTTGCTTAAAAGGCTATCTATTGATTTTATCTTTTGAGATAACGCAAAGCCGCTAAAAAATTCAAATTTTATATCTACACTTTTTACAAAAGGACTTTTATCTATCGCATAAAAAATCGGTCTAATAGCCTGCATTTTCTAATTCCTAACTAGCGGTATTATTTCGCTTATAAATTTTAGCGGAATCTTTTCGTAAATCATAACTTCAGCTTGTGAAATTTTGTATAAACTATTTTGAGCTACGTCGTATGACGGAAATTCTTGTATAGAATAAAGACTTACAAAATTTAAATAGTTTTTGATAGTGCTATACCTTCCAATATGCGCTGCATTTGCCGTGGCGTTTTGATCACTCATAATAAAGGCATGATAAAATAACACGATCGGAGATATTAAAATAATAGCAAGGTTTTCATTTTTATGCCTATCGATAAAAGTGTTAAGCATACAATTATCGCCTATGACAGATAAATGCACATAATCCCCTAAATTGCGTCTATTATCTAGCTCATTGGATAGCTCGTTAGTTAATAAATTTGGTCCTATGCCATTATTTTTTAAATAGTTCATACAAAAAATTCCACCCATTTTTATAATGGAGCTTAAATTTGAAAGTTTTGTTAAATGGATAAAATCGTAGTATTTATCCTCGTATTCAAAATTGTCTTTAATAAAAGCTCGAGCTTCTTGGTAATTTTCATCCTTGCTCAAATTAAATTTAGGCTCTGATTTAAAGTCTGTGATATTACTAGATTTAGGGATATTTGGATAGTGAAAATTTTTGCAACGCGAAAATTGCTTTATATCTGAAATAGCGGCGTCTAGACTGGAATACATAACAAATCCTTAAAATTAAATTTAAGGTAAATGATACTCTCTCTCTCTCTCTTAAATTTTGACTTAAAATTATGATGGTTTTTTAATATAAATTTATAAGTAATTTACTTAATATATAGAATTTTTGCTGCATAGGTTAGTAATTTTTTACTCATCACACATATCGAAATTTAACCGCAAGGATATCAAACCGCTATTCTGCGCTTTATTTTGTATCTTTATCTAAAATTTTGTTTTTGTCGCTATAATGCGGCTTCTTGACCTTTTCGTCTAGTGGCTCAGGACGTTGCATTCTCAGTGCGAAAACGCGTGGTTCAAATCCCGCAAGGGTCGCCATTATGGACTTTTATACAAGTCTCTTGATTTTAAACGATAAATTTATCCATGATTTTATCATGGACTTTCATACAGCCCGTCAGATTTTAAATAATAAATTTTATCTGCGATTTTATCGATGAAACTTTTATCGTGCGAGACGATGATCTCGCTTACGTCAAGCTCCGCCAAAATCCCCGCCACACGCTCCTGCATCGCCTCATCAAGCGCCGTCGTAGGCTCGTCCAGTAGCAGTATCCTAGGCTCGCATACCAGCGCGCCCGCAAGCGCCACTAGCTTTTTCTCGCCGCCGCTTAGATGAAAGGGCACCCGCTCGCGTAGATGTTCGATTCCCAAGCGTCGCAGCGTCTCCAGCGCCTTGCGCTCGATCTGCTCTTCACCTAAAATTTCAAGCTTTTTTAGATGATCGTTTTCGCTGCCCTGCCTTAAAATTTGCGCCTTACGACCAAAAAATTTAGAAAAAATTCCACGTCTTTTCTCCACATTTCGTGCTCGTTTTAGCCGCTCATTTTGCGCACGTAGGCTAAATGCGACGTCCTCAAACACGCTCGCGCACAAAAATTGATCGTCGCTGTTTTGAAACAAAAACCCGATCTCGTGACGAAATTTTACAAAATCCTCCGCACACTCAAGCTTCTCACCGAAAAGCTCGATCTCGCCCTCGCCCCATTGCCTTAGGCCGCCTAAAATTTGAAGCAGGCTCGTCTTGCCCTGCCCGTTCGCGCCCAAAATCGCCACTTTTTCCTTATGCCCTACGCTCAAATTTACACCGCGAAAAATTTCTCGCTCGCCGTTTTTAGCGCTTAAACCCAGTGCCTTAAGCGAACAGCTCATAAGATAGCTCCGATTTTAACAGATACGCACGCCAGCACGAACGCCAAAAACGAGGCTTCCAAGACGCTCAAGCCTTCGCGACGTTCGTAAAATAGCCTACCGCAAAACCCTCGCGCGCTCATCACCAAGCTTAAATTTCTTGCTTGCTCAAGCGCCGAAATCGCTAAAATCCCGACTAAATTTGCATAAATTTTATAGGTGAAAATTCCGCTCGTCCCTACAAATCCGCGCATCCGCAAAAGTGCTTGCAGTCTCGCCAGATCCGAGCGTAAAAAATTTACGAATCGCCCACAGCAATACACCAAAGAGCTTAGCTTTTCGCCGAGTCCCAGCCCGTAAAATCCGCGCGCGAAAAAATATTCGTCCTTGCCGTAAAATAGCAAAATTGCAAACGCCATTATCAAATTTGCGCGCAAAAATATCACGCCCGCAAGCTCGTAGTTGCCGACTATGGCGGGGCTTAACGCGCTTAAAATCGCAAAGATATTTAATACCGCAAGCCTTGTGCAGACCGCGCGCGCAATCGAAATTTTAAGCGCAAAAAGAAGTAGCGGCGGGGCAAAAAACGCCGCATAAAGCTGCCCGCTAAGTCCGACGCCGAAGCTGAAGATAAAAAACGCGAGCAGTGATACGGCGGGGCTCATTTGCGCGCTCTTTTCGCTAGCCACATTAAGCCAAAAAAGCCGAAAATCAAGGCCAAACAAAGCGCGATTTTAGGCGCCTCGGCGGACTGGCTTTGAAATGCCATGCTCCTAATATCGCCCTTAGGACTTTCTTTCGGCAAGATGCTTTGCGAGGCTGAATTTTCTAAAGGCTCGGAAGTGCTTGAAATTTTATTTTCAGGCGTACTAGCTTTCGGCGCGATATTTTCGGGTGCGCTGCCTTTGGACGCGGATTTTTTAGCGGCGTTCAAATTTTGCGGCATAGGATTTTCAGAAACGTCAGAATTTTGTGGCGTGGAATTTTCAGGATCACCGGAATTCTGCGGCGCAAAGTTATCGGCGCTAAATTCCATCTGCGCGCCGTGTCCTGCACCTCCATAAATTTGAATAGTAAAATTTTTAGCGGGTATTCGTATGCTCGCAAGTCCCTCTTTATCGGTCCTAGTGCGCAAAATTTCGCGCCCGTCCGCACTGATTAAAACTTCGCACTCCATGCAGGGAGAATTTTTATAAAAATAGCTATAAATCGCCACTCTATCGCCCTCTTGCGTCGCGAAAAGATGAAGCGCATGCGAAAATGCAAAAGAGATCAAAACCGTTAAGAAAAATAGTGCTCTCATCGCCTCTGTCCGCCGTAAAATTTCGCAATAAAGCTAAGCGCAAAAAGAGTGATGATCCCCTCCAAAACAGCCAGGATCGCACCTTCGAGCGAGATGAGCGTCGCGATAGCAAAAAACTCCCGTCCGCTGATGAAAAGCACGAGATCAAGAAGCAGCATCGAGCAGACGATCGGCACGAAACCCGCCAAAAATAGATAAATTTTTTGCGTGCGCGCTTTTAGCTCTTGCGCTTTTGCGGCGGCGGCAAAGAGCCCGCCCAAAACCGCTGGAAAGCCGATGACTGCGGTATTTACGCCGAGCACGCTAAGCCCCCCGAAGCCGAAAAATACCCCTTGCAAAAATAGCGCGACGAAAATCGCCAAGATCGCGCGCGAGCCCAAAAATGCGCCCACGAGCCCGCTTAGCATCAAATGCATGGAGCTGACACCCACGGGCAGGTGCACGAAAGATGCGACGAAAAACAGCGCGCTAAAACACGCGATCCTAGGGATCTCAGCCTGCCTTACACGCCATAAAATCGCCGCTACTGCAGGCGCCGTAACCGCCCAGCCGGCAAGCAGTACGGGCGCGCTCAAAACTCCTTCGCTAATGTGCACGGCTCGCCTCCTTTAAATCGCTCCCGTTTTTTAGATGCGCAAAAACGCGCGAAGTGGCTAAATTTAAGGCATTTGCGACCTTTGCGATAATTGCCTTGATTGCTACAGATCTTGCTTTTACGGCTTTAGTCGCGGCAAAATTTGCGGCTGTAAAACTCAAGACTTGCGTCCTATCCGCGGCGGCTGTCAGCGCAAGACTCGGAGCGGTCTCAAAACCGCTTACGGAACCGGCAAATTTGATAAATTTTACGGCTCGCACGGCGCAATAAATTTTAATTTCCGTATTTGCGGGAGCAGCGAGCGGATTTTGTAACGCAAAATTTAAAGCCCTGATCGATCTCGGCGCAGTGCTCGCGCGGCAAAACAGAGCTTGCGAAATTTTAAAAGTCGGGGTTTTTAAAATTTCAAAAAACGAAATTTTACGTGCTGATATTTTACGCTCGTAAATCCACGGGTATGGAATTTTACGGCTCGAAGCTACTAAGAGCGAATTTCTACGCTTGCGAAAAATCGCGAGCAGAGCAATACCATCGCTCGAAGCTCCTAAGCGCGGATTTCTACCAAGCAAAATTCCACGCAGCAGAGCTACGTTTCTTAAAATTTTGCTCGGCGAAATTTTGCTCCGTAAAGTTTTAACCAAACCCCGAGACGCAGACTGCGCGCGGGTGCGAAACGACAAAATTCTGCCCCGTAAAATTTCAGCCGCAGAATTCGATGGAAATTTTACATCGCCAAGCAAAACGTACGAAAATAAAATTTCAAAACTCCGCTCAAACGCAAATTTAAATTTATCCGCAGCCGCGCAAATTTCGCCCGAAAAAAGAGATCTCACCGAGCCGCTCCGCTACTTTTTCAACTCGTCTGCTTTGATCCAAAGCACGGCTCCCAGCTCATTTACGGGCTGCTCGCTTCCTTTGGCGGCTTCCTCCTCGCTAAGAGCCGCAAAGCCCCACCAGCCGGCAACCGGCATCACGAAGCTAAACTCGCCCGCGCCGTTGGTTTTAACGACCTGCGTGACATGCGCCTCGCTAGGGGCTTTGTAGCCTTTATCGTTATATAGCTCGATCTCCACGTCCGCGCCTGGGACGGGCCTTCCGTGCAATAAAAAAACTCCGCTAAATATCTCGCCCGCATACAGCGCATAAGGCCGCACGAGCGGTACGATCTCCGCCTCTAGCCCGAGCGGCTTATCCCAGCCTTCGCCCGCGCCGTAAGCATCAACATAGGTTTTGGTGATATGGCGGATCATCTTGCGCTCAGCCGGCTCGGCATAGGGTTTCGGATCGAAATAAAACGCCAAAAGCGATGGTTTGTCGGCTTTAAATTCCGCCGCAAAATAGGAATTTTCGCCCTTTTTCTGCTCTTTTAGACCGCTTAGGAGCGATTTTTTCTCGCCGTCAATAAAAACGCCGAATTCTGCGGGCTTTTGTAGATTCATAGTCTCCTGTAAAAACGGATGGGAGAATTCCAAATTTAGCTTTACGATAGCGTCTTTTTGATCCTCTACGACATTTTTATCCGTCGTAAGAACGCCAAAATGCGCAAACACAAGGCTCGCCGCGAAAATTCCTAAAAAAGCAAATTTTGCCTTCATGTAATACCTTTCATAATAAAATATTACGGAATTGTATCACTTTTTTTCATCCGTATTGCTTAAATGTAGGTTTATTTTGAGTATTTAAAGCAAACTTTGGTTAAAATGTCGCAATTTAAATTACCAAAAAGAGGTAAAAAATGATAAATTTAAAACTTATCGAGACAAATTTCGACGAATTTAATAAAAAACTCATCGCCAAAAAAGTCCCGCCGCAAACCCTGCAAACGCTACTAGATGTCTACAACGAGCTAAAATCCAAAAAGACGGAGTTAGAGAACCTTCAAGCCGTGCAAAATGCAAAGAGTAAGGAGCTCGGCCTCGCCGCGCGCGAGGGCAAAGACGTAGGCGCGCTAAAATCGCAGCTTGAGGAAAACAAGCAAAAGATCCAAAGCCTAAGCGAGCTCGTAAACGAGCGCGAGCAGAGCCTAGAAGCGATCGCCGCGTGCGTGCCGAATATCATCGACGACGACGTGCCGATCGGTGCGGACGAGAACGAAAACGTCTGTATCAAAAAGGTCCTGCAGCCGCGCACGTTCGACTTCGCGCCCAAGCAGCACTTTGATCTCGGCGAGGCGCTGGGATGGCTTGATTTCGAGCGCGGCGTCAAACTCAGCGGCAGCCGCTTCACCGCGATCCGAGGTCTTGGCGCAAAACTGAATATGGCTCTCATCAATTACATGATCGAATTTAACAACTCGCGCGGCTTCGAGCTCGTAAATATGCCGTTTTTGGTGCGCGATCAGATCCTCTACGGCACGGGTCAGCTGCCCAAATTTAAAGACGATCTCTACCGCGTTGACGACGAGGAGCAAAACCTCTATCTCATCCCTACGAGCGAGGTTACGGCGACGAATCTATTCAGCGATGAAATTTTACGCAGCGAGGAGCTGCCGATCAAGCTCACCAGCTACAGCCACTGCTTTCGCAAGGAAGCGGGCTCGGCGGGGCGCGATACGCGCGGCATGATCCGCCAGCACCAGTTCGAAAAGGTCGAACTCGTCGCCATCACGCGCCCCGAAGATAGCGCAAAGATGCTTGAGGAGATGATTTCGTGCGCGAGCGATCTGCTAGCTAGCCTTGGCCTTCCGCACAGACACATGCTGCTTTGCAGCGGCGATCTAGGCTTTAGTGCCGCAAAAACCGTGGATTTGGAGGTTTGGCTGCCGGGACAGAACCAATACCGAGAGATCAGCTCGATCAGCAACTGTCGCGATTTTCAGGCGCGCAGAGCCAAGATCCGTTTCAAAGACGGCAAGAAAAACAGCCTCGTTCACACGCTAAACGGCTCCTCGCTCGCGGTCGGCCGCACGCTGATCGCGGTGATGGAAAACTACCAGCGCAAGGACGGCAGCATCGAAATCCCGCGCGTTTTAGAAAAATATATGTAGGCGGCCCGTGCGAAAGCCTTACAAAGACCCGAATTCTAACGCACGCTTCGCAACCGCTGGATTTTGCGCGGAAAAATTTAGAAAGCGCGGCGTTAAATTTTTCGCGCTGCAAAACACAGGATTTTTTGCAACAAAATTTGGTAGTACAAAATTTTGCGGCACAGAGCCCGGAGCGCACAATGCAGCTCTTCGCGGTTTTAAATTTTGCAATGAAACGCTTTGTCATAAGCGACAAATTCGGCAATCACGGCACTCGCATTTTAAATTTCACGACGAGAAATTTAATGGCGCGAAATTTACGACCTGCGGAACGGAATTTTTAGGAGCGAACTTCCGTAGCACGGAATTCTGCAAGTCGAAATTTAGGGCGCGCGGTTTTAAATTTTACAAAGCAAGATTGCGCGAGACGGGTTTTTTAGCTCGCGCTGCGAAATTTTATGCGGCCAAATTTCACGGCGTGAAATTTCAGGAGACAAAGTTCCAGGCGCCAAATTTAGAGCTTAAAATGAAATTTAACGCAGCGAAATTCCTCGGGGTAAAATTTCGTAGCGGCGCGCTTTTTAAATTTATCGCCGCAAAAGGGCTACGACGCAGTCCTAGTCTTTGCGCCGCTGCGCCTTTTAAATTTACTGCGCTGCAAAACGCAGGATTTTTTGAAACAAAATTTGACGAAGCGGAATTTTGCGACGTAAAATTTCATAAAGCAAGATTGCGCCGAGCAAAATTTTATGCCGCGGAATTTGCGGCGAAGGGCGAGAAATTTTGCGGCGCGAAACGGCGCGGAGCAGGTGCGTGAAGATCGCACTTTTCGGCGGCAGTTTTGATCCGCCGCACGCAGGACACGACGCCGCGGTAGGGGCGATCTTATCCGCCCTAAAGCCCGATTTGCTGGTCATAATGCCGTCGTTTCTAAACCCGTTTAAAAAGAGCTTTTCGGCGCCGCCGCAGCTGCGGCTAAAATGGTGCCGCGCGCTGTGGGGCGACACCCCGCACGTGGAGGTGAGCGATTATGAAATTTCGCAAAACGTGCCGGTACCCACGATACAAAGCGTGAAATTTCTGCTCGAAAAACATGGCGCAAACGGCAAAATCGCAGCAGAGACGGCGGTTGAAATGGGTAAAATTCTGCAAGGCAGCACGGCGGATCAAATTTCGGTCGGCAGTGAAAGCGAAACGGGCGGGATTTCACAAAGTAAGGTAGGTAAAATTCCTCGCGACGGCACGAGTGAGGCGGGCAGCGCAGGAGATGCTAGCGAAACACGAAGCGTAGATAAAATTTCAAATACGGACGAAGTTTCAAATGTCGCCGCAAATAGAATGTCTAATGTCGTCATGAGCGAGGTTTCAAACTCCGCCGGAGATAAAATCTTAAGCGCGAGCAGAATTCCGAACGCCGCCCGGAACGAAATTTCAGACGTTGTCAAAATTCCGAATGCTGGGCGGAACGAAATTTCAGATGCAGGCAGAATTTCAAGTGCCGCCTCAAGTGAAATTTTAAACGCCGTCACAGGCAAATTTTCAAGCGCAAGCGAAATTCCAAGCGGTAATGCGAATTGCATGGCTGACGCAGGCGGCGCAAATTGCGTGGGTAGCGCAAATAGCGCAAATAGCGCAGGTGACGCAGGTGACGCAAATGACATGGATGACGCAAGCGATGCGAGCGGAGCAGACATAGCACCAAAGCTCTACATCGTCGTGGGGGCCGACAACCTATCAGAGCTTCATAAATGGCGCGACTTTAGCGAGATGCAGAAATTAGCGGAGTTTGTCGTGCTTACGCGGCCCGGCTACGAGATCCCGCGGCAGTGGGCGAGCCTAAAGCGGATCGAGATTGCCGTAGATGCGAGCTCAAGCGGTTTTAGGCGAGATTTCAAAGGCGAAATCCCGCCCAAGATCGCAGCAGAGGTCATAAAATTTTATAAAAGGAAAGATATGCAAGATCCAAAGCAAAGGGCGGAGCGGATCGCCGAAATTTTAAACGAAAAGAAAGCCGAAGACGTCCAGATCATCGATATGGAGGGGCGCGAATATATCGCGAAATTCGTAGTTATAGCCACTATGCTGACCTCCCGCCACGCCGCCTCGCTCATCGAGGAGCTAAAAAGCGTGCTTAAGCCGCTCGGCGAGGAGTTTTTGGCTATCGAAAGCGGCGATGAGTGGAGCGTCGTCGATCTCGGCGACATCATAGTCCATCTCATCAGCGAGACTTACCGCGCCAAATATAATATCGAGGACTTCCTCGACAAGCTCAAAAAAGAGCAATTTTAAGGAGGGAGCGTGCCGAGACAGACCTGGAGCAGCAAGCTCACATATATCTTAACCGTCGCAGGCGCCACGATCGGCTTTGGCTGCACGTGGAGGTTTCCGTATTTAGTCGGGGAAAACGGCGGCGGCGCCTACGTGCTCATATTTTGCATCGCAATGATCGTGCTTGGTATCCCGATGATCTTGGTAGAAAACGTCATCGGACGTCGCGCGCTAAGAAACTGCGTTGATGCCTTCACGGCGCCTAAAAAGGACGGCTCGCGCATAAAGCCAGCATGGAAAATCGTAGGCATCATGGGCGTAATTGGCGCGTTTGGAATTTTAGCCTACTATATGGTCCTCGGCGGCTGGGTGCTAACCTATATCGTAAACATCGTAAGCGGCAACTTCGACCTCTCCGCGCGAATCACAGACCCCGCATTTACGCAGAAATTCTACGTAGATCACATCGAAAATAGCCCGCTCGGCGTCGGAGCTTACACGCTCGTTTTCATAGCGATCAACTGGTACATTTTGAAAAACGGCATCATCGAGGGGATCGAAAAATTCGTAAAATTTCTAATGCCCGCGTTATTTTTGTGCTTCATCGCGGTGATCCTTACAAATTTAACGCTTGAGGGCGCAAAGGAAGGCGTGAAATTTTATCTCAGCGTCGATTTTGCCAAGATCACGCCCAAGCTTTTGATCGACGTTTTGGGTCAGGTCTTTTTCGCGCTCTCGCTCGGTTTCGGCGTGATGATCACGCTGTCGAGCTTTTTAAACAAAGACGAGAAGCTGATGCAAACGGCCACCATCACCGCAGTCGTAAACACGCTCATCGCCGTGCTTGCGGGCTTTATGATCTTCCCGTCACTCTTTAGCGCGGGGCTTGAGCCGAGCAGCGGCTCGTCGCTAGTTTTTAAAAGCCTGCCGATCGCGTTTTCGCACATGCCCTTCGGCAACGCCGTCGCGGTAGTCTTTCTCTCGATTTTGCTCATCGCCGCGCTTACGACATCAATCACGATCTATCAGGTCATCATAAATTTCGTCGAGGAGCGCTTTGGCTTTTCAACGTTAAAGGCGGTAAATTTAACGCTCGGCGGCGTCTTCGTGCTCGGCAACCTACCCTGCATACTCTCAAGCAGCGTGCTTGCGGATGTTAAAATTCTAGGGCGCTCGGTTTTCGACGCTTTCGACTTCGTAAGCGCGAACGTATTTTTCGTGCTAACGGCGCTTCTGTGCTGCGTCTACGCGGGCTGGGTGCTGAAAAAGGACGCGATCTACGAGCTCACCAACGAAGGCGATCTCGGCGCGAGGCTCGCAGGAGTTTGGTTTTTGTATGTCAAATTTATCCTGCCGCTCATCATCGCGTTGATCTTCGGATACGGGATTTTCGGCTAAATTTAAAGCCGCGAGAGTTTTAAATTTTAAATTTACCCGCGGCGGCGCGGCGGAATTTTAAAATTTCATTCGCTGTCTTACCCGCACTGCGGCATGAGTTTTTACGCGATACTGCACGCTACGCCGCAGCTATAATATAAATTTAACGCAAGCGCGTCCTGCCTCTTGTAAGGCGTCGTCGGGGATTAGGTGGGGTTTGGGGCGGGAGGGGGAGCGACCTCGCAATTCAAGCCCCCCCTTCCCGCCCCAAGAAAAGTTTGGGTGCGGCGCGGCGCACGGCATATCGCAATGATGAAGCGCAATAAAGCGATGTGCAAAATTCTAGATGACAGCTCGCAATGTGCAGTTCCGCGGTGCGGCGGAATTTTAAAATTTTATTCGCCTCAGCGCAGCGCGTTAAATTTTAGAATTTTAAAATCTATTACAGCGGAGCCGTATCGCGAGAGATAAAATTTAAAATTTAGCCACAATTTAGGGGTTTGCAATGCTTCTGTTTTTTCTTACGATCTTCCCGATATCGCTGATGCCGGGCATCAACATGACCTACGCGCTAAATCTCGGCATCGCGCGCGGCTATCTTAGAGCTCTGCCTGCGCCGCTGGCGCAGGTGCTGGGCGTCGCGGCCGTGGCGCTTGCGTGCATATTCGGCGTCGCGGGCATTCTGCTTGCACACCCTGCGGCGCTTAGCGCGATTAAAATTTTAGGCGGCGCGTATATTTTCTATCTGGGCGTCGTGACTTTTTTAGCACGCGGAAATTTTAAGCTGCAAAAACAGAAGCGCAGCGAAAATATCTTTCTGCAAGGCTTCGTAGTCGCGGTCTCAAACCCCAAGGCGTGGATATTTTTCACCGCGCTCTTTCCGCCGTTTTTGGATGCGAACAATCTTTTCGGCGCGCGCACTTTCGCCCTCGTGGCGATCTTGTGCGCCAGCGAAAGTATCTGCCTTAGCATCTACGCACTGGGCGGAGCGGTGCTAAAAAATCTGCTGAAAACCCATTTGAAATACCTCGAAATTTTCTGCTCGGTGCTGATGTGCGCGATCGGGCTCTGGATGATTTTGGGCTAAAATTTTGATTAAATTTAGCGCCCGAGCTTTGATAGAATTTTATTAAATTTAAAAGATAGATTGAAAAGCGATATTGCCGCGGCTAAATTCCGAGACAAATTCCGAAATTTAGCCGCTAGCTTTGAATTAAAATTTTAAGCGATCGACCGCGTACGCTAAACGACGCGGCAATTATCGTCCGTAGCGAACCCTACAGCGCGTTTAGGCGGTTTTGGCTTTGTGTAGCATCGCCTCGCCACGTCCGCTTAAATTTTAAAATTTAATCTCTGCCGTGAAGCTCGTCGATGTAAAATTTCACCGAGCCGAGACCCTCTTTTTTAGCCCATTCGTAGGCGCTTGAGACGAACTCCCAGTTGATGCCTGCGTAGAATTTCTCCAGATATTTCGGGCGCGCGTTGTACTCGTCGATGTAATACGCGTGCTCCCAAACGTCCACGACTAGAAGCGGCACGAGCCCTTCGGTCACCGGCGTGGCGGCATTTTGGGTCGCTTTAATGCAAAGCTTGCCCGATTTCGGATCGTAAGCGAGCCACACCCAGCCCGAGCCGAAATGCGCCGTAGCAGCAGCCAAAAACTCGCTTTTAAAATCCGCAAAATTTTCCGCTAGCGCCGATTTTAGCTCCGCAGACGGCTCGCTAGGCTTTGCGATGCAATCCCAGTAAAAATCGTGGTTGTAAACCTGCGCTGCGTTGTTAAAAAGCCCGCCGCTAGCCGCCGTTACGATCTCGTAAAGCCCCTTGCCCGCAAACTCGCCCGATTCGGTAAGTTTATTTAAATTTGCCACATAGGTCGCGTGGTGCTTGCCGTGGTGATAATCACAGGTTTGCTTGCTTACGACCGCGTTGTGCGCCGCATCGAACGGCAACTCTCTAAGTTTAAACATCTTTCTCTCCTTGAAATGATTTGGAGCGATTATAGCCAAAAATTTCTAAACAAATAATAAAATTTATTATTTAGGATTAATTTTAAGGCGAATTTTAATCTAAGCCATTGCAATCGCGCTTTAAATTTAAAATTTAGGCGGTTTATGAACGCCGAAGCTTTGCTTTACCCTCATCGGAGCGCTTTTTGTGTGCGACCGGGCGTACGGATTTAAGCGCGCTACCGGTACGCATAAATCGCTACTTACCGTCATCTGCGCGATTGCGAACTTTTTATATTTATGCTTGCTTTTAAATACATAGCGCTGCGCTCGCATACGTCCTATATACGGGGCTCGGCACGCTTTTTATCGCTTCACTCTAAACGATCGTCGCGCTAAAAGAGGGCGCAGAGATTAACCTGCTTCGTATATTTTTCATATTCACGCTAAGCTTATGCACAGGCATCGACACAATCGGTGCCGTGATCTTGAGAATATTCGTCCGCTGCGAGAAAATTTCTGCGCGCAAAGCACCCTCTTATTTCTCATAATTTCAAGCGCCGTGATGTTTAAATTAATTTAGAATTTTGGCGAATTTAGCTAAGCTTAGCGCTAAATTTAACGCAAAGGAAAACCATGAAAATCATCGAAGGCTCGCTTGCTCTTAAGGGCAGCGAAAAAATTCTAATCATCAACGCCCGCTTCAACCACATCATCACCGATCGCCTAGTCGAAGGGGCGCATGATGCGTTTTTGCGCCACGGCGGCAAGGAGGAAAATTTAAGCCTAATGCTTGTTCCTGGCGCTTTTGAGATCCCGCTCGCGCTTGAAAAGGCGCTAAGCTCCAAGCTCTACGACGCCGTCGTCTGCCTAGGGGCGGTTATCCGCGGCTCTACACCGCATTTTGACTACGTAAGCGCCGAAGTAAGCAAGGGGATTGCGAACACCATGCTAAAATACGGAGCGCCCGTGACTTTCGGCGTGCTAACTACCGATAATATCGAGCAGGCAATCGAGCGCGCAGGCGCGAAGGCAGGCAACAAGGGCTTTGAGGCGATGAGCGGCGCGATCGAGCTTCTAAGTCTATTTCGCAACATAAAGGCTTAAAATGGCTACCAGACACCAAGCCAGGCTCGCTGCGATCTCGCTGCTTTACTCCCGGGATATGAACGGCGGCGGCGAGGACTTTGCGGACGAATATCTGGAAGAAAAGCGCATTCGCAACGAGCAGCGCAACTGGACGCTGGCGCTTCTGCGCGGTGCTAGCGAAAATCTCGCCGCGGTCGATGCGCTGATAGATGAAAATTTAAAGGAATTTAAACTCGCCGAAATTTCAGCTCTGGAGCGCGCGATACTGCGGCTCGGGGCGTATGAGTTGCGCTTTACGGACACCGACGCAGGCATCGTCATCAACGAAGCGATCAACTCCGCCAAGGAGCTTGGCATCTCGTCTAAATTTATAAACGGCGTGCTGGATGCGCTAAAAGACAGCCCCGTAAACATCGCGGCGGATAAAATTTCCAAGCCGACTGCGACGGCAAGCGTAAATCCCGAAGCAACCACGGAGGCAGTCAAAAATTTTAAGCCTGCTGCGGCGAAAAACTCCGCCGTTTCGGACAGCGATGATACGGCGAAAAATTTCATCCCCGCAGGCGCGGACGGCGAGACAAAAAATTTTACGAGAGCAAAGAGGGGCGGCGCGCCGAAAAATTCTACGGCGAGCAGAAGCAGACCATCTAAAAAGCCCGCTAATTTGAAAACTCGCAGCGCGTCCGCAAAAAAATCCGAATCCACCGCGAGCAAAAAATTTAAAACGGAGAGAAATCTCAAGACCGGAGATAAATTTAAGACGGAGAAAACGGGCAAAAATTTCAAAACGGGCGAGCGAGGTAAAAATTTTAAGGCAGGCGAACGAGGCAAAGACGCCGCGCCGAAAAAAGAGGGCGCGGATAGAAATTTCAGAGTCGGCAAAAGCACAGCACCGAAAAAGGGCACTGCTGGTAAAAATACTGCGCCGAAAAGTAGCACGGGGCGCAAAATCTCTACCGCGCCGAAAAAATCTGCGGGCAGCAGAGGCACCGTCTCAAAAAGACCAGCAGGCAACAAAGGCGCTCTCTCGGAAAGACCCGCAGGCAGCAAAGGCGCAGTACGTGGCAAGGATAAACGGTGAAGCTCTGCGTCGCGCTTGATTTGGGCTCGAAGCAGCAGTGTTTACAGCTAGCGGAGGGGCTTGCGGACTTTGCGGATAAAATTTGGCTAAAAGTTGGCTTGCGAGCCTATTTGCGCGACGGAGCGGGCTTTATCGAGGAGCTAAAAAAGCTTGGAAATTTTAAAATTTTCCTCGATTTAAAGCTTTATGATATCCCAAACACGATGGCTGACGCCGCCGAGGAGATCGCTAAAATCGGCGTAGATATGATAAACGTGCACGCAAGCAGCGGCAAGCGCGCGATGGCTACCGTAATGGAGCGGCTGGACAAACTCGGTTCGCGTCCGCTAGTGCTTGCAGTTTCGGCGCTAACGAGCTTTGACGAGACCGAATTTAGCGCGGTTTACGAGCAAAATTTAAGCGATGCCGTGCGAAAATTTAGCGTGATGAGCTACGAAGCGGGGCTTGACGGCATGGTCTGCTCGGCGTTCGAGAGCCGCCCGATAAAGGACGCTACGAGCGCAAATTTTATCACGCTCTGCCCTGGCATAAGGCCGTTTGGCGAGAGTGCTGGGGATCAAAAGCGGGTGGCGGATCTGGGCGCCGCGCGCGAGGCAGGGGCTAATTTTATCGTAGTCGGCCGCCCGATCTATCAAAGTGCCGATCCGTGCGAAATTTGCGAGCGAATTTTGGGTCAAATTTAGCGCTCGAGCCTGCGTAGAATTTGGTGAAAAATTATTTTAAGCATGGTTTTAGCGCGAAAGAAATTTTAATTAAATCATCGCACAAAGGCGGCTCGGATGACGTCGAAGCGCCGCTGTCGTCTTTTTACAAAATCCGTTGGAGTTTGAAACAAACGTATCAGATTTTTGCATTTGGCGCAAGGCGGAAGCGTAAATTTACTCCGTTTGGGATTAAAAACGTTTAAGCTTTGCCGCGCCCAAGCTCCCTGCTAGCTTGCAGATAAAATTTCCGACAATGGGCGCAGCGGCGGGCGTCTTAACACTAAAAAGCGGCGCGCATAAGCGCAGCGGCGGCCCGGCGGCGAGGTAAAATTTTAAAAATTTTTCGCATCGCGTGGATAAAATTTTAAAATTTGCCTCACACGAGTGAAATTTTAAAATTCCGCACTCTCAAGGGGTTTTAAAATTTTATCCAAATGGCGAGCCGAGCGAAATTTGAATAAAGATTGGAGTAAAATTTGAGTAAAGGCGCGAGCGATTTTAAGAAAATCCCCTATGTCGGCGAGGCGACCGAGGGCGATCTGTTGGTGCTGGGCTACGAGGACATCGCTTCGCTAAAGGGCGCGGATCCGGACGAGATATTTGAACGCACAAAGGCCCTCGAGCGCGGCAGCGACAGGTACATCCTCTACGTTTGCCGAGGCCAGCCACTACGCAAATACGCCTCATCCCGACAAAGCCAAGCTGAAATGGTGGCTTTGGAAGGACTAAATTTACGAATTTGACCCGCGCCGAGTCGTTTAAATTTGAGCGGATTTGCTAACGATCGACGTGCTGTATTTGCAGCACAAAATAGCGCCGAGTAAAAAGCGTAAATTTAACAAGCGTTTTAATGGCGACGGCGCAAATTTTATGCGCAAGTTTTACAAGCGGCGCAAAGAGCGTAAATTTTACGGGCGTCGTATGATGGGGCGCCGCAAAGCGGAAGGACGGTAGGGATGAAATTTTTTGCTATTTTGATTTTGTGCGCGAGCGCTCTTTTGGGCGAGACGATCAGCGCGAAATATGAGATTTCGTTCGGCGTTTTCGGCGCGGTCGGCAGCGCAAATACGCGGCTCGTGCGCGAGGGCGATCGCTACGAGATCGTCATGGACGCCGTTGCGCAGGGCGTCGCGGGCAGCCTGAGCGGGCAAAGGCGCGAGAGCTTCTGCTCAAAGGGGCGCGTCGTGGCGGGGCTTTTGATGCCCGATCTCTACGTCCACGAGGTCTCGCGCAAAAAGGGCAAAACGACGAAAAACGAGCGCAAAACCTACGCCTTCGACTACGCGCGCAAAACGATAAAATTTCAAAAGTTCAAAGGTTCGGGCGGCGAGCTGCAGCTAGTAAGCGACGAAATTTTGCCCTATTTTGCGACGAACGACCTGCTGAGTTTGTTTTTCAATTTCTCTAAAATTCCGCACTCGGGCGATAAATTTTTCGTCCGAGCCGCAGGCGCAAAAAGTGCCGATGGAAGGATCGACATTCAAATACCGCGCGGAAGCGCCGCCGCAAATATCGCGAGTGAGCTTGGCGTCGCGCCGCCTAGCGATGCGGACACAAACTCCGGCGCAGCGGCAAGCACAAGCTCTAGCGGAGCAGATACGAAAACCGGCACAACGGACGTAAATTTTAAAGGGCGCGGCGCGGGCGCGGATAAGCAGGCTGCGGCGATCTACGTGGTTTTCATCAACCAGCCGATATTTTCGAGCAGCCGAGGCGAGCTGCACCTGAGCCTAAACGAGCGCGGTTACGCCGATCGCGCCGTTTTGAAGGACGTGCTGCTCTTCGGCGACATCCGCGCGCGGCTTGTGGAATGAGACTTCGTAAATTTACGAGGTAAAATTTTGTTCAAATTTATCCTTATTCGCTTCAAACGTCATCGTTTTCATATCGCCGAAAAAAGGCAAATTTGATCGATCATAATTTAATATAAATTTCAAATAGAGTCCGCTTTTATGGTCTACACAAAAATTTGCGGCGGGATTTTATCTAAATTTTTCCCTGTTTTGAGTAGAAAATAGGCTTTTAGCTCCCTGTATTCTTTGCTACTTAGAAACGAAACCTCTATAAAAGAATTTTTGTCATATATCAATATGCTGTCATTTATAATATCAAAGCCTAGCCCGTTAAAAAGCCTATATAGCACTAAAGGAAAAAAGCTAATCGATATAATTACCGCAAAAATTATCCAAAAATTTTCCTCCCTTCCGTCTATCACTACCGCTACGAAAAAAACCAAAAGCAAGTATATAAAAGCAAATAGCAGCATAAGGCATTTTGTCTTTTTTGATATTTCGGGATATGACGGTCCCGTGGTTCTTTTGATACCAATTATATTGGAAATTTTAGTCTCATATAAAATGGCTTCCGTCTTTTTAGAATATAGGGTTATATCGTCATTTTTAAAGCATATATAGCACTTGCCGAAATTTGAAAATTTATTTAATGCTCTGAGCGGAAAATAGCAATCCAGCAAAACGAGAAATAAAATTTGCTGGGCGGAAAATTTACCGCATATCGCCATCAATATCGTAGTAATGATATAGATCGCGCCGATGATAGCATTTAAAATTATAGCGTGGTCTTTTATGATTATCGGCTCTTTGTCGTAATCACGAGTTTTAACGCCTCGCGATGAAACACCGCCTGTGTTTAAATTTTGAAATTTTACCTCGGCTTGTGAGTTTAAATTCGTGCTTTTTAAATTTGTATCTCGGAAATTTGCGCCGCAAAGATGATCGGCTTGCGATTCGGGGTTTGTTTGATTAAAATTCGTATCTTTAGGGCTTTCGCTATTCAAATTTGCATCGTTTAAATTTAATGATCTGCGATCCGCCGCATCGCTTAAATCCGCATTGTCAAAGATGTCGGCGCTAGCGCCTTTTCGCAGCTTTTGTTTTAAGTTCTGGCGCCCCTCGTTTAGAAGCTTTTTTGATTCCTCAAGCCGCACTTTATCCAAAAAATATCCTTAAGCTTAAATCGCTCGTATTTTATAACTTTGGGCTTAAATCGCAATAAATCGCGTTCATTTCGCGCGTTTTTGCATTGCGCCGCATGCGCGAAATGACGGCAACAAGGGCGCGACAAAAGAAACGGAGCACATTTTCGGATTGATTCATTTCTTAAATTTTCTTATGAAATCGCTCGCGTCCCGCGCAGCCATCGCAGAGCTCATAACGGCGATCCTGTCGGCTCCCGCGCGTAGGACGGAGGCGAAATTGCGCGGCGTTATGCCGCCCAGCGCGTAGATTTCGCCCGCGAAAAACTCCCGCACGGCGCGAATCAAATTTAGCCCCCTCGGCGCTAGCCCCGCCTTGCAATCGGTCGCGAATATATGGCTCAGACAGATCGCACTCGCGCCCAGTTCCAGCGCCTCGCGCGCCTCCGCCTCGCTGTGGCAGGAAGCGACCAGTTTTTTGAAATTTGCGCGCAAAAACTCCGCGCCGTGCGCCGCGCTGAAGCTCCGCAAAACCCCGAGCGGCAGCCATAAATTTCTCTCGCCCTTGCGCAGCGTAAAATCTGCGAAATTATGCACAAAGATCGTAGGCGGGCGCCTTGCCCTCTCTGCGCTCTGCGTGCCCTTCGCACCCTGCGAGTTTTCCGCCTCTTTCACGCTCTCTGTGCCGTTTGCCTTTTCTGCGCCATACGCACTTTCCATGCTCTCTGTGTTTCCTCTGCCCTGCGCGATTTCGGCGTCTTCTGCGCTCTGTATAGTCCCATCCGCGGGTTTTGTTTCGCTTGCGGCACCACGAAGCGAAATTTCGCCAGGCGCGCTATCGTCCGCGCAGTTTGCGGTACCGGTAAAATTTTCAGACAAAATTTCATCTAAAACGCAAGCGGAATTTTTAGGCCGTGTCTCATCTGTAGCGACACCGTACTTGTGGGCCGCATCCGCGCAAATCTCGCTCTTGCCGCCGCCCAAATGGAGCTTTTTTGGAGAAACTTCGTCTGCGTCGCGCTCGCAGAGCAAAATTTTATCAGCGTAGGCCGCGCTCACGTCTAATTCGCCCTCAAGAGCTTGGATTTTGCCAAATTTAGCAGTGCAAGCTTCATCTGCAAAAATCACGTTTGCAAAAGCCTTATCCGCACAAAATCCGCTCTCGCAGGCGAGTAAAATTTTACCAAACAGCGCTGCGTAAGCTTTCTCGCTCAGGTCTTTTTCGCGTACGACGATCTCGCCTACACCCGTTGCGGCAAAATCCGCTATACGCGCAAGCAGTGCCGCCTCGCCGCCGCAGAGCGCGCGATTTGTGATGATCGTAATGCGCGAAGCAAGCTCAAAATCTAGCATCCGCTTGCCCCCTTTAGCCCAGAATCCGTACGCGGCACAGCACTGAGGCTTAAAATTTTGCCCGTAGCGCTAGGAATTAAAATTTTACTTGCTAGAGCGAGTGCCGAAATCCCCGCCGTCACGCCATATTTCAAAATTTCGCCCGCCTTAACAAGGGCTGAAATTTCCGCCGCAGCGCTAAGGCTCAAAGCGTTCGCCCAGCTCCTCGATTTTAGCGACCTTACGTTGCCGCTGCATAAGAACCCAAAGCTCACGCCGTTTTTAAATTTAAAATTTACGTCACCCGCGGGCTCGAAATTTGCGCTACCTTTAAATTTTAAATCCTCGTATGTGTTCCTAGGCCTCAAATTTACACGCGCATTTTTGAGTCCAGAATTCCTAACGCCCGCTAACGCGGTGCCTAAAATTTTATTATCCGTCATGACGCCATAAATTTTATCGCCATGTGCGGCGCTGTGGAATTTGATCTCATATTTGACGCTATAAATCTCGCGTCCGGCGCCGTAAATTTCATCCACGCACGCGGCAGAATTTCGCGCCTCACACATAGATATACTCGCTCATCAGCGGCTGCAGCCCGCCGCCGCGGATCGCCTCGCAGACCTCACTTACGCTGCGCGCGTCGCTGATCTCGAACTGCTCGTCGCCCCTCTGCTCGCTGTGCCCGCCGATACCCACGCTCACGCCCGCCGAAATTTTGCTCGCCGCGATCCTGATCGCATTGTCGCGGAAGCCCGCTCTCTCGCGCGTGGAGATCGTGATCTGCGCACTTGGCAGCAACATTCGATACGCGCACATGACCTGCAGCAGCTCGCGCTCACCGACGTCCTTCGGGTTTATTTTGTCGTTGTTGATGATCGGGCGCAGGCGCGGCACCGAAAAGGAGATCTCGGCGCGCGGGTACTTGCGCTGAAGCAGCCATGCGTGCACGCCCGTGGCAAAGGCATCGCGGCGGAAATCCCCGAGCCCCAAAAGCGCCGCGAAGCCCACGCCGCGCATACCGCCTCTAATCGCGCGTTCTTGGGCTGCGAAGCGATACGCAAAAACGCGCTTATTGCCCGCAAGATGCAGCTGCGCGTAGCGTGCGGGATCGTAGGTTTCTTGAAAAACGGTGACGAAATCGACGCCACAAGCGTGCAAATAGGCGTAATCGGCAGAGTTTAGCGGATAAATTTCAACGCCGATTACCTTAAAATACTGCCGCGCAAGCTCGCAGGCGCGCCCGATGTAGCGCACGGGGCTGTTTTTCTCGCTCTCGCCGGTGAGGATTAAAATTTCTTCTAGCCCGCTTGCCGCGATCGCCTCAAACTCCGCCTTTAGCTGCGCCTCATCGAGCCTTGCGCGCGCGATTTTGTTCTTGCAGTTAAAGCCGCAGTAAACGCAGAGATTGTCGCAGTAGTTTGAAATGTAAATCGGCGTGAAAACGGCAATGTTGCTGCCGAAATGCGCCGCTTTTTCGCGCGCTGCGGCTTGCGCAATCTGCTCCAAATGCTCGCCTGCGCGCACGCTTAGTAGCGCCGCAAAATCGCGCAGACTTCTATTTTTCGCGCCGATCGCCCTTTGCACGTCCACCTCGCTCGCCTCCTCGCAAAAGCCCTCGCGCAGAGCAAGCGTACGCTCCATTGTCTCGCTTCCGATATCCTCCATGCCCGCTAGATAGCCGGTTCCCATCATCTTTAAAATTTTCCTTTTAAATTTTCATTTAAATTCCACGCGGCACGCTTTTGTGCGAAAATTCTTGCCGCGCAAATTTCTCATCATTTGGTCTAAAGGTGCATTTTAGCAGGATTTAGATAAAAAATTGCAAAACGAGGGGGCGCCTATTCGTATTTTAAATTTTAGTGATTATTAAAAGATGAAAGAATATACTTTCGTAAAATTTAAAGGAAAAGTAATGAAAAAAATCATCTTAGCTTTAGCCCTGTTGGGCTCTTTGGCTTTTGGCATAACTTTTAGCAAAGAGCAAGTTAAACAATTTGAGCAAAATTGCGAAGCAGGCAATATTGAAGCTTGCGGTGACGCCGGCGCTCTTTATGAAAATCCGACCGTATTCGGGGGAAACGCATCCGATAGAGACTATAAAAAAGTGCTTTACTACTTTAAAAAAGCTTGCGATGGAAACGATTATGCAGCTTGCTCGGATTTGGGAGTAATGTACTTCGACGGCAAAGGGGTAAAAAAAGATTATAAAAAGGCTGTCGAGCTATTCGATAAAGCTTGCAATGGCGGACTTGCGAACGGCTGCAACAATTTAGGTCATATGTATGCGCATGGCAAAGGGGTAAAAAGAGATATGACACGGGCTATGGAATATACCGGAAGAGCTTGCGATGCGGGGAGCTGGGTAGCGTGCGGGAATTTTGCTTCAGGTCTCGAAGCCGATGGCGACAAAGCAAGAGCGGTGCAATACTATCAAAAAGCCTGCGAAATGGGCAAAAAGGACCCGGTGCTATTAGACTATGAAAAAGACTATTTACGAAAATACTGCGACAAATACGACATACTAAAATAGCCCGCTGATCGATCTAGCTCCTCTTAATCGGGCTACTTTCAGCCCGATTAAATTTTAAAATTTCATCGCCGAGCTTGCCGCGCTTTGCACCGCTACCAAATTACTTTTCGCCGCAGTGCTTTAAGACGCCTAGCGAAGTGCGGAATTTACGTCGTTCGACATAGGGCTTAACAAAGTGTGCTGAGATTTAACTCACATGGCGCAAATTTGCACGGCGCGAAATTTTAAAATTCCACGCCGCATCTATCGGCCGCTACGCCGAGCCTGCGCGATATGTATCTATAGCTCAAAAATGCAAATTCCGCACAAAAAAACACGGCTCGCGCAATCAAACGCGCTTAAAATTCTAACCGCTATCTCAAAAATCCCGTTAGCGGTGAGCTTGCGCTGGCTGTCTTAGAAACGGCGCCGAGCCCCGCCAGATAGGCATCGCGCCCCGCCTGCACGCCCAGAGCAAACGCCCGCGCCATCAGCGCCAGATCCCTGCTCGTGGCGATCGCCGTATTTACCATCACCGCAGCGCAGCCCATCTGCATCGCCTCGCAGGCCTCGCTAGGCGCGCCGAGCCCCGCATCTACGATGATCGGCACGTCGATTTCGCCCAGCAAAATTTCGATCATCCCGCGCATCATCAGCCCGCGATTAGAGCCGATCGGCGCGGCCAGAGGCATCACGGCGGCAGCCCCCACGCTTACTAGATCGCGAGCTACGCACAGATCGGCGTGCATGTAGGCAAGCGGCACGAAGCCCTCGCGCGCCAGAGCCTCGCAGGCCTTGATCGTCTCGGCATTGTCGGGCAGAAGGTATTTGCTGTCGCCTATGATCTCGATCTTTACGAAGTCGCCGCAGCCCAGCTCGCGCGCGAGCCGTGCTATCCGCAGCGCCTCGGCGGCGTTTCGCGCGCCGCTGGTATTCGGCAGCAGCGTGACGCCGCGAGGGATGAAATCCAAGATATTGCGGCTCTTGCTTTCGTTCACGCGACGCAGCGCAAGCGTGACGATCTCGCAGCCCGCGTGCCGCACGCAGGCGTCGATCATCGCGTGATCGAACTTGCCAGAGCCCATTATCAGGCGCGAGCCAAACTCCCTGCCGCCTAAGATCAGTTTATCGTCCATTCTATCCTCTTTAGTTTAAATTTTCGTTTTTATGCGCAGCGCAAAATGGCACATATCGGCGCACGGTGATTATACACAGCGCGAGATATGCGCGCTTTGCTTGCTTCTATTCGTCGCTTTACGCGCTGCGCGACGCTGCGCCCAAGTTTTAAAATTTTTCGTCAAAATTTTATACCACGACACAAAATTTTAAAATTTCAGCGCAGACTGCGGCTCGCTTCGCTGCGCAGAATTTTAAATCCTACGTTCAAAAGTAGCTAGCTCGCGCTGAATAAATTTTAAAATTCTACCTGCCCGCTAGCCAGGCACGGCAAAGGGTTTAAATTTCGTCGTTTAAATTTAGATCTCGCGACTAAATTCTGCGGCTAAATTTACATAGCGCGCAGCAAATTTCACGCTGTCTTAAAAACGCGCGCTGTATGCCGCCAAAATGCTCGCCGCTTCTCAAAAATAATCGCGCGAGACCTAAATTTAATCGGCGAAATAAATAAAGGCGCGTAAATTTAGAAATGCAGGCGCGCGATGAGCGGCCAGGCTTAGCCCTCCTCGCCCAAAATCAGTCTAAGCGCGACGTTTGCCTGATGTGCGGCGCAGATCGCCACGCGCGGCGCGAGCAGCCCCACGCCCTGAGCCGCGGCGCTTTTGCGGTCACCGCAGACGAAGACGTTTTTGCCGAGCCGCGTCGTGCGGATCTCGTTGGCGTCGCCGCTGCCCGCCATGCCGCTAGCGCAGATCAAAAAGCGATCTGTGCCGCTGAGCGCGTCGAAAATCATCGCCTTCGCCGCCGCGTCGTCGAAGCACTCGCAAATTATACGCTCGTTTTTTAAAATTTCGGCTACGTTTTGCGCGGTAAGCCGCTCGTTTAAGGTTTGCACGCGCACGAACGGGTTTATGCGCGCGATTTTTTCGCGCAGAGCGGCCGTTTTGGGCTTGTAGAGATCGCCGATCTCGTACTGCTGGCGGTTGAGGTTGGTCGGTTCGACGACGTCAAAGTCGATCAAAAAGAGCTCGCCCACGCCTGCGCGCGCAAGCAGGATCGCGACGTTGGAGCCGAGCCCGCCGAGCCCGCAGATCGCCACGCGCGAGCCTTGCAGCGCCTCGTTTACTGAAGGAGCGTTGCGAGCAAGCATCAGCTCGCGAAGCTCCTGAGGCGCCAGCTCCGCTCCGCGGGCAAGCAAAAAGAGCTCATCGCCCGCCTTTAGCTCGCAGTTCTGCGTGCTCGCATAGCCGTTTATCACGGCGATCTCGCCGCTAAATTTAACCTCGCGCTTCAGCCCGTCAAGATCGCTCGCGGCTGTTTCGTAAGCTTTGCCGTTTAATTTTATCTGCATTTTGATCCTAAATTTTATCTTTTTGCCGTTTAAATTTATCGCGCAAATTTAAGCGCGCGGCGCCTTGCATCTGCGCGAACATAGCGCGCATTGATGCGGTATTGCGGCGCGGTTGCGGCAGAAATCTGCGCGGCTACTACGCACCGCGCAAACGCTCGCGTGAATTACGGCGCAAGCGGACGTACCTGGCGCATCGCACGCGATTTTGATCTAAAAATTTCATCTTGCTTTAACGCGTCATGTTTCAAGCCTACTGCGCGCATTGTATTCAGCTAATACGGCGCGTCGTAGAGGTCCCGTACGGCAGCGCAATGCACACTAAATCCGTTAAATTTTAGCGCATTAACCCAACTTATCGGTTAAATTTAAAGCCGCGAAGCGCTAGAGCGATCCGCCGAATTTAAAAGCTTAAACGCACGAATAAATCCATGCTGCAGCTAAATTTAAAATTTCAAGCCGAACCGAACCGACGAAAAAGCGGCACGCAGCAACATACGTCGTAGCGTACATAGCGGCAGAGATCTCGGGGTAAATTTTAAAACCCCGCGCCCAGACCCCGCAACTTCGGCGTAAATTTTAATTCCCGCGCTCAAATCTACGGCGCCGATGCGGTTTTAAAGCCCATATCATGCCACCGCAGCTGGCAACGCAAATTAGCGTTCCATTACCACAATAAAAATTTAAACTCTATCGCCGCGGAGCGAATTTTAAAACTCCTGCATTCGGTCGCCGCGGCTTCCTCATAAATTTAAAAATCCCAAACACGCTATGTCCCTGCGCCGCCGTATCGCTTAAAATTTTAACGACGCGCGCGCAAATTTTAAGCCCCAGCCGCTGTGTCGCCATGCCGCTTAAAATTTAACGGCTTCCTTAGTGACCTTCGCGCAGATTTAAACCTAGGCTGCCGTAATTTAACATAACCCGAAGCTCCGACCTTAGCCGCCGCCTACGAACTCGACGATCTCATATTTTTTGCCGCTTGAGATCTGCGTGCGCTCCCACGCCTCTTTTTTTAAAATTTCGCCGTCGCGCTCGAGCGCCACGAAGCGCAGATCGTGTCCGCGCGAGCGCAAAAACTCGCTCACGCTCATATCCTGCGCCAGCTGCAGAGGCTCGCCGTTTACGCAGATCTCAATCATCGCTCGCCCCCAAGCTCTCGCGATACTCCTCGTAAGTACCCCTAAAATCGACAATTTCGCCGTCTCCTTTGAGATGCAAAATTCTATTTGCAAACGCGTCGATGAGCTCACGGTCGTGGCTCACGCAGATCGCGCAGCCCGCGAAGTTATACAGCGCCTCGCCAAGCGCGATGATCGCCTCAAGATCGAGGTGGTTGTTGGGCTCGTCGAGCACTAGCAGGTTTGGGCGTTGCAGCATTAGCTTGCTTAGCATCACGCGGTGTTTCTCGCCGCCGCTTAGGCTGCCTACGCTTTTCTCCTGCTCCGCGCCGCTAAAAAGCATACGTCCAAGGCATTTGCGAATTTCATCCAGATCCCTATTTTGCGGGCTTTGCAGATATTCGTAGAGCTTGAGCTCGCCTGAAATTTTATTATTCGTATCCTGCGCAAAGTACCCGGGCTCGATCGTGGCGCCCATGTGCACCTTGCCGCGCTGCGGCGCGAGCTCGCTCATGATGATCTTGCAAAGCGTGCTTTTGCCCACGCCGTTTCGCCCGATAATCGCGATCTTATCGCCGTGAGCGAGCTTGAGGTTAAAATTTTTCAAAATCTGAATATCGCCGAAGCTCATATCCACGCCGCTTAGCTCTAAAATTTCATTGCCGATCTCGCGCGCGGGCTTGAATAAAATGCTAGGCTCTCTGCGCGAAGAGGTCGCAAGCTCGCTAAGATCGAGCTTGTCGAGCTGTTTTTGACGGCTCGTGGCCTGCTTCGCTTTGCTTGCGTTGGCGCTGAAGCGAGCGATAAATTTTTCAAGCTCCGCCTTTTCTTTGAGCTTTTTCTCGCGCTCAAACTGCGCCTGTTTGGCGATGAGATTGGATGCGATGAACCAGTCGTCGTAATTGCCGCTAAATTCGCGCACCCGCCTAAAATCTACGTCGAGGATGTCCGTGCAGACGCGGTTTAAAAAGTGGCGGTCGTGGCTGATGACTACGAGCGTGCCGGCGTGGCGATTTAGCTCAAACTCAAGCCACGAAATGGCGTCGATATCGAGGTTATTGGTCGGCTCGTCCAAAAACAGCACGTCGGGGCGCGGGAAGAGCACCTGCGCGAGCAGAACCTTAAATTTATCGCTCGTCTCGATCTCGCTCATCTTTTTATCAAAGTCGCTAATCCCCAGCGAGCTTAAAATTTTCTCGATCCGCGTTTCGTATTCGTAGGCGGGGTCCTCCTCCGCACAGATCATCTCAAGCTCGCCGAGGCGCTCGTTTATCTCATCGTTAAACTCGCCCGCTTCGTAAAGCTGCGTCTTTTCGCGCACGGCGTCATAAAGGCGCTTGTTGCCGTAGAGTACGGCGTCTTTGACGCTGAAGCTTTCAAAGGCGAATTGATCCTGTCCCAAAACGCCGATTTTAAGCCCGCTTTCAATCAAAATTTCGCCGCTGCTAGATTCGATCTGCCCGCTTAAAATTTTAAGTAGCGTCGATTTGCCCGCGCCGTTTGCGCCGATGAGACCGTAGCGCCTGCCCTTATCGAGGCTTAAATTTACGTTTTCAAAAAGCAGCTGTTTGCCGAAGCGCATCGTTAGATCTTTGATTTCAACCATATTTTTCCTTTTAAATTTCTATTTGCATTGCCTTGCGCGTAGGCTTCTGCTAAGTTTTGCGCGTAAATTTCATCTCGCGGTTTATTGCAGCTTTTGCGCCGCGCGGAGCCGCGATAAATTTCTCCTATTGTAGCTTAAAATTCTGAAATTTCGCCGAAGGAGCGCGGGCGGGCACGATTAAATTTAGACCGCCAAAGCTAGAGCAATTTAAATTTTAGCCGCTGTAATCGCTATCGCGAGTGATGATGAGCGTGTAGTTCGGATACGCCGCGCGCACCTGCTTGCAGACCGCGCGAAACGTCGCCTCCATATCGGGTGCTGCGAAATCGACGATAACGTCGAAGCTGATCGTGCGCTTGCTCTCGTCGAGATAAAATCCATGTATCTGCGAGACGAACTCGTGCGAAAGCGCCATCTGCTTGATATGCTCGTAGATCTCGGCGGCGCGCGGATCATTTTTATTAAACGCGTAAATTCCTACGGTGTCTAGGATGATATTAAATTTCGCAAAAACGGCGTTTTGGATGCGGCGCGTAAGAGCGTCGATCTGCGCTGCGGTGGTGTCGCTTGCGACCTCGATGTGGATGCTGCCGACCATCTTATCGGGCCCATAGTCATGAAACATCAGATCATACGCGCCTATGACGCCCTCAAAGCCGCGCACGACATCGTAAATTTCATTCGTAAGCTCCAAGCTCGGGCGCGAGCCCAAAAGCTTGCTGATCGTATCGCGCAGAATTTCATACGCCGTTTTGATTAAAAGCGCCGAAATTATCGCGCCCAGATACGCTTCCAAGCTCAGTCCGAAAATAAGCGAAATCAAAGCCGCTACGAGGGTGGCTAGCGATACGAGCGCGTCGTATTTGGCGTCAACGCCGCTAGCAATGAGCGAGTCGGAATTTACGCGCTCGCCCGTCTTTTGCGTGTAGAGCCCCAGGCTAAATTTCGCCGCGACCGCCACGGCGATGATGGCGAGCGAAACCGCATTATAATTCGCCGCTTGCGGATGGATGATCTTTTTGATCGATTCTACTAGCGAGACGCCGCCGGTGTAGAGGATGATGACGGCGATTACGATCGCGCTTAGATACTCGATCCTGCCGTGCCCGAAGGGGTGCGCGCGATCGGGCTGCTTGCTAGCAAGATGCACGCCCACGATCGTAATGACGGATGAAAGTGCGTCGCTTAGGTTGTTTACGGCATCAAGCACGATCGCGATCGAGCCCGAAATCAGTCCCACGACGCCCTTAAATGCTGCTAAAACTACATTTGAAATGATACCGATCACACCGGTGCGAACGATAATTTTATCTCTGCTATACGCCGCTTGAGGCACTTCCATTATTTATTTCCTTTGAAATTTTATTCTAAGCCGCAATCGCTGCGCGTGTAGGTCAGATCGGCGATTTTTTCGCCGCTTTGCAGAAATTGTCGCACGCCTATGCGTTTTAGACCGCCCGCTTTCATCGTCGCGCAAACGTCCTTTTGCCTATCGGCGCGCAAAACTCTCTCAAAATTTTGCTTTATTTTAGGATCTACTTTATCCCAAATTATGTTTTTTAGGGTCATGGAAACTATAAATTTATCGCCTTCGCACGTAGCCGCACCCAACTTTATATCTTCAGTCTCTGGGTGACTGCGCCCATTTACGGCGTCCGCCAAAGCCTTGCAGCGCTCGGCATCGGCATCTCCCGCAAACGCCGCGCTACAGATAAATACGCCTAACAGGACGAGTATAAATTTTTTCATTTTCATCTCCTTATTTTTATTTGAAATCTATCATATTAAAATTTTAAATTCAATCTATTTTTTGAAATTTAAAGACCTATTTGCGCGGCGCAAATCCGCGAGCCGCCAAAATTACTTACGTTAAAATAGCGGCGTAAATTCCATAAATCACCGCTATAAATTTTCCAAATCGCGGCAAAAATTCTTTAAATTCCGCGCAAAATTCTATGAGCGGAAATTTTGTGGCGGATCGCATGCGCTCGCTCAAAGCGGCGTGCGGCGAGATCGTCCGTATCTTTTTCAAACTCGCCGTTTAAGTTATAGATTTAACGCAGCTTAAAAAAGCTCCAGCCGATCTGCGCCCGCATTAAATTTATAAATTTAATGCAGTTCCGCGTTGAGTTTGATCGCACGCTTGCTAATGCTTGCCGTAATCTGCCCGCTTTGACTATTTTGACGGAAGTGCAGTCCGCTAAGCCCGGCAAGCTCAAGCCCTTTATAAATTTCACGATCAAATGCAAAGCCCGCATTTAGCGCTGCTAGCGCCTCGCGATCCTTTTGCGCGATAAAAACCTTCGTGCCCTCAAGTACCGCGATGCCGGCATCCACGATGCAGCGGTCGCCTAGCGGAATACCCGTTACGGAGTTTGCGCCCAGCAAGCAGTGCTTGCCGATGCTCACAGCATTGCCATTGGTGCCGCTTAGCACGCCCAAAATCGACGCGCCGCCGCCTATGTCGCTGCCCTCGCCCACGACGACCGAGCTGCTGACGCGCCCCTCGATCATAACGCTGCCGGTCGTGCCTGCGTTGAAATTCACATACGCAGCACCCGGCATCACGGTCGTACCCGCAGCGATATGCGCACCCAAACGCACCTTCGCATCGTCTAAAATCCGAACGTTTTGCGACGGTACGACGTGGCTTAGGTAGCGCGGAAATTTATCAACGCTGATGATACGCGGATAGCGGCCTTGCATTTTTAAATGGATTTCGTTTTCACGCAGCCACCAAAGCTCGATTGGGCGAGCGTTTTCGTCCCATGCGACATTCGGAAGCACGCTAAATGCGCCGTCTAGATTGAGCGTGCGCGGCTCGCAGAGATTTAGTGAAAGCGCATAAAGCTTAAGATAGACGCTCTCGACGCTTTTTGGCGCGGCATCCTCAAAGATAAAACTAGCGCAAAAGCTCGCGTGCTCGTCCGATTTCATCGCCTCTTTAACCGCAAGCAGCACCTGCAGATTTTTGTGCGCGCCCTCTTTGGCGTCTGGCTGTAGAAATTTTAAAGCCTCGATCGCCTTTTTTAGGGCTTTGTACGTTAGCGGAAGGACGCACTCACTACCGCTAAAATCCACGACCTCGCCGCATTCGGTTAGAGCATGAATTAGCACTGCTGCGCTTGTTAGCCCATCTTTAAAATTTACGTGCGCGTAATTTACGCTTAGGCTTTTGTGCCCCTCTGCGCACCCCTTAAATACGCGCCCGACCGCCCACATGATCGGATCGCGATAGCCCTTTTTGGCGCGAACTTTATCCGCAAAAGCCTGAAGCTCGCTTAGGCTTTTAATCTCTTTCATATTTAATCCTTAATCGCAAAATTGCGCGGGAGTATATCTAAATTTAATTTAAAAGGGGATTTGAAAAGGCGCATGAATGGAATTTAAAAGCGAAAACACGCGTTTTTAAATTCTTGATTATTTTGCTTTAGATTGTTTGGTTTCTTGTAGTTTTGCTGCGGACTTCTTATCTTGCTGTTGCTCCGGCGAAACAAAAATACTCACATCCTCGCTCGGGACTTTCTTTCTTATTATTTGCTCGCAGGCGACGCCGATACCGCCGCAATTGCTATCCGTGCGATTAAATTCCACATAAGCGTATTTACCGTCATCGAAAATTAACTTACCGCGAACGGATTTATTTTCATTTTTCAGATATATTTCGATACTATCATCAGCCAAACCACAAAATTTTAAAAAACCGCTATAGGTACTTACAAAAACATTTTGATAAGATATTAATAACATCATATATCCTACAACAATAAGACCAAAAACAGTAGCTATAAACCAAATTCTCCCATCTTTTTCAATCTTAGATATAGGTTCAAATATGAATTTTGATAACCATCTTAATACTTTTTTAAAGAGATTTTTATCTTTTATATAATTATAAAACTTACGAATACAGAGATTTTTGTCTTTTATATAATTATAAAACTTACGAATACGAGGATACGCTATTAACGATATAAATAATATTATACCTACTATCCAGTTACTTATATATACAAAACGTATAAGAATATTTTCTTGATTTGTAGTGTAGCACAGAGTTATCATCATTGCAAAAAAAACGAGCGTCGCCAATATCACAAAGAATTTTTTACTTATTTCGCTATACTCATCTTTACTTAAACTATAATATAGATACATTATAGTCGAACCGTATAATGCTAAAATAGTTAGAAAAATTAATAATGTAAAAAAAGCAAATAACAAAATATGATTCGCACTAAATACTTCGTATGTAAAAAATCCGTAATATCGCATATACGAAAAAATAAATGTAATAATACCGATTACTGCAAATATGGATGTTATCAAAGAACATACTTTAAACATTCGCATTACTCTCTTTTCTACTAAGTCACTTTTATCTGAAACATTTTTTAAATCAGTTTTACCTTCTAACTTATTGCTCTCAGAAGTACTTAAAGGCTCAATCTTGCTTTTATCTTTATTACTCATTTTTTCCTCCAAATTTTAAATTTCATCCTATCTAAACACATCATCCATCGGCGTGCTTTCGCATTTCTTGCGGTCCGCTTCTACAGAGAGCAGGCGAGCTTTGCTTTCGTCTAAAATTTTCGGAGTAATAACAAGCCCCGGCAGATCTAAGGAATTTACGGCGTGCTTGCCGGCAAACGCCCCCAGGCCTCTGCCAAATATCCCGTTTACGCGCCCGTTCATATCATAAATCTCGCTGCCGTCGCAGTGAAAGACATTGCCGGAGATGCACTCGCATTTAAGCCCATCCGCAGCCTCTGTGTATCTGTAGTCCTCGACGTAAAGCGCACCGCTTACGCCACGGACGCTACTTATGGGGTTGTAAATTAACACGGCTAGAATTTCATTCTTTTGCGGATTTGAGATCTCCCACTCCACGGCGCGATATGAGCTAAGCAGTAGCACGATGGGCTTATCGGATTTGGCTAAATTTAGCTTGACGCGATTATTCATCTGCGCGCTTTCGTAGATCGCGCCGAGCCACAGATCGTAGTCCTTATCCGCAGGGATCTTGGCTACGGCGTCCTTTTGACGATAAAATGGCTCTACATCTTTAAAATCCACGAAAAGCTCGCTGGAATGCGCGTCGTTTAGAAACCACGCCTCTATTTTGTGCTTGCCCTTGCTAAATTTATACGTAAGCGGGCGCTTTTGATTGCTAGATGTTCCGCCTAGCACGTCCGTGCCATCCACGGCGATTACCAGCGTAGACCAGCCGTAATCTCCTAGCACCATCTTTTCGATATCGGCGTCAAAATTAAACTCGCCGACCCAATACGCCATAAGATTTGGAGATGGAATTTCATGGAAGGAATTTCCTTCGTAATTGACGCTGATGCGATCGACGTTTTCAGAGAAAACCACTTTCTTAGGCTCATCTTTATTCAGATAAAACGCCAAAAACTTATCCTGCGGGATCTGTGCGTCCGCAGTAATCTCTTTCGCCCATTTTTGCATATTGCTCTCTTGCGCGAACGCCGCAAATGCAAGCACCAAAATAATCAAAAACCTCATTACCGACCTTTCTTATTTCGTATAAAAGTAAAATCCCTAAACCTAAAAGCCCTAGGCTTAGGGATTTTGCCGCCTTGGCTCCACAGCCTATACGAATTAAATTTCAGCTGCTTAAATTTCAGCTGCGCGAGAAATTTACTTCCGCAATCACTACAGATAAAATTCCATCCCAAATAAACTCTACAGAGGCTTTCGCAGATAAACTCCACCGCCATAAGGCCCGGCGAAATAAAAATTTTAAACTAGCGCAATGCTGTGGCTACCGCTAAAAAGCTAGACGCGATAAATTTCAAGCCTAAAATTTATATTAAAGCCCCATCTTACAATTTTAAAACAGAGCTTTAGCGATAAAATTTCACATTTTAAAATTCTGCGGCAAAGCTTTATGCTTAAAATTTTACATTTAAAACTCCAAGGCGGAATTCTACGGCAAATTTTACCTCGCTGAATTGCGCGTTTAGAATTTAATTTTCGCCGTAAAATTCTGCGCTTAGAATTTTATCTGAACCCTCACACAACGGAGATTGGTAAAATTTTAGCTCGAAAATTCAAACTACGAAATTTCGTGGCGAAATTTTAACGCAGAATTTCGAGCTACAAAACTCAGCGTGAAATTCCGCGCCGCGAAACCCGCGTGAAATTTTGCCCGCTAAATTTACGGGCAAAATTCTATGGCGAATTTGCATACCAAAATTTTGCGAGCATTATAAAATTTACAGCGAAATTAGGCGTAAAATTCCAAATTATGAAATTCCGCGTTGAATTTCAATCTGCAAAATTCAAGAGAAATTCCGCGCGAAATTTGACGCTGTGCCCGCCAAAGCCCTAATTCGAGCAGGCGCTCTTGCCGTCCATCACCGGCTGGATTGCGGAGTTATCCGCGAGCTCCTCGCGGTCGATCTTCTCGATCTTTTCCCACAGCTTGCGCGCGGCCTGCTCGTAGCGCTTTGCGCTCAAAGAATCTGGCGCATAGAAGCTTACCGGCTTACCGCTGTCGCCGCCCTCGCGGATAGCGATCTCGATCGGAATCTCGCCGATTACTTCGGTATTGTATCGCTGTGCCAGCTTTTGCGCGCCGCCGCGACCGAAGATGTCGTACTCTTTGCCGTTATCGGGGCAGATGAAGCCGCTCATATTCTCGATAAGACCTGCAATCGGGATGTGGAGCTTTTCGAACATATCAAGCCCGCGGGCGCTGTCGTCCAGTGCGACCGTCTGCGGCGTCGTAACGCACACGCCCGCCGTCACCGGCACGCTCTGAGCGAGCGTAAGCTGCGCATCGCCCGTACCCGGAGGCATATCCAAAAACAGCACGTCCAGATCGCTCCACGCCACGTCTTTTAGCAGCTGCTCGATCGCTTTCATTATCATAGAGCCACGCCAGATAAGGCTCGCGCCCTCCTCCATCAGCACGCCCATGCTCATCATCTCCACGCCGTGGCTTAAGATCGGCTTTAGCTTCTGCCCCACGACGCTTGCTTGCGTTTTGTCTTCGCCTAGCATTCGCGGCAGATTCGGTCCGTAGATATCGGCATCCAAAATCCCTACTCTCTTGCCGAGCTTTGCCGTGCTGATAGCTAAATTTAGCGTCGTCGTGCTCTTGCCTACACCGCCCTTGCCGCTGCTGATCATCACGAAATGCTTGATCTGCGGCGCGATATTTTTGCCACTGCGAGAGTTGCTCTTTTCCTCGGCGATCTTGGGCTGTTTGATTAAAATTTCTACGTCCGCGCCGAGCGCCTTTTGCACCGCCGATCTGAGCTCTGCTGCGATCTCCGGCTTGGCGCTGGGGATTTCGATCCCTACGAAAATTCTATCGCCGATCTCGACCTCTTTTACAAATCCAAAATCCACGATGCTTTTAGAAAAGCCCGGATAGATCACGCTTTTAAGCAAATTTAAGACTTCGTCTTTACTCATTCTTTCTCCTTATTTTCGGTTAAATTTCTACTGATTTTATATGCGCAAAATTTCGGCCCGCACATCGAGCAAAACTCCGCGCCCTTGTAAATTTCATCGCCCAGGCTCTCATCATGCAGCTCGCGCGCATGCGCAGGATCGAAGCTAAGCTCAAACTGCCTGTTCCAATCAAAATTATACCTCGCATCGCTCATCTCGTGATCACGCTCTATCGCGCCTGCTTTACCTAGCGCGACGTCTGCGGCGTGAGCGGCGATTTTGTGCGCGATGATGCCCTCTCTGACGTCTTTTGCATTGGGAAGGCCTAGATGCTCCTTGGGCGTTACGTAGCAGAGCATGCTGGCGCCGCAATACGCAGCCATAGTCCCGCCGATAGCCGAGCTGATGTGATCGTAGCCCGCGCCGATGTCGGTCGGAAGCGGCCCCAGCACGTAAAACGGCGCGTCGCGGCAGAGCTTGCGCTCTAGCTGCATATTAAGCTCGATCTCATTAAACGGGATATGTCCCGGCCCTTCGATCATCACCTGCACGTTTTTTTCATTCGCGCGCAGGGCTAGCTCGCCTAAAATTTCAAGCTCGCTAAGCTGCGCCCTATCGGTCGCGTCGTATAAGCAACCCGGGCGCAAGCCGTCGCCCAGAGATAGCGATACGTCGTAGGCGGCGCAGATATCGCAAATTTCATCAAACGCTTCGTAGAAGGGGTTTTGCTTATGAAATTTCATCATCCACGACGCTATCAGCGAGCCGCCTCTGCTTACGATACCCATCTTGCGACGGGACAGCAACGGCATAAACTCGAGCTTAAAGCCCGCGTGGATCGTGAAATAATCCACTCCCTGCCGCGCCTGCTTCTCGATCGTACTAAGAATAGCGCTCGTTTTTAAATTTTTAATATCGCCCAGCTCATGAATCATCTGATAGATCGGCACCGTGCCTATGGGTACGGGCGAGCGCTCGATTATCGCGGCGCGGATCTCGTCCAGATCGCCGCCCGTGCTTAGATCCATCACCGTATCGGCGCCGTACTTTAAGCAAGCTTCAAGCTTTTCCAGCTCGCCCTCAATATCGCTCGTCGTGCCCGAAGAGCCGATATTGGCGTTGATCTTGCACCGCAGCGCGCGCCCGATACCGACGGGCTTTAAGCTTTTGTGATTAACATTTGCGGGGATGATCGCTCTTCCTTGCGCGAGCAGATCGCACAAAGCCCGCACGTCCATGCGCTCGCTTTGCGCGACCTCTCCCATCTGCGGCGTCGGCTCACCTCTTTTTGCAAAATAGATCTGTGATACGCAGCTTTCGGTCATTTTCGCCTCGTTTCTTAAAAATGCGCGTATAATATAACAAATTTCATTAATCCTTACTTTTCTTTTGCCGTTTATTTTCGTAACGTAGGATGAAATTTTACCGCCGCACCGCGTAAATTTACACCTAAGCTTAAGATAATTTAGAGTGCAAGCCGCAATTAATTTTGCTTTCATTTTTAATACGTATAATTTCGTAACAAAATTTCAAGGATAAAATTTGAAAGATATATCGCTGATTTTGCTCGCCGCGGGCGATTCGAGCAGGTTTGAGCTGAGCGTCAAAAAGCAGTGGCTGCGCGTGGGAGAGCTGCCGCTTTGGCAATACGTCGCGCAGAGCATTGCGCGGGCGCACCCATTTAAAAAAATCATAATCGCCGTAAACGAGGAGGACGTGAGCTATTGCGAGCGCCTCTATGCGTGCAGCTTGGCCTCGGCGCGCGGCAAAAGCGCGGAGTGCGACACGAGCGAGCATAAATTTCAAAGCGAGCGAGGCGGGATCGAATGCAACGCGTATGAATGCGGCTCTGCAAATTTAAAATTTCACTTCGTCCCGGGCGGCGCAAATCGCCAAAGCTCGCTAAAAAACGCGCTACGGCTCGTAGAGAGCGAGCTCGTGCTCGTAAGCGACGTAGCACGCGCGCAAATTTCGCCAGAGCTAATCTCCTCGCTGATACGAAATTTAGGAGGCGCAGACTGCATCAGCCCATATCTTGGCGTAAACGACACGACCTATCTCGGCGAGGACGTAGTAAAGCGGGAGGAGCTGCGCCTCATCCAAACGCCGCAGCTTTCGCGCACGGCGCTACTTAAAAAGGCGCTTGAGGGAAGCGAAATTTTTACCGACGACAGCACGGCGATCGGCAGCGCGGGCGGACGGTTGGAATTTATAAAAGGCGAAGCGGGCGCGCTTAAGATCACGCGCGCAAGAGATCTGGCGGCGCTAAATTTAAAACCATGCTCGCGCGATATTTTTTGCGGTACGGGTTACGACGTACACGCGCTTGAAAAAGGCGCGGGCATCGTGCTCGGCGGCGTGCAAATTCCATGCGAGTTCGCGCTGATCGCGCACAGCGACGGCGACGTAGCAATCCATGCCCTAATCGACGCTATTTGCGGCGCAGCGATGCTGGGAGACATCGGCGAGCTTTTCCCCGACAGCGATGCTCAATTTAAAGGCGCGGACAGCAAGGAGCTGTTACGAAATGTAATGCGGCGCGTCAGAGACTACGGCTACGAGCTCGTAAATGCCGATATTACGATCATCGCACAACGCCCGAAGATCGGAGCCCACAAAGCGCAGATGCAAGAGGCTTTGAGCGAAATTTTAAACTGTGCCCGCGTCAATGTCAAAGCGACCACGACCGAAGGGCTGGGATTTACGGGCAGAAGCGAAGGCATCGCCGCGCAGGCTGCGGTAAGCTTAAAATTTTACGACTGGCAAAAGCACGCAGCAAAGGCGCAGGACGTATGAAAATTTTAATAATCGAGAGCGAAAGCTATCTCGCCCAAAGTATCGCAAACAAGCTTGGCGCGCTGGGGCATGAATGCACTAACGCGGCGAGTTTAGCAGCCGCGGCGGGCCTTGCGGAGGAGTTTGAGGCGGTGCTACTCTCTACGAGCTGGAGCGGCGCGAGCTTTTATCCGCTGATCGAGCAATTTAGGCGCTCGATCATAATTTTGATGGTCGCCTACGTCGATAGCGAAACGGTGCTAAACCCCGTAAAAGCGGGCGCTACGGATTATATCCAAAAGCCTTTTATGATAGAGGAGCTCATAAAAAAGATCGAGCACTACGCGCAGTTTCGCTCGCTAAAATCGCAAAATGAAGCCTACGAAGCGTTGCTTAAAGAGATCTCTCTTTCGTGCGAAATACCGACCACGCGTTTAGCGCAGATAAAATTCCCGCTTCTTTTGCGCGGCGATGCGGCAGCGCGAGCTGCGACGGTATTTAAGATCGCACTCGCGCTAAAATCGCGCCTTAAAATTCTATCCGCGCAAAGCCCTGAGCCGCTAGAACGCGGCGCGGAGATTTTTTACGCACCAGATTTCGATAGCCTAAGCGGCGCACAGAAGGAAAAATTTCTAAGCAAAACCAAATCCATGCGTATAATCGCCGGATCCATCGGCGCGCAAAAGGGCTTTAACGACGAAATTACGCTTGGCAGCAACAAAGAACGCAGTGAAATTTTAAGTATCGAAGAATACGTAAAGCTCACGATCGTAGCGCACCAAGACGAGTATTTCGACTCCGATCTGGCGGCGGCACTTGGGATTTCGCGAAAATCGCTTTGGGAGAAAAGGAAAAAATATGGTATCGCAAGAAAAAAATAGCCGCGCGCATCCAGTACGGATCGCAGGCGAGATGGGATTTTCGCGCGATGCGGACAATTTGCACGAAATAAAACCGCTTGAAAGTGAAGGAATTTCAAATGGCACAAAAACTCTAAATGCTACAAGAGCTTCGAGCGATGCGGCGCTAAATTTAAAGGCAAAGCAAAATTTAAAAGCATCGCAGAACTCAAAAGCAAAGCGTGATTTAAAAACGATGCGGAATTTAAAAATGTCAAAGACGAGCAATGCCAGAAAAGACGAGGCGCGAGCTAAGGGCGCGGCAAGAAATTTAAAAGCAGAGCAAGCCGGAAGCGAGAGCAAAGGCGCAAATAATAGCGCAACGCAAATCCGCAAGATAGTGATCTCGCGCTCCGACCTAAATGTCCTGAGCCTGCTCGCAAACGGCGCTTTCGGCAAGAACTGCGAGCTACTGCGCCCAAGCAAGCTAAGCGTATGTGGCATAAATTTCGTTTTTTCCTGCGCGGACGCAAAAAAGGGCGATATTTTAGAGCTTTATCTTAGCAAGGACGGCATAGCCGAACGCGCCAAAAATTCGCTTAGCGGCGAAAGTGGTGCGTATTTGCTAGCTAAAGAATCGCGCAACTTGCAGGATGGAGTTTCTGCCGCGGCGCAAAACGAGCAGAGCTTTGCGAAAAGCGGCACGGATTTTGCGCGCACTGCAAGTGCGCAAAGCGCTATAAACGCCACAAGCGAGGGCTTAGACCATATAGAAAGCCTTGCTGCGTGCCATGATCAAACTTTTACTCGCAGCACAGATGTAAAATCTGCAAACAACGCCGCTTTGGATTCGGAGAAAAGCTCCAGTGAAAAATCTGCGGTAAATTCCGCGCAGAGCTTTGCCGAAAATTCCGCACTCAATCGCGTTTGCAGCGCAGATGCAAAATCCGTAGCAAATTCGGCGGGAAATTTTATCTCAAATTCCACCGAAAATTTCATCAAAAATTCCGCTGCAAATCCCGCCTATTGTGAGCTTGTCGCGCGCATAGACGTTAGCGACGTTTATGCCCCAAGCGCAAGCGAGGTCGTAGACTCGGTGTTTCAAAACGCATACGCAGAGCAAACTGCGGTGCAGGGGCGCATCACGCTGCTAAAAAATGGTCTTGCAGAGCAAATCGCGCGCATAAAAAAAGTCGCAAGCTCGCTTGCCGCGCCTAAAATTTCAGCGTTTTTTACCTGCGCCGATCCGATCCACCGCGTGCATGAGCGGCTGATTAGGCATATGATCGATAAGGCGGATTTCGTGGTGATTTTTTTAACCGGTACGAACAGTGCGGATGCCCTACCCTACGAGCTACGCAAAAAAACGCTAAGCTATTTGCTGCAAAATTTTTTGGTTGCGCAACGCGCCATGATGATCGATCTGGGCTCGCTTGCGATTTTTGACGGCAAGCCCGCCCTACAGTGCACGATTGCGAAAAATTTAGGTATAAACAAAATAATTTTTGGGCAAAATCACGCAAATATGGAGCTATTTTTCGAAGGTGGCGGCGTGCATTCGGTGCTAGACGAGTATCAAAAGCGCGGCGAAATCGAGATTTTGCTGATGCCCGAATACGTCTATTGCGAGAAGTGTAAGGTGCTAGTAAGCACGAAAAACTGCCCTCACGGCGCTCACCATCACGTGCATTACCGCACGCAAAATCTAAAAGCACTGCTGCGCGCGGGGATTTTGCCACCCGCGATTTTTATGCGTAAAGAGATCTCGGCGATGATTTTAAGCGAGCTCTTTCCCGCGCGGTTTTCAGATCTGCAAAAGCTCTACGACGAGCTTTTTCCAAACAGCGGGATCTTACAGAGCCACGGCGAGAGCGAGTTTTACGAGCAGCTGATGCAGCTGTATCAAACCAGCGCGCTAAAGACGTAGCGTTTGAGGGCGCAACGCAAAAATGACGTGGAATTTGCGGCATCTAGGCAAAAGGTAAAATTTCGCGGCGTTAGAATTTACGGCGGCTAGACGTAAAGTAAAATTTCATAGTGCAGAAAGAAAGGACTGCGCGGAATTTTGTAGAATAAAGAGCGGCGAATGCAGATTTGGCATAAAATTTTGCGGTACAATGAAACTAAATTGTTGGAGCATTAGCAGCGGTACGATAAAACGAGCTTTAAATTTTAAAGTCTTGGCTTCGTAGAAAATTTATAACGGCGCAGTAAAATTTTGCGGCGAAGCGGATTTAAAATTTTAAGGTGCGATGGATATGTAAAGCAGTACGGCAAATCTAAATTTTAAGTTTTCGACAAGCGAACCTAAAATTTTAAAATTAAGCAGTTGCTGCGAGTTACAGCGCAAAACTCGGATGCAGCGCAACGACTGCTCGCCCACGCAAAATGCCGTGTGTTTGCGGACGGGTTTGAAATCTCCACGCAGGCGAGCAAAATTTTAAAATTTTTACGCAAATGAGTAGAATTTTAAAATTCCTACGTTAGTGAGCAAAATTTTGTGGAGAGCGGATAAAATTAATTTCGTGTAGGCGGACAAATTAATTCTACATGCACGAACGAAATTTAAAATTTTCGCACGCGAGCAGATGCTCTAATTAAAATAAGCGGTAAAATTTTAAAAAGCAAAATTTAAAAGGACAATTATGGATAAAATTTTCGTTACATTTTTCGGCGCAGGGCTGCTAAAGCCTGCGCCCGGCACCTGGGGCAGCATCGCAGGCTGGATAGTGGGGCTGGTGGTCTTGATGCTGGCGGGCGAGGTGACGCTGTTTTTGTGCGCCGGTCTCGTTTTTTTCGTCTCGCTTAAGATCGTAAGCGATTACGAAAGGCGGGTAGGCGCACACGATAACAGCGAGATCGTCATCGACGAGGTCGTGGGGGTGTGGATCGCGATGTGCGTCGCCGCGCCCGCGGGCGAGATCTTTTCGCTGCCGCTACGAGAGCTGATCGCGGGCTTTGAGAGCAGCAGGATATCGATCCTTTCGATGATTTTGGCGCTGCTGTTTTTCAGGGCGTTTGACATCCGCAAACCCTCGATCATCGGGCGCGTGGATCGCGACGTAAAGGGCGGGCTCGGCGTGATGCTAGATGACGTGCTGGCGGGCTTTTTCGCGGGGCTTGGGGTTTTGATAGTTATCTCTTTAGGGGTCAAGCTCGGCGCCGCGGGATTGATTTTTTAAGCTTTTAAGGCGCGATTGTAGCGAACACGGCGCGATTGCGGGCGCTATCGAGCACCGAAATTTTAAAAACCGCATCTTAAGCGGGGCTTATGAAATTAGTGCAAATTTTAACTTCTAAGGCGTGAGTCCGCTTGGAATTTAAAATTTAAGCGGTATTTATTCGCGCAGCCTGCAAATAAAGCAGGCGTAAAATTTTAAAATTTTGCACGAGTCGCGATAAAATTTGCGTGAGCTTAAATTTTAAATTTCTCAGCTTGCAGAAATCTAAGACATAAAAATTTAATTGCGCTGCAAGAATAAAAATTATGCCACCTGAAATTTCATGCGGCTAAATTTTAAAACAAAGCGGCAGGCGCAGCTCGCGCGTAAAATTTTAAAATTTATCGCTAATCGCAGACAGTCTAGCAGGGCGTGCTATTAAATTTTTAGCAATATTTATTACTCAAGTTTGCGACGTTGCCGCAAAATGCGGGTAAGCGGCGCAAAAAATTTAAAGGAACGAAAAATGCAAAAGAGCACGATCGAGATACGTGGCATTCCCGCCGCCGTTTGGGGGAGCTGCTCGAAAAAAGTTTATATCTACGCTCACGGGCAAGGCGGAAGCAAAGATGATGCGGAGCTTTTGGCTTCCGTCGTTTGTGAGCAAGGCTGGCAGGTAATTAGCTTTGACCTGCCCGGTCACGGACAGAGGCGGCACGAGCCCGCTTCTTGCGATCCGCGACGCGCTATTTTTGAATTTCGCGAAATTTTATCGTATGCAAAGAAGCGTTGGGAAGAAATCGCGCTGTTTGCCGTTAGCATAGGAGCCTGGTTCAGCCTGCAAAGCTTCCGCGATGAAAAATTTAGCGACTGCCTCTTCGTCTCGCCGATACTTGATATGAAATGCGTTATTTCAAATATAATGCGTAGGGCTGGCATCAGCCAGGAGCGATTGAAGCAAGAGCGGATGATTTTGACTCATGTCGGGCAACCGCTTTTTTGGGAATATTGGAGTTTTGTTTTGAATAATCCGATCACTAAGTGGGAAACGCCCAGTAGAATTCTATACGCAGAAAACGACGATATGACCCCTCTTTACATCGCTAAAAATTTTACGCAACAATTTGATTGCACCTTAAGCATTATGAAAAACGGCGAGCATTGGTTCCATACACCGCAGCAGCTAGATTATTTGCGCAAATGGATCAAATCGGCGGTTGAGAATCGGCGATAAAATTCTATGAGAGATTTTAAAACTCGCGCCCAAGCCCGCGCCGATAAAATTCCGCGCGTTTTCGGGGTACAAATTTCATAAATTTAAGATGATCTTGATATTTTGCTTTAATACGCTTGTTTTATAAGGCGCTTTTCGTAAATCTCAGCTCGCATCGCGTCACGGCGAGGGGCATAGCTTCAAAGCACCCATCTCATAAATTTAACCGCAATAGCATAAATCATGACCGATATGAATTACAAACTAAAATATGATTAAAATTTAGCCGATAAGCTGTCAATATAAATGTAAAAATGCCAATTTTAAAGCTAAATTTTAAAAAATACCTATAAAGATGAATTCTTGAAATATTAGCATGTTTTTGGCACGAGGTGCGAGCCAATGACAGCTTATCGCACTTCACTAGCACTATCGCGCTTTTGCTACACGGACGCTTTACGAATCCATAGCAGTCGCGCGATTAAATTTTAAAAATTATTTGCCTATCCTAAAGCCATTTAACTTCATATAAGTCGTATCTTTATGAAATGCTTCGCATCGCTCCCTGTTGCGATTGATATTCGAGGTCTCGAAAAAATATCCATCACTATCTTGACGTAAGGTGATCGTCGCGCAAAAGATCATATCGTTTTTGAGTTTCGGTCCTACGCCGTAATCAAAGGATTGATTTAAAGTGACGGTTTTTTCTAGATCACTATCACTAAACTGTCTGGAGCCCGTCATGCTCTTTAGCTCGCGAAAATTTCCTTGATTTAAGTAGTCGCGTTGTATATCTTTAAATACGCCTTCAAGCTCGACTGCATAAGCTTTTACTAAAACCTCATCCTTAGCACCGCTTAATTTAGGATATATTATTTTTACTATCACGAAGATTATAATAGCTAAAAATATTATCCCGCTTACGCCGCCGCCTACTGCCGCACCTTTTCTCATTTTCATCATTTTACTCCTTCGTCGATGTCCTTTACCAAGGCATCTATTTTTTTGTTCAGCATAAAATTTTCATAGCTTTTTTGGATATAGGCTTCAAGTAGTTCGCCCGCATCCAGATGATCGCTGCCACGAGTTAAAATCCGCCAGTCTCTGCCGAAGACCTTTGCAAAGTCATCATCCAGGCTTATCGCGTATTTTTTCGTCAAAGACTTACTCGTCAGCTGAACGGAAATTTCTTTCATTTCTCGCCTAAATTATCGCCTGCCAAAATATCGTCGATCTGCTTGCTTAGATCCTCATCACTCATCTTGCGATACGCCAGATCGTTTTCAAGCGTGCCAAGCTGCATTCCCAAAGCCTCGTTTTGCGCCTTGACCGTCGCTAGCTCAGTGCGTAGCTTTTCATTCTCGTCTCTAGCCTCGGTGTATCGTCTAATCAGCTCAGCTACTTTATTGCTTAAGCCCTCGACCTTTTTCTCTTCGTCAAAGATTGATTCCATTATTTCGCCTTTTCTGATATAATTTAAATGAAAATATTACCCAATTTTGGCTTTAAAAAAGGAAAAATTTTGCAAAATTTTAAAATCGAGAGCAAATTCTCCCCAAGCGAGGATCAAGAAAAAGCGATCGAAGGCATCGTCGCGGGCTTTCAAAGCGGTAACAAATACCAAACTCTTCTCGGAGTCACCGGCTCGGGTAAAACATTTACCATGGCAAATATTATTAAGAGGCTTGGAATTCCGGCGCTCGTAATGACGCATAATAAATCTCTCGCGGCGCAGCTTTATAGCGAATTTAAGGGCTTTTTCCCGCAAAACCACGTCGAGTATTTCATCAGCTACTACGATTATTATCAGCCCGAGGCCTACATCCCCAGGCAGGATCTTTTCATCGAAAAGGACAGCGACGTAAACCAAGAGCTCGAGCGCTTGCGACTAAGCGCCACGGCGAGCCTGCTAAGCTTCGACGATGTCATCACAGTAGCGTCGGTTTCGGCAAACTACGGCCTGGGCGATCCCGCCGAATACAAAGGCATGGTGCTGTTTTTTGAGATCGGATCAAAATTTAGCACTAAATTTTTACTTCGCAAGCTCGTCGATATGGGCTACAAACGCAACGACGACTTTTTTGATCGCGGAAATTTTCGCGTAAACGGCGACGTGATCGACATCTACCCTGCGTATTTTAACGACGAGGCGTTTAGGATCGAATTTTTCGGCGACGAGATAGAGGCGATGTATCATCTGGACGTGCTCGAAAATAAAAAGACGCAGAGCGTCAAAAAATTTATTCTCTACCCGACGAGCCAGTTCATCGTGGGCGAGCAGCGCTTGAAATCGACGATCAAAGGGATCGAGGATGAGCTTGAGCAGAGGCTGAAATTTTTCGAGGATGCGGGCAAGCTCGTAGAGGCGCAGCGGCTGAAAGGGCGAGTAGAATTTGACCTTGAGATGCTGGGCGCTACGGGGATGTGCAAGGGGATCGAAAACTACGCGCGCTATCTGACCGGCCAAAAGCCGGGCGAAACGCCCTATTCGCTCTTTGATTACTACGAGAGCAAGGGCAAGGACTACCTCGTCATCGTCGATGAAAGCCACGTGAGCTTGCCGCAGTTTCGCGGGATGTTCGCAGGAGATCGCAGCCGTAAGGAGACGCTCGTGCAGTACGGCTTCCGCCTGCCGTCAGCACTTGATAACCGCCCGCTGATGTTTGATGAGTTTATCAATAAAAAGGCTAAATTCCTATTCGTCTCCGCAACACCTAATGATTACGAGCTGGATCTTAGCCGCGGAGCCGTATATGAGCAGATATTGCGCCCGACGGGACTACTCGATCCGCAGATTATCTTAAAAGACAGCGACAACCAGGTCGAAATTTTACACGATATGGCAAAGGAGGTCATCGCGCGCGGCGAACGGATATTAGTAACCGTGCTAACCAAAAAGATGGCGGAGGAGCTGAGCAAATACTATTTGGAGCTTGGTCTTAAGGTCAAATATATGCACTCGGACATCGACGCAATCGAGCGCAACGAGCTCATCCGCGGCCTACGCAGCGGCGAATACGATATGCTAATCGGTATAAATTTGCTCCGCGAGGGGCTCGATCTGCCCGAAGTAAGCCTTATCGCGATCATGGATGCCGAGAAGGAGGGCTTTTTGCGCTCGCGCACGAGCCTCATTCAGACGATGGGGCGAGCCGCGCGAAACGTGAACGGGCAGGTCGTAATGTTTTGCAAAAAGATCACCGCCTCGATGCAAGAGGCGATCGACATCACCCAAAAGCGCCGTAAATTTCAAGATGAATACAATCGCGCTCACGGCATAACGCCGCATTCTGCGAGCCGCAATATCGAAGAGAGCCTAAAGATCGAGGACGGCACCGAAATTTTAAGAAAGGGCGCCAATTTAGAGAAGATGCCTGCCGCCGAGCGCGCCAAGATCGTAAAGGAGCTTCGCAAGCAGATGCTCGACGCCGCGGCCGCGCTGGAGTTTGAAAAGGCCGCTGCGCTGCGCGATGAGATCGCAAAGCTTAGGAAGCTGTAAGCTACAAGGCTCAAAACGTCGTGAAATTTCGTCGCGGAATTTGCGCGTTAAATTCCACCTGGCGGAGCGTGAAATTTGCAGGCGCAACACAGAGCAGAATTCACGCGCCAAATGCCGTCTCAGGCAGAGCATTAAATTTGCGCGATCTGCGCGTTAAATGCCGCAAAATAGAGCGTAAATTTGGGCGTGAAATTCTGCGAGGCGAGTTTTAAAATTTGTTCGTTAAATTTTAGGATGGTTTACGCGCGAAATTTATATATCGATTTTCTCGCTAAATTTGCACTCCGCGCCCTTGCTGCACCGGACGCCTTATCCACAAATCTACGCACCGAGCTTTTGATTTCAGCCCGCTTTCGATCCGCAATTTACGAGCCCGATTTACGGCAGCCCGCACTATCGCACTCTATACCGCCGCGCGCCTTTACGCTTTTTTCTCGCTTTTTTGCATCTCTCCGCACCCATCTTCGACTTTTTCCCGCGCGCGCCCCGCGTTTAAATTCTGTCGCTTCTCTCGCTCAATCCGTAGCGGCTATGAGCGGACATGCGCCCAGACGCCGAATTTTCGCGTGTTTTTTACGCACCGTTGTGCGCGGATACTTTCAAAATTTTACGCAGAATTCCAAGACTGCCTGCACCTACATTCGCGCCGCGGTCATAAACGCTCGTTTAAGGGCACAAACGAAGTATTTGCGCGACACGGCGCAGGAAATGAAATTTAGACGGCGTTTATCGAAGCGTGTCTTCGCCGCTGCGGTGCGCTACAAAATTTTAAAATGGTAAGAGCCGCGATTAAATTTACCTGCGGGAGCGCGCTATAACGCGCCGATTTGCGCGCTGTATAAATTTTAAAATCGCCTCTAAATTTAAAATTTTCGCGGTTAATACTCCCCGCAAAGCTCTAAATTTTCCACGCGCAGCGGTTTTTCACCCTCGAAAATCACCCCGATGCCGAAAGGCTCGCAAATATCAAGCGCATCCTCGGCAAATCTCAGTAGCCACTGCGTATCGCGCGCGTAAAACGTGCATTGCGGAAGCTCAAACGGCAGATCGCAAACGGGCACGTCAAGCAGCCCAAGCTCATCCTCGCCCAAACGATACTCGCGCCTAAGCTCGTCTCGCAGGAAGACAAGAGCGTCTTTTATGTGCCGATCGATGTCCCAGGCGTCGCTGCGCGAGCAAGACCCCGCATCGTCCACATCCGCCGTATCTGCAGACACGAGACAAAATGGCACCTCGCTAGAGCTTTCGCTTTTTAGCTCCGCGTACCAAATAAAGCCCTCGTTCGTCGCGACTTTTTCAAGTTCGCCAAATTTCCAAGCTATTTTTTGCATTTTATTTCCGCCTCATATTTGCGTGTCGTCTTTTAAAATTTTGATGCTGCGCCCGTTTTTGCGCGCCGTGTTTAAATCCGCGCCGAAATAGAATCCCGCTCGCTTCTTAAGCGGACGAGCAATGATAACGAAGTAAATTACTTTTAAATTTTAAAATTTCAATGAAAGCCGCTTTAAAAATTTAAAATTTCAAAAGACCTGCCGCTGTCTGCCGTGAGCGGAGATGAAATTTTAACGCCGCGTCTTACGGCGAAATTTTAAAATTTAGCTCGTCGTAGAAACAGCACGCCGTAAAATTTCACGCTGAAATTCTAACTCAAAATTCCACGCCTGTAGCACAGAATTTAAAACCCAAAAAATTCCATCGCGGCGACTTAGAATTTTACTCGTTAAATTTTATAAATTTGTCCGCTTTTAAATCTGCAAATTTAATACGCCTTTACGAGCCGTAAATTTTTTAGATATATGACGCCGTCAAAAACGCCGCCCCCATTCGGCGCAGGCCAAGAAATGGCAATTCTTTTCGGCTCCTCGTCGTATTTGGGCTCGCAATAATTCTTTGAGCAGTCTATTTTAAATACCTCTTTATCGTTGCTATCAAAATCCGTCTGGGTAGAATTTTTAGGAATTTCCAGCGTGTGGATTATCCGATACGGCTCGCCCTCTTTTGTGCGGGCGGACATTATTTTTATTAGCGTGTCTGTGCTGCCGTCCGAGGTCCTATAGACCCCGTCTTGCCCCAAGCCCGCCAGCTCGAATTTTTTCTCCTTGCTATAAAACGCAGAGATTATGGAACAGCCGCTAAAAAGCAAAGCTGCCGCAAATAACGCAAACGCTCTCATCTTTCCTCCTTAAGCCGGTTAAATTTAGTTTTTAAAACTATGAATAGGCGCGGGTATCTGGCCGCCGCGGGCGATGAAATCGGCGGATGAGTTTTTATTTACGCTCATCACGGGCGCGCTGCCCAGAAGCCCGCCGAATTCCAGCGTGTCGCCCTCTTTGCCTTTTGGGATTATACGCACGGCGGTCGTTTTTTGATTTATCACGCCGATCGCGGCCTCGTCGGCTATGATCGCGGCGATCGTCTGCTCGGGCGTATCCTGCGGGATCGCGATCATATCGAGCCCCACCGAGCAGATCGCGGTCATCGCTTCGAGCTTTTCCAAATTTAACGAGCCTGCGCGCACCGCGGCGATCATGCCCTCGTCTTCGGAAACGGGGATAAACGCGCCGCTAAGCCCGCCTACTTGGTTGCACGCCATGACACCGCCCTTTTTGACCGCGTCGTTTAGCAGCGCTAGAGCTGCCGTCGTGCCGTGCGTGCCGACGCGCTCTAGTCCCATCTCCTCAAGTACGCGCGCGACCGAATCGCCCACCGCAGGAGTCGGAGCTAGCGATAGATCGACGATGCCAAATTTCACGCCCAGCCGCTCGGACGCCATTTGACCGACGAGCTGTCCGATGCGCGTGATCTTAAACGCCGTCTTTTTCACGGTCTCGGCGACCACGTCAAAGCTCGCTCCGCGCACCTTCTCAAGCGCGCGCTTAACGACGCCGGGGCCGCTGACGCCCACGTTTATGACGACCTCGGCTTCGCCCACGCCGTGAAATGCGCCCGCCATAAAGGGGTTATCCTCGACGGCGTTGGCAAATACGACGAGTTTTGCCGCACCCAGATCGGAAAGCCGCGCCGTCTCTTTGATCACGCGCCCCATGTCGGCGACCGCGCTCATATTTATGCCCGTTTTGGTCGAGCCGATATTAACGGACGCACAGACCTTTTGCGTCGCGGCGAGCGCGGCGGGGATGGAGTTGATTAGAATTTTATCTCCCTTTGCGTAGCCCTTTTGCACTAGCGCCGAAAAGCCGCCGATAAAGTCGATACCTACCTTTTGCGCCGCCTCGTCCATCGCTTTTGCCAGCGGGACGTAGCTCACGGTATCCGTCGCCGCGCCGATGATGGCGATAGGCGTTACGCAGACGCGTTTATTTACGATCGGGATGCCGAGCTCTGCTGAAATTTCATTGCCGACCTTTACCAGATCGCGCGCCTTATCGGTGATCTTGGCGTAAATTTTCTCCGCGGCTTTGCCCATATCGGGATCGATGCAGTCAAGCAGGCTGATGCCCATCGTGATCGTGCGGATGTCGAAATTTTGCTCCTCGATCATCGCGATCGTTTCGGTTACGTTTTTGATGTCCATATCGGCACCTTAGATGTTGTGCATGGCGTCAAATATCGCCGAGCTTTGGATGTTGATCTTTACTTTTAGCTTTTCGCCTAGCTCATTTAGCTCCCCTTTTAGAGCCGTGAAGTCCTGCTTTTCCTCGCTGGAAACCACCGCCATCATCGTGAAAAACTCGTTTAAAACCGTCTGGCTGATGTCGTCTATGTTTAGCCCAAGCTGCGCAAGCTTGGCCGAAACGCCCGCCACAATGCCGACCTTGTCCTTACCGATCACCGTTACGATCGCTTTCATTCTTACTCCTTTTTAAAATTTAGCGTTTTTGAGCGCGGAAGCCGTTTAAAATGACTAAGCTTTGCCGCCGTTTGAAATTATCAGCGCAAACACGATTGCGACCAAAGCGTAAAATATTACCGCGAGCCATATCGCCCATCTATTCACGCCGCCGCCCTTTCTTAGGGCTTCATCGTCCTGTTTATCCAGCAAAGAAACAAAACTATCGCAAACGTAATATTTCGCCATAGTCCCGCTACTGACGCTAATCGCCGTTCCTATGGTTCTGTCGTGCCCATCTAAAAACGGAATAAAGCAGCTAGCCACCATAACGGCAAATAGGGCTGCGGCAATTTTATACTCCTTGCGGTACAGAAAAAAGAACAGCGTGCCGAAAAAGGCCCACCAACTCCACGTGCTTACGTAATTTAGCTCGCGCTGCTTGCCGGCGGCGAAAAATTTCTCGCAGGCGCGTGCGTAAATTTCAACCTTGCTAGGAGTTTGCAAGAAAATTTCCAGCTTCTGTCGAAGCAGCTTACCGTCAGATAAAATTTCTCTAGCGTAATCCGTCATCTCACCCTCCTTAGCGATAAATCCCTACGGCGGCGCGAACCTTTTGCATCAATGAAGCAGCCGTCGCAGCCGCTCTTTGCGCGCCCTGTCTTAGCATCTCATCTAAAATTTCGCGGTGACTTTGATAGTATTCGAATTTATCTCGCGCGTCTTTGAAATAGCCCTGCACTAGCTCGTTTAGATACGCCTTGAAATGCCCATGCCCCTCGCCTCCGCGCTCGTAGCGAGCCTGTAGCTCCGTCTGCTCCGCTTCGTTTAAAAATAGCTTCGCGATATTATAGACATTGCACCCGCGCCACTGCTTAGGCGCCTCTAGCAGCTCGGAGGTCGTTACGATACTTGAAATTTGCTTCTTTAGCGTTGCGGCATCTGCAAAAATATCGATCGTATTGCCGTAGCTCTTACTCATCTTCGCGCCGTCGGTACCCGGCACGATCGCCACTTCATCGTTTACGCGCGCTTGCGGAATAGTTAAAATTTCGCCGTGGGCGTTGTTAAATTTAAGTGCGATGTCGCGGGCGATCTCGACGTGCTGGATCTGATCCTTGCCCACAGGCACGACCTCCGCGCTGTATAGCAGGATGTCCGCCGCCATCAGCACGGGGTAGCTGAACAGATCGTGCTTGCTCTCAAAACCCTTGGCGATCTTGTCTTTGTATGCGTGCGCTCGCTCGAGTAGCCCCATCGGCGCATATCCGCTTAAAATCCAGTAAAGCTCCAACACCTCTTTTACGTCGCTTTGCACCCAAAACACCGTCTTTTTCGGATCGATCCCCAGCGACAAAAACGCCGCGGCGGCCTCGTAGGTGGAATTTTTTAGCTTTGCGCCGTCGCTTACGGACGTGAGCGCATGGTAGTTTGCGATAAACATAAACATCTGCTCGCCCGCGTTTTGCGCATCCACCATCTGCTTGATACTCGCGAAGTAGTTACCCAAATGCAGCTTGCCGCTGGGCTGAAGACCCGTTAAAATTCTCATCATTGCTCCTTTAAATCAAAATCAAATCGCCGTCCACAAAACCCACGGCGACGTGCTTGCACTTAAAAATTTTAGCGCTAGGCATCTGCTCTCGCAGCTCGCGCAGAGCCTGCACGAGCAGTTTTAAAACCTGTCGCCACGAAAGCTCGCTTAAAAATTCAAGCTGCAAGCGCGAGCTTTGCGGATAAAACTCATCCTCGTCCTCGCACGCCCAGTCGTCGTCATCCGCGTCATAACTGCTCGATCCCGCCAGCTGCAGCGCGTAAGGCTCGTAAAGATCGAAGTGCCACGCGATCACCCGCTTTGGAATTTGCTCACGCTCTAAGCCCTCCAGCAGCTCGCACAGCTTCTGCTTTAGCGCCTCTTTCTTTTCAAGCTTATCATTTTTACCCTCTTTGCCGTGCGGCTCGGAATTTTTGCCGCCGCCGGAGCGCTTTTGTTTAGACATCTTTTTCCCCTTTAAATTTAGCCCGTCGCAGGCGGAGCAAATTTCTTTTACGATCTTTTTTACGCTTTTATTTTCGACGTCGATTACGATGTCGGCCTTTTTTTCATACGCCCCGTCTCTTTGAGCGTGCAGCGCCGCGGCCTTTTGCAGATCCGCTAACAGCGGGCGCTTGGCAAATTTTTTCTCCGCGTTTTCGCTGTTTTTTAAGCGATTAATAATCCCCTCAAAGCTTGATTTTAGATACACGACGGTGCCGATTTTATTTAAATTTTTCACGGCGTAAAAACCGCCGCCCGTGGAGATCACGGCGCAGCGAACGGACTTTTCTAAAAATTTCGCAAGGCTCGCTTCCATCTTTCTAAAGCTCTGCTCGCCCTGCTCTTTAAAAATTTGTCCGATCTTTTTATTGGCGTAGCTTTCGATCATATCGTCGCAATCAAGCGCAAACATCCCGCTTTGCGCAGCCAGAGCCCGCGCTACCGTGCCCTTGCCTACCCCCATAAAGCCGATGAGTACGATATTACCGCTCTTCATCGCCCTCCCCTTTTTTGCGCGGCAGCAGCACTAGCGGACTTCCCGAAAGAGCGAAGCTTGCGCGCAGTTTATTTATCAAATAGCGCTTGTAGCTGAAATGCAGCGCTTGCGGGCGGTTCATCACAAGGGCGATCTTCGGCGGCGCAAAACCGATCTGCGCGGCGTAGTAAATTTTAACCGATTTGCCCCGCTCGCGAGGTATCGGATGCGCCTTTATCGCGGCTTCTACCGCCTCATTGATCCTTGCGGTGCCGAGCTTGCGCGTGAAATTTGAATAAACATCCAAAATGAGCGGGTAAATTTTATGTATCCGCTTCTTGTCCGTCGCGCTGACGCTGATGATCGGCGCGTAGGAAAGGAATTTAAACCTATCGCGCAGATCGCGGCAAAACTCGTCGTAATCGCGTTCGCAAAGATCCCATTTGTTTAAAATTATAATAAGCCCGAGTTCAAATTTAGCCGCAAGCCCCGCGATGCGCTCGTCCAGCTCGTTTAGCGGCTCGCTTGCGTCAAGCACCAAAAGCGCGATGTCGGAGTTTTGTAAAATTTTTTCGGTGCGATTTAGCGCGAAGCGCTCGATGCCCTCGATCTTACCGCGGCGGCGAATGCCCGCCGTGTCGATAAACTCGAGCGTGCGCCCTTCAAATTCCGTGCTTTCGTTCACCGGGTCGATCGTCGTGCCCGCGTAATCGCTCACGACCGAGCGCTGCGAGCCCACAAGCGCGTTTAGAAGGCTCGATTTACCGACGTTTACCCGCCCGATGATACCCACGCCGATGGTTTTGTCTGCATAAAATTCCTCGTCGCGCCCCTCTTTCGGCTCGCCCTCGTCGTTAAAGCCCTCTATAAAATCATCAAAAATTTCATCCTCGTCCTGCTGCGCGGGCGCAGAGTCCAAAAAGCCGTATATCCACTCTTTCAGCTCGTCGATGCCGCTGTTGTGCGAGACGGAGATCGGGAAAAATTTAACGCCGAATTCGTTAAATTCCCAGCTACGCTCCTCGTCGCGCTTGCCGTCGATCTTATTGACCGCCAGGGCGATGGGCTTACCGAGCCTTTGCAGCGAAAAAAATATCCGCCGCTCATCATCGCTCGGAAGCAGCTTGCCGTCCGTCATAAAGATTATCAAATCCGCGCCCTTGACCTCGCTTAGCGTCTTAGCCTGCACGCGCGCAAACAGCTCGGAGGTGTCGTCCAAGCCGCCAGAATCGATCACGCGCACGCGGCGATCGAAAATTTCGGCTTCGGTTCTATTAGTATCGCGCGTCGTGCCCGCAACGTCGCTCGTGATGGCGATGCGAGCGCCCGCTAGGCGGTTAAAAAGACTCGACTTGCCGACGTTGGGGCGCCCGATGATGATCAAACTTTTCACGTTCGTCCTTGTAGTTTTTGGCGCGATTATAACCAAAAATAGATTAAAGCCAAATTCTACGCGCTCGCTCGCGCAAGTCGGGCGGCAAAATTTTATAAAATTTAGGCGCTAAATTTAGCGAAATTTTATCGCGACACTAGCGGAACGCCGCCTAGATAAAAGGCCTTAAAGCGCACGATCCGTCGCCGCGGACGACGCGAAACTGGGGCTGCGCGTAAATTTATAAAATTTTAAAACTGAAGCCTGGACGAGAAAACTAGCAACCAAAGCGTGAAACGGGCGCAACCGTGCGAAAGCATAAAAGCCCGCAGCTGAGTAAATTTTGACTATTCCGCGCATACAAGCGCCGAATTACAAAACCGAGCCGTCGCACGGGGTGCGCAAAAGCAGGCGGCGCGGCGAAATATTAAAACGGCGGAATATTAAAATTTAATCATTATGCGTGTATAATTCCGCAAATTTAAAGGGTCGCGATGAAATACAACAACTTCTTTCTGCACCATCTAAGCGTGTATTATATGCTGATGGCGTGCTTTTACAACTCTCTTACGGGCGTTTTTGCCAAGCTTTTGGGTGCGCAAATTTCATCGCTTGAGGTCGTGCTCTTTCGCAATCTGCCCGGACTTTTGATCCTGCTTTATAAAATCAAGGCTCGTCCCCGTACGGCGCGCTTCGCAAACAAGGGCGGTCATCCTTTTACGCTCGCGTTTCGCGGCATTATCGGGATTTTGGGGCTGATGGTATTTTTTTATAACGTCGCAAACATCAGCCTCGGCGAGGCATTTACCTTTCAAAAAACGGCGCCCATTTGGACGGCGATCATTGCGTACTTTACCCTCGGCGAAAAATTCGGCGCGATGGGCTGGTCCTCGGTCTGCCTGGGCTTTGTGGGCATCGTTTTGGTGATTCAGCCGCAGTTTGGCTTGCAGCCAAGCGATATTTTTGGAATTTTAAGCGGATTATTCGCCGCGATGGCGCTTACCTCCGTGCGCGGGCTGCGCAAATACTATAGCTCCGATACGATCATCCTCTCTGCGCTTCTTGCCGGCACGCTAATGCCCGTAGCGCTTATGATCGCGGCGAAATTTATAGACGCGCCCGCGCTGAACTTTATGCTTTCTAAATTTAAAATTCCAAACGCGCAGGGCTGGCTCTTTGCCGTGCTTCTGGGGCTGCTAGGGCTGTTTTATCAAACCTACGTCACCAAGGCCTACGCCGCGACGCGCAAAGCGGGCATAGTAGCTACGATCAGCTACACAGACATCATCTTTTCGACGCTATTTGGGCTGCTGCTAGGCGACGCCCTGCCCGGTTTCATGGCGCTTTCGGGCATGGCACTCATCATCGTCGCGGGCACACTTGTGGCGAACCGAAAGTAGCGCGCGATGAAACAAAAATTCTACTCCGCGTTTTGGCTGAAACATCTGGGCGTTTATTATATGCTAGTAGCGAGCTTCTATTTTGCGCTAAACGGCGCTTTAGCCAAGGTCATGGCAGAGCATATGAGTAGCGCCGAGATCGTGTTTTTCCGCAACGTCGTAGGCATCGCGATCGTGCTATTTTCGCTACGGCGGGTAAAAAACCTGGGCCCGGGCGGCAAGCCGTGGCTACTCGCGTTTCGCGGCTTTATCGGCAGCTGCGGTATCTTAGCGACCTTCTACAATATCGCCCACATCGATCTTGGCACCGCTTTTACCTTCCAAAAGACGGCGCCCATTTTCACCGCGCTATTTTCGGCATTTTTCTTAGGCGAAAAGCTAAGCTCGCGCGGCTGGTTTGCGATACTGCTCGGCTTTGGCGGAATTTTACTCGTCGTGCGCCCGCACATCGGCATCAGCGTAACCGATGCAGTGGGAATCTTCGGCGGCATGTGCGCGGGGCTTGCATACACGAGCGTGCGCGAGCTTCGCAAACACTACGCCACCAACCTCATCGTGCTGGTTTTCGTCTCGTCCGCTACCTTTCTAAGCGCGATGATGATGGCTGCGGGCTGGGCGCTTGAAGGTAGCGAGGTTAAAATTTTAGGACTTTTCAGCGGCGCGGATTTAGCGAAGCTCGCTTATTTCAACCCGCCAAGCCTTTTTGGCTGGGTGCTCGTAGCGCTTCTGGGCGTCAGCGGGATCTACTTTCAAATTTACATGACGCGCGCCTACGCCGCTTCGCGCAAAGCGGGCATCGTCGCCGCGATCAGCTACAGCGACATCCTATTTAGCATGGCGCTAGGCATTATGCTAGGCGACCGGCTGCCCGGTCCGATCGTGCTAGCGGGTATCTCGGTGGTGATTTTAAGCGGAATTCTAATCGCCCGCGAACGCTAAATTTAAATCTAAATTTAAAACCAATTCAAACGCGGCGTGAGGCTAAATTTAAATACGCACCGAGCCCGTGCCAAATTTCAGCGATATAAAAGTCTTAAAAAGCTAAGATTGCGATAAAGTTCTACGGCGTAGAAATATTTTTCGACGGATTTAAATTTTATGCATTTTATCGGTATCGACATCGGTTCGACCTCATCAAAGGTCGCCGTTATGAACGAACGCGGCAAATTTTGCGAACTGTTTTTGCTGCCAAGCGGCTTTAGCGCGGTTAGAGTCGCGCGGCAGATCAAGCAAATTTTAGAGCAAAAAGGCTACGGCGAGGGCTTCGTAACAGCTACGGGCTACGGACGCGTCAGCGTAGAGTACGCACAGCTTAGCATGAGCGAAATTTTATGCCACGGCCTTGGGGCGCACTTTTTGTTTGAGCCTGATTGCACCGTCATCGACGTGGGCGGGCAGGATACAAAAGCAATCAAGATCGAAAACGGCAAGCCCGCGGATTTTATCATGAACGACAAATGCTCGGCGGGCACGGGCAAATTTTTAGAGATCAGTGCGGGCCGCCTGGGGTTAGAGCTAAGCGAAATTTACAAAACCGCCCGCAAAAATCCCGCGATCAAGCTAAGCTCGACCTGCACTGTTTTTGCCGAGAGCGAGATCGTCTCGCTAAGCGCAAACGGAGCCGAAACGAGCGAGATCGCCTACGCCATCGTGGACTCATCCGCGCATAAGGTCGCCTCTCTCATCAAACGGCTGGAAAATCAAATTTACTTTTTAAGCGGCGGGCTTAGCAACGTGCCGCTCTTCAAACAGCTTCTAGGCGAGCATCTGGGGGCTGAAATTTTTACTCACGAAAACGCAATCTACTGCGGCGCGATGGGCGCTTCGCTTATCGGCGCACGCAAAGCAAATGAAATTTCAAAGGAGACGAGATGAAGATGGATTTTGACGCGCTTAAAAAGCGCAACGCAATGGCTCTGCACGATCTAAAAGAGCAAGGCAAACACGTAGTGGGGATGTTTTGCACCTATTCGCCAAAGGAGCTTATTTACGCCGCGGGCGCCGTGCCGGTTGGGCTTTGCGCCTATGACGAAAGCCCGATAGACGCGGCTCACGCCGAGCTTCCGCGCAATCTTTGCCCGCTAATCAAGGCAAGCTACGGCTACGCAGTTACCAAAAAATGCCCCTATATGAACGCCAGCGATCTCGTCATAGGCGAAACGACCTGCGACGGTAAGAAAAAGATGTATGAGCTGCTGGCAAAGCACAAGGACGTCCACGTGCTGCAGCTACCGAATATGACCGGCGGCAAGAGTTTGGAGCTTTTTACCGACGAGCTTAGGGAATTTCGCAAAGTTTTAGAGCAAAAATTTGATACGAAAATCACCGATGAAGCGCTGCTCGATGCGGTGCAAATTTACAACGAAGAGCGCAAGGTGATGTTGGAGCTTTTAGAGCTTGGCAAACTAAATCCGATGCCGGTAGCGGGCAGCGAAATTCATCAAATTTCATTTGCGAGCGACTTTATATACGACAAGCAGGAGAAGCTTAAAATGATACGCGCCTACATAGCCGCTGCAAAGGAGATGACGCCGCCGAAAACTCGCAAAAAGCGGATCATCATCACCGGCTGTCCAAGCGGAGGCGTGTATGAGAAGGTTATCAAGCAGATCGAGGAGCTGGGCGCGGACGTGGTAGCCTTTGAAAACTGCTCCGGCACCAAAGGCTATCAAAACCAAGTGCAAACAAAGGGCGATCTGGTCGCAAATATCGCCGAACGCTACCTTAAAATTCCATGTTCGGTGATGTATCAAAACGACGCGCGCTCAGATGTTATCAAGGATTTCGTACGCGAGTATCAAGCGGACGGCGTCGTTGACGTCGTGTTAAGCGGCTGCCACACCTACGCGATCGAGACAAATAAAATAAAGGAGGCAAGCAAAGAAGCGGGAGTAAGCTATATGAGTCTGGAGACTGACTACTCCAAGCAAGACGTCGGGCAAATTCGAACGCGCCTAGAAGCGTTTATAGAACTGCTTTAAGCGGGTAGCTCGAAATTTTAAAATGAAGAATTTTCTAAATTTAAAAACAAGCCAAAGAAAGGAGAGGTTAGATGAAATTTAAAGAAGTAGACGTATCTCGTCGCGGCTTTTTAAAAGGAGCTTTGGCAGCGGCAGCCATCGCCGGACCCGAATCGATGCTCGCCGGTTTCACGCCGTTTAAGCCCGATTCACTGCAAGTTTGGTCGTGCGGAGGTTTATCTGAGGCTTTTGCGCAGATAAACGCAGCATACGAGTCCAAAACGGGGCATAATATCCAGTACACCGGCGCCTTTGCGGGGGCGCTCGGGAAGTCGCTGCTAGCCTTGCAGGGCAAGACAGAGGTTTTCGGAGCTCGCGTTTTGGAGCTCTCTCAAAAACTACGCAAGGCTGGCCTTAGCCTTCGCTTTAGACCGCTGTGTTTTACCGACTACGTCTTAGTGGTGCCGAAAGGAAATCCCGCGGGCATTCGCGATCTGAAGGATCTAGCGGAACCCGGCGTGCGGGTGATGTTGCCGCTAAGGGCTTCGCCTCCGGGTAGCGGACCGGTAAAGGGAATTTTGAAAAATTCCGGCCTTACCGAGCCTGTTATGAAAAATATGATCGCCAACGGTTCATGCGTCATCCAGATGATGTGCGATCTGGTAGATGGCAAGGGTGATGCGTCCATCATCGAAAAGCGCCTAACGACGCACGATAGATTTAAAGACAAAATCGAATACATGCCTATCGACGAGAAACTCATCCCGCCCGGGCCGCTTACCTTTACGCTAAATATCATGAAATACGTAAAAGACGAGAAGCTTGCCGATGACTTTGCAGACTTCGTCTGCTCGGACGGGCAGGAAATTTTCGAGCGGCACGGCTTTACCTCCATCCATTCGGCACGCGGGCTTGAACTCATAGAAAGGTTTGGTGTAAAAGATGTTTAGTATCGTAAATATGGCAAAGATGAAAAAAGTCTCTAGGCTAACTAAAATTCGTCGCTTGGTGCAGCTGATTTTTATCGGCGCGATCGGGCAATGGGCGTATTATGGGATTTTTAGATGCCCTTTTATCGTGCCTTTCGTAAACTGCCAATCCTGTCCGATCGTTACGTGCTGGGGGCGGATTGCGACCGTGTTTTTCGGCTTTTGGCTATTTATCCCCGTGCTGGTTATTTTCCTCGGGCGCGCGTTTTGCGGCTGGCTTTGCCCTGGCGGATTCGTAAATCAAATGCTCGGCAAATTTGCCGCTTTTAAGCTTAAGCTAAAAAACAATAAGAAGCTACGATATGCGCAAATAGGCATGGTTCTAGCCGTTTTGCTTAGCGCCGGCGTATATTTTATCTACGGCAATCCTCGCGTCATGATCCCTATCCGCACCAGCGACGAGTACCTAAACGCCGTTATCATGTCTTTTAAATTTTCCGACTGGTACTGGGCGGTTCGCACTGCCGTCGTCGTGGCCCTCATCGCCGCGTCCTTGATCGTCGCAAATTTATGGTGCCGCTTCGCCTGTCCGAGCGGCGGCATAATGGAGCTGCTGCGTAAAATTTCAATATTTCGCGTTTATAAAACAGACGCTTGCGATAACTGCAACGCCTGTTTGCGCAAATGCGAAATGGGCACTAGGCCCGACGAGATGAACTGCACGAACTGCGGCGATTGTATGGATGTTTGCCACGTGGACGCCATCAAATTCGGAAGGAAAAAAGATTGATGAATTTTTTCGCCAAACCCTCTTTCGACAACCACCCCTGCTTTAGCAAAAAGGCGTCCGCCGCCTACGGGCGCGTGCACCTTCCCGTAGCGCCACATTGCAATATCCAATGCAATTTTTGCAACCGCATCTACGACTGCGCCAACGAAAATCGCCCCGGCGTAACGGGGAGGGTGCAAAGCCCGGACGAGGCCGTGGAATACGTAGAAAATCTATTTAAATTTAGACAAGATATCTCGGTCATCGGTATCGCAGGACCCGGAGATCCTATGTGTGATGCCGACAAGACCCTAGCGACCTTTGAAAAATGCAAAGCCCGCTTCCCTCACGCCCTACTTTGCCTATCCACAAACGGCCTGTCCCTGCCCGAGCACGTGGATGATATCGTGCGTATCGGCGTGAGCCACGTGACGGTAACCGTTAATGCCGTAACGCCCGATGTGGGCGGCAAAATTTATGCGTGGGTACGCCACGGAAATAGAATTTACCGCGGCGAAGAGGGCGCTAGAATTCTTCAGGCGCGCCAAGAGGAGGGGATCCGCAAGCTAAAAGAAGCTCGCATGATCGTAAAAATCAATACGGTCGTAATCCCCGGCGTTAATATGGATCACGTCCCCCAGATCGCCAAAAAAGCCAAAGAGTGGCAAGCCGATATCATGAACTGTATGGCGATGATCCCCGTGCATGACACCCCTTTTGCAAATATCAAATCGCCCTCGAATGAAGAAATTCGCAGCATGCGCAAGCTAATCGGCGGCTCCATAGCGCAGATGACTCACTGCAGCAGATGCCGCGCCGATGCATGCGGCAAGCTTTGCGAGAGATAAAAGCCTGCTTTTAGCGGGTCTTTATCCGGCGCAGAATACACTCCCATAGCGAACGTAAAATTTTATGAAGAGATTTAAATTTAGAATTTGTCTAAATTTAGAGCTAGTAGGCAGCCGATAAGCGGCTTTTTGACAGCGGCGGTTTTTTAAAATTTAAAAACAATTTTTAAATAATATTATTTTGCTTTTATTTAACTTTGGGTATAATTTTCCCAAAATTAGGCATCAGAAAAACCGTATAACGGTAAAATAAAGGAGACATCATGGAAAACGTTTCAAGACGTGATCTGCTCAAAATGAGCCTAGTTGGCGCGGGTGCTTTAGCGCTCGGCTCCGTAAACGCAAACGCTGCGGTTAACGCTAAAGACGTCAAATTTGACGAAGAGTGGGACGTAGTTATCGTGGGTTCCGGTTTTGCAGGACTTGCAGCCGGTATCACCGCAGCCGAAAAGGGCAACAAAGTCCTAATCCTAGAAAAGATGGGACGCGTCGGCGGTAACTCCGTAATTAACGGCGGAATATTTGCCGTTCCAAACAGCGACAAACAAAAAGCAGAAGGCATCAAAGATAGCAACGAGCTATTTATCAAAGACTGCCTAAAAGCGGGTCGCGGCCTAAACCACGTAGATCTAATCGACACCATCGCTACTCGCGCGCAAGACGCATATAAACTAACTCTAAAATGCGGCGCTAAATACATAGATAAAGTTACTCACGCAGGCGGACACAGCGTACCTAGATCGCTTCAAACCGCTAACGGTTCAGGCTCCGGTATCGTTCAGCCGATGGTAGAATACTTTAAAAACCTTCAAGGCTGCGAGCTAAGACAAAGAGCTAAATTTGACGAGTTCGTCCTAGGCGAAGACGGCGGCGTAGACGGCGTGATCATCAGAGAGGATTATAAATTTGATCCAAAGAGCCAAAAAGACGACGCCGAAAACACTACCGGAACTAAAAAGACTATAAAAGCTAAAAAAGGCGTAGTACTAGCAGCAGGCGGATTTTGCCGCGACGTATTCTTTAGACAAGTCCAAGATCCATCTATCCTACCTACCACAGATAGCACCAACCACCCTGGCGCAACCGCAGGCGCTATGAAAGAGGCGTTTAGGATCGGCGCTACTCCAGTGCAACTTAGCTGGATACAATTTGGTCCATGGGCATGCCCTGACGAAAAAGGCTTTGGCGTAGGCTCTATGTTTAACGTAAACGGAAGCTTCCGCTACGGAATTTCAGTAGATCCAAGAACCGGCAAACGCTTTATGAACGAGCTGGCAGACCGCCGCACCCGCTCTCAAGCGATGTTTAAAGTAATCGACGCAAAAGCCGATATCTATCCGATCAACTTCTGCGATAGCGATGGCGTAAAAAACATGGTCATACCTGAGCACTACACCAAACCGCTGGAATCTGGCGTACTAAAGAAATTTGAAACCCTAGACGAACTAGCTGTAGCTTATAAAATCCCTGCCGCAGAGCTAAAAAAGACCGTCGAGAGATATAACAGCTTCGTTAAAGGCGGTAAAGACGAAGACTTTGGTAAACCTATGGATAAAACCACTACAAACGGCGTAGATATCTCTAAACCGCCTTTCTACGCTATGCGCGGTACGCCAAAACTCCACCACACTATGGGCGGTATCGATATCAATACCAAAGCTCAGGTTATCTCGCTACAAACAGAGATGCCGATTCCAAGACTATTTGCCGCAGGCGAGATCACAGGCGGCGTACACGGAGCTAGCCGCTTAGGTAGCGTGGCGATCGCAGATTGTCTGACATTCGGTATGATCGCAGGAGAGAATATAGGCTAATTTTCGGCGTCTTTCGGACGCTTTTTGCGGAGCTTGCTAAAATTTTGCTTGACAGACTATTTTGTCTAGCCTGCGCAAAATTTTAGCCGCGCAACCCCAAAAATCGCCTCGAAATACTTGCAAATTTTATTTTAATCGCAGGCTGAATTTAAAGTTAAATTTGAAAATTCGGCTTGCGGTACTTTTAAATTTAAAGCCGAATTTGCAGTTAAATTTGTAAATTTGACATCCGAAAGGAATTCGCATGAAACATAAAGCGTTTCTCGCCTTGTGCGCATCTATGCTACTATGCTCTTTTGCATTTAGCGCAGGCGCCCCAAGCGCAAAGATAACGTCTTTAGTCGATCTTAACGTCACCGACGAGCTGCGAGCCAAACACCCTTTAAAACCTCATCACGAAAAGCTAAGCTTCACCTGTCTTGATTGTCACGAAGGACAAGGAAACGACGCTAGTAAATTTAAATCCATAGGCGATAAAGGCTGTTTGTCCTGTCACGGCGACAAGAAAAAGATAGCTAAAAGACTAGAATACATGGATCTGCTAAAAGCAAATCCCCACAACTCGGTTCACGACGGCCCTACGCTATACTGCGACGAGTGCCACAACGAGCATAAAAAATCAACCAATATGTGCACGGAGTGCCACGAACACGAAGTTCCGCAATGGATGGGGGTAACGCCATGAAAATTTCAAAGAAAGTACTAGCGCTTATTATATTAGTAAGCGGCATTATAGGGTTTTTAGTGGTACTTCCCGTGCATTACGCCCTAGAAGAAACTAGCGGAGAGAAGTTTTGCGTAGTATGCCACGAGATGGATCCTATGGTTATAGCTTATAGTAACGACGTACATAGCGGCAAAGGCAAAAGCGGAGTAAGGGCTAAATGCGTAGACTGCCACATACCTCACGACAACCTAGCCAAATACGTCCTAGTTAAAGCCAAAAACGGACTAATGGAGGGATATATTCATTTCTTCAAAGACCCGGAGGCTATAGACTGGCATAAAAATAGAGAAAAAAGAGAGCACTTCGTATTTGACAACGGTTGCGTTAGCTGCCATACGAATTTGGTGGATAATAAGCTAACGAGCCCGCAAGCTCAAAAGATGCACGCTCACTATCAAAGCTTGCTAAATACGGATAAGCAACTAACCTGCGCTAGCTGTCACGCCGAGGTAGGCCACAGCGGACTAAACAACATGCTAAACTACTGGAAGCCTGAATACAAAATCTACGAAAAGAAAGCCGCAATCAAAAAAGAAGAGATAAAAAAGGCTTATTTCGGGGAGGATTATGTGGGGCCGAAAGAGGTGAAGACTGAAGATAAAGAAGGCAATGCCACCAAAAAGTAGGCTAAAATGAAGAAAATTTTGCTCGTTAGCGACGACGTGGAGATGCAACTAAGTCTCAACGTCGCGCTTTAGCAAGGATCCGGTAAATTTTAAATCAGTAAAATTTCGCGCGATAACGGGAGTTTATCTCCCGTTACGATCTTCGTAAACAGACTATCTCTACGCTTTATAAGAAAATTTACTACGCCAAATACGACTACTTTATAATCAAACTTTTACCCAAAAAATTTTATCTCTCGTATTTAGAAGCTGCCGAATTTTATTCGGGAATGAATTTTAGCCAAAGCTCGCATCCACCCAGCTTAAAACATAAAATTTAAAATAAGCCGTTTTCGATATAATTTTCAAAAATTTCGGAGCGGAAAATGGACAGAAAAGAGCTTCTGGGCGGCGCAAAACGTATCGTCGTAAAAATCGGTACCTCAACGCTTACCAATGCGGACGGTTCTCTAAATGAGCGGCTTATCAAAAGTCTAGTCGCGCAAATTTGCAAGCTAAAAGATGCGGGCTTTTGCGTGGCTTTGGTAAGCTCGGGCGCCGTGGGCGCGGGCATGGGGCTGCTAGGTATCGCGCAAAGACCTAAAATTTTAAGCCGCAAGCAGGCTCTAGCTGCGGTCGGACAGGTCGCGCTGATGCATCTTTACGAGCGGCTGTTTTGGGCGCATGACCGCATTATCGCGCAGCTGCTGTTAAGCCGCGGCGATTTTAGCGACAGGGCGCGCTATCTTAGCGTGCGAAACGTCTGCGCGGAGCTACTCTCGCGCGGCATCGTGCCGATCATAAACGAAAACGATCCCGTCGTAGCAGATGAACTGAAAGTGGGCGACAACGACACGCTAAGTGCGCTCGTTGCGGGGCTAATCGATGCTGATCTGCTCGTGATTTTAAGCGATATCGACGGGTTGTACGACAAAAATCCGAGCGAGCACGCGGACGCAAAACTTTTAAGCTTTATCGAAAAAATCGACGAGCGCGTCGTCAAAATGGCAGGCGGCGAGGGCGGTAAATTCGGCACGGGCGGCATGGCGACCAAGATCGCGGCGGCGCAAATGGCAAATCAAATCGGCACGAGTCTGATCATCGCAAACGGGCGCACGGACGGAATTTTGCTTAAAATCGCGGCGGGCGAGGAGGTCGGCACCCTCTTTAGCGCGGGCGCGGCGCGGCTTAGCTCGCGTAAATACTGGCTCGCATACGGCGCGATTAGCAAAGGCACGGTGATTATCGACGCGGGCGCGGCAGAGGCGATAAAATCGGGCAAAAGCCTGCTTGCGGTCGGGATTGCCGAGGTGCGCGACGAATTTGAGCGCGGCGAGATCGTAAGCCTCTGCATGGCGGACGGCAAGCTGCTGGCACACGGCATTAGCAACTATTCAAGCTGTGAGCTTGCGCGCATAGCGGGCGCAAAAAGCGATGAGATAGAGCAGGCTTTAGGCTACAAAAGCGACGATGACGCGATACATGCGGATAATATCGCGCTGCAATGAAATTTTAGCCGTGTTCTGTGCGTTTAAAATTTCAAACGGAGGGCGAAGACGAAAAAGATTATATTTTTTGCGCTACTTTTGGCGGGTGCGGCGTGGACGGCAAAATTTGACGAACCGGACGCCGATAAAAACGGCGAGCTAGACGTTTTTGAACTGCGCGGATATGAGCCGGCGGATTACGTAAAAGCGCTATGCGCGAATTGAAATGAGAAGGTTGGGCGTAATGCCCGGCGAGTAAGCGAAATTTTGACGCAAGAAAATCCGAAATAAAATGGCCCAAAGCGCGCTAAATTTAAGCCGTCGTGCGCGGATAAAAATAAGACGCACTGGAATTTTAGACGCGATAGAAGCGACGCTCGCGGCATTTTTATACGCAGCATGCGATTTGATTTATAGATTAAGGAGCGAAAATGAACGAAATTTTAGATATCTGTAAGCGCGCAAAGGCCGCTTGCGGCGAGCTTTTGAGACTTGGTAGCAAGGCTAAATTTGAAATTTTAAACGCCGTGGCAGACGAGCTACTTACACAAAAAGACGCGATAAAAGCGGCAAACGCCAAAGACCTTACAAATGGCGAGAGATCGGGCTTGAACGCAGCGCTGCTAGACCGTCTAAGGCTAACCGACGCCCGTATCGAGGCGATGGCGCAGGGCGTGCGCGAAGTGGCGGGATTTGCAGAGGTCGTGGGCGAAAATCTAGGCGGCTGGAGCCATCCAAACGGCATGCAAATCAGCCGCGTGCGCGTGCCACTGGGTGTGCTCGGCATCATCTACGAGAGCCGTCCAAACGTCAGTATCGACGCGGCGGCTCTGGCGCTAAAAAGCGGCAACGCAGCGATCCTGCGAGGCAGTGCAAGCGCGCTAAATTCAAACATCTTTTTAGTAAATTTATTTAACGAAGCCGGGGCGAAATTCGGCTTACCGGGCGGCGCAGTGCAGCTCGTGGAGAGCGCCGAACGCGAAGTAGTGGCGAAAATGGCGAAAATGAGCGAGTATATCGACGTTTTGATACCGCGCGGCGGCAAGAGCTTAAAAGACTTTATAGCGCAAAACGCGACCGTGCCGATCATCATGACGGGCGCGGGGGTTTGCCACATCTTCGTCGATGAGAGCGCAAATTTAAAGCAGGCCGCGAAGATAATCAAAAACGCCAAAACCCAGCGCCCAAGCGTCTGCAACGCCGTAGAGTGCGTGCTTTTGCATGAGCGCGTGGTAGGCGAAATTTTACCAGAGCTTGTGCACGAGATGCCGGAGGTCGAGTTTCGCGTGAGCGAGCAGCTACTGGGCGCGTGCGAGTCGGAGCTGCGTGGTGTAGCAAACGTCAAGACTGCCGACGAGAGCGACTTTGGCGCCGAGTTTTTGGATCTCGTGCTAGCCGTGCGCGCGGTGCGGGATACGGGTGAGGCGATTGGCTTTATAAACGCGCATTCCAGCGGACATTCGGACGCGATTTTGAGTGAAAACTACACAAACATCGAGCGGTTTTTAAACGAAGTCGGCAGCGCGGTCGTCTACGCCAACGCCTCGACGCGCTTTAGCGACGGCAGCGAGTTTGGATTCGGCGGCGAGATCGGCATCAGCACGCAAAAGCTGCACGCCAGAGGACCGATGGGGGTGAGGGAGCTTACGACCTATAAATACGTCGTCCGCGGAGGCGGGCAAATTCGTTAGCGGCTTGTCTTTTTCTAAAAGGATCATCTTGCGAGCGCTTTTGAGAGAAATTTTGCTTCTCTTGCGCTCGCAACTGCAAGCAGAAGTCTAGCTTGCGCAAAATTTTAGCTTCTAACTCAAAAAATCGCCTCGAAATACTTGCAAATTTTATTTTATATCGCAGGCTGAATTCCTTCTGTGATACTTTTACCTAATAAACTTGAAATTTTATAAATCACCTCTGTCAAAATTTTAAAAATATATGACGCTAAAGCTTTGCCATACAGGCGAAATTTTGTATCACATCTTACTAAAATTTAAAATTTTTAATAAAAATTATATATTCCGCACGATATAATCGCGCATCTGCCCGCAGCGCGAGCGATAGCTAAATTTCAAGGAGATGTAATGAAAATATTTAAAGCCCTGCTCGCAACAGCGCTGATCGCCGCCACCCTAAGCGCTAAGACGCTCAAAGAGGGCACGCTCGTAATAGCCACAGAGGGGACTTACTCGCCGTATTCTTTCTATGACGAGAAAAATAATCTTACCGGCTTTGATGTCGATATCGCTCGTGCATTAGCAAAAGAGCTAGGGCTAAAGGCGGAATTTTTAACCGCGCCGTGGGATGCGATGCTCGCGGCATTTGACGCAGGCAAAGCGGACATAGCGATGAATCAAGTAAGCATCACGCAGGAGCGCAAGAAAAAATATAATTTCAGCGAGCCTTATACCGTGGCTTATGCTGCGCTAGTAGTGCGAGCTGATAACGAGGAGATTAAGAGTTTTGCGGATCTTAAAGGCAAAAAAAGCGTCCACTCCGCTACCAGCAACTGGGCTGACATGGCGCGCAGCTATGGCGCTGAGATCGTCACAGCAGACGGATTTAGCAAGGGCGTGGAGCTCATCATAGCTCGTCGCGCAGACGCTACGATCAACGACAACATCACATTTTTCGACTATATGAAGCAGCGCCCGAACGCCCCGCTAAAGATCGCAGCTCAAGGCAATGAGCCGATCTATTCCGCTGTGCTGCTTAAAAAGGATGATGAGCTGACGGCGCAGATAAATTCCGCGCTAAAATCGCTAAAGCAAAAAGGCGTGCTGAAAGAAATTTCACTTAAATATTTTGGCAAAGACATTACGGAGTAAATTTTACGACCGCTTAGTTGAAGCGTGGAATTTTAAACTTGGTTGGGCGGAATTTCGCATTTTAAATTTCGCTCATAAAATTTTGGAGGAATTATGAAAAATTTAATAAAAACTTTGCTTGCGTGCGCGCTTTTAATATGCGTCGCAAACTCTAAAACGCTACGCGAAGGCACGCTTAAAGTAGCTACGGAAGGCACCTTTTCGCCATTTTCGTATTATAACGACAAAAATGAGCTCGTAGGATACGACGTAGATGTCGCGCGCGCAGTCGCCGAAAAGCTTGGTCTAAAAATAGAATTTCTAACCGCGCCTTGGGATGCGATGCTTGCAGCATTTGATGCAGGCAAGGCAGACGCTGTGTTTAATCAAGTAAGCATTACTGATGAGCGCAAGAAAAAATATGAGTATTCAGTGCCCTACACCGTCGTTTACGGAGCTATCATCGTGCATAAAGATAACAACGACATTAAAAGCTTCGAGGATTTAAAAGGCAAGAAAAATGCGGACTCTGCTACCAGCAACTGGGCGCAAGTCGCTAAAAAATACGGCGCGCAAAACGTAACCGTCGATAGTTTCGCTAAAAGTATGGAGCTACTGATCGCTCGCCGCGTAGATACCGTCGTGCGCGATAATACCGTATTTTACGACTTTTTAAAGCAGCGCCCGGACGCTCCGATTAAGATCGCTGCAAAGCTAAAAGATGTCGATTATAGCGCTGCAATCGTGCAAAAGGGCAATAAAGAGCTCGCAGATCAAATCAGCAAAGCCTTAAACGAACTCAAAGCCGAAGGCAGGCTAAAAGAAATTTCGCTTAAATATTTCGGCAAAGATGTGAGTGAATGAACGAAACAAGCAGAATTTTAGAGCTTGTTAGCAGCTCGCTAGAGCCGATGGCGCTAGCCCTGTTACAAGTTACGATCCCGCTTACGATAATCTCATTTCTGCTCGGGCTCGTGCTTGCGGTGCTGACGGCGGTCGCACGCATCGCAAATTTTAAAATTTTAAAGCAGCTAAGCAAAATTTATATTTGGATTTTTCGCGGCACTCCGCTTTTGGTGCAGCTTTTTATCGTCTATTTCGGACTTCCAATCGTTGGGATCACACTTGATGTTTGGGCTGCTGCGATCATTACCTTTAGCCTCAATATCGGCGCTTACGCTTCAGAGGCGGTGCGAGCTGCGATCCTATCAGTGCCAAAGGGACAATGGGAGGCGGCTACCTCTTTAGGCATGAGCTACGCTCAAATTCTGCGCCGCATTATCGCTCCGCAAGCAGCGCGCATATCGCTGCCGCCGCTATCAAATATATTTATCTCTACGCTTAAAGACACTTCGCTCGTAGCCTCGATTACGATGGTCGATATGTTTATGGTCGCTCAACGTATTGCTGCGCGGGCATTCGATCCGCTCACGTTATACGTGCTGGCGGCGCTATTTTATCTAGCAGTCTGCACCCTTCTTACGTTTTTGCAATCCAAGCTAGAGCGACGATTTTCAAGGTTCGTGTGATGATAAAATTTACGAACTTAACTAAGCGCTTCGGCGATCACGTTGTGCTAAATGGGCTAAGCTTAGAATTTCACGACGGGCAAACGACGGTGATTTTAGGAAGCTCTGGCTCCGGCAAATCCACGATGCTGCGCTGCATAAATCTGCTCGAAATTCCAAGCGGCGGCGAGCTACAGCTAGGCGAGTTTAAGATAAATTTCGACGCTCCGCATAAAACAAGCGAGTATCATCCGTTCCGCGCGCATACGGGCATGGTTTTTCAAAGCTTCAATCTCTTTCCGCACCTCAACGTCTTGCAAAACGTCATCGAAGCGCCCGTACACGTACTAAAACAGCCACGCGAGCTTGCCGAGGCAAATGCAATGACGCTGCTAAAAAAAGTCGGCATGGCGGATAAAGCTGGCGCGTATCCGGCTCGCCTCTCCGGCGGTCAGAGCCAGCGCGTGGCGATCGCGCGAGCACTTGCTATGCAGCCTGAGTTTTTGCTGCTGGACGAGCCTACGAGCGCGCTTGATCCCGAACTTGAGGCGCAGGTGTTAAAGACTATCGCCGAGCTTGCCGCAGAGGATCGCTCGCTCATCATCGTTACACACAATATGGGCTTTGCACGCAAGATCGCAGATAGAATTTTATTCTTAGACGGCGGAGTTATCGCATTCGACGGCGACGCAGAGGAATTCTTCGGTAGCAGCGACGAGCGCATAGCTAAATTTATCGGAGCGATGAGCTTTTAAATCCATTAAATTTCAAGGAGAAAAGATGAAAATAGATACCCTAATCGTAAAGGGCATAGAGGCCAAGTCCAACCCCCACAACGCGGTGATTCCGCCGATATATCTAGCCAGCACCTTCGTGCAAGAAAGCCTGGATGATTTCGGCAAATACGCCTATTCGCGCGGCGCAAATCCTACGCGCAACGCCTTTGAGGAGCTTTTTGCAAAATTCGAAGGCAGCAAATACGCCTTCGCGCTAGCCTCGGGCATGGCGGCTACGAGCGCTGCGTTTTCGCTGCTTAAAAGCGGCGATCGCGTGCTGCTAAATAATAACGTCTACGGCGGCACCTATCGCTACGTAAGCGGGATTTTTAAAAATCAAGGGGTCAATTACGACTTAGTGGACGATCTGAATTCGATCAGCGAAATTCCGAGCGACGTCAAAATGGTGTTCATCGAAACACCATCAAATCCGCTTTTGCGAGTAACCGATATTGAGCGCATCAGCGAGCTCGCGCACAAAAACGGCGCGCTTGTGGTTATGGATAATACCTTTTTGACCCCATATTATCAGCGCCCGCTAGAGCACGGCGCAGACGTCGTGGTTTATAGCGCGACCAAATACATAGGCGGGCATGCCGATCTGATCGCCGGCATCGTTACGACGAATGATGACGAGCTTGCCGCAAGAATTCAATTTATGAAAAACACTCTGGGCGCGACGCTATCGCCTACCGACGCGTATTCGCTCATACGCGGGCTTAAAACGCTAAGCGTGCGCTTCGACCGCCAGAGTGAAAATACGCTAAAGATAATAGAATTTTTACGCGGCAATCCTGCGGTAGAGGCGGTAAATTTTGCAGGCTCGCATTCTGCGAGCGAAAAAAAGATACAAAATCGCCAAGCTAGCGGTATCGGAGCGGTCATCTCGCTGGTGCTTAAGCCGCAATACGACTATAAAACCTTTGCGCGCAGCCTTGAGCTATTCGATCTAGCCGTGAGCCTGGGCGGCGTAGAGAGCCTGATCTGCCATCCCGCGTCGATGACGCACGAGAGCTATCCGCGCGAGTTGCAAGAGCGCATCGGCATCAGTCAAAATTTGCTGCGCCTAGCCATAGGCATCGAAAACGCGGACGATCTCATAGCGGACCTTACCGCCGCGCTAGAAAAATCTAAAAAATAGGCGGCACAGAATTTGCGCAAGCTCGCGGAATTTCTACGCAGGCTTGTAAAAATTTACGCGGGCGCGCAGAATTCATGCCAAAATTTCGTCCAAAATCCTTATAGCTTCGCTCGTGAGGCTATAAGGGAGCGGTCTTTACAAACTGGCGCGCAGGGCGGGTTTAAAAAGACCCGCCGCCGATCATCTCATCTTACAAAAATCTCTTTTTGCAAAACCTATGTCCATTTTCTCGCGGGCTAAATTTTGTATGAATTTTCACTCGTTAAATTTTACACGGCGCGCGTATAATCCGTTAGCCACTCGTAATCGCTCGGTTTAAATTTAGCGCAATTAAATTTATCAAACGAGCAAATTTAGGCTCTGTCATGCTCAAAATTTAAAATTCCGCGCGGCATCTAAATTTTAGCCGCACTTTAAATTTAGCGGAGCTACTTCAGCTCGCCCCAGCGCTTGGCGATGTTTAGGCTCGTCTTTAAAGGCACGTTTAGGCTCGCCGCACTTTGCATTATCTCCTGCGCGCGCTCGCCGAAGCTCTGCGCCAAATCGTCCCGCACCTCGAAGATCAGCTCATCGTGGATCTGCAATATCAGCCGCGCCTCGCCGCTTAGCAGCGGCGAAATCTCAACCATCGCCTTTTTGATGATATCGGCGGCGGAGCCTTGAAATTTCGTATTCACCGCCTCGCGCTCGTAGCTCGCATAGACCATGTTGTTGCGCGCGTTTGCAAAATCGAAATAGCGCCTGCGCCCAAAAAGCGTGCTTACGTAGCCGCTTTCTTTCGCGTCCGATTTTATGCTTTGCAAAAACTCCTTGATCGTGGAAAACGCCGCGAAATAGCGCTCGATATAGCCCTTCGCCTCGGCGCGCGCGATGCCTAGGCTGTCGCTTAGCTTGCCCGCGCCCATGCCGTAGATGAGGCCGAAATTTATGCTCTTTGCGATCGTGCGGTGCGCGGGCTGCGCGTCGCCGAAGATGCTGATCGCCGTGCGCGCGTGAATGTCCTCATCCGCCCTAAACGCCGCCAAAAGCGCAGGATCGCGCGAAAAGTGCGCGAGCAGGCGCAGCTCGATCTGCGAGTAATCAAGCGAGATCAACGAGTAGCCCTCCTCTGCTAGGAAGCAGTCCCGTACGTCCTTCGCAAAGGTGCCGCGCGCGGGGATATTTTGCAGGTTCGGATTTTTGCTCGCTAGCCGCCCGGTAGCCGTGCCGGTCTGCAAAAAATTCGATCTGACGCGGTTTTGCGGATCTGCAAGGGCAAGCTGTAGCAGCGGCTCACAATAGGTGCTTTGCAGCTTAAACAGCTCGCGGTAGTCTAAAATTTTACCCACCGCAGGATGCAGCGCCGTAATATCCTTTAACACGCTTTCGTCGGTGCTATAGCCCGTTTTCGTGCGCTTCGCCGCAGGAAGCCCAAGCCGTTCGAAAAGCACGGCGCCGAGCTGAGCGGGAGAGTTTATGTTAAACTGCTCGCCGCAAAGCTCATAAATTTCATCCGTGAGCGCTCGCAGGGACTTTTCGTTGCGCGCGATAAGGCGCTTTATCATCTCCGCGTCGATCTTGATGCCGCATCTTTGCATCTGCCAAAGCACCCGCACGAACGGGAACTCAAGCTCTTGCGCGAGCTTAAAAAGCGCGGGTTCGAGCAGCTGTTTGAGTTTAAAATACAGCCTCAGCGTCACCCACGCATCCTCGCTCGCATAGATCGTAGCGGCGTCCAGCTCCACGGAGGCGAAGGTTTCGCCCTTTTTAACGACGTCGCCGAAATGCACAGTCTCATACCCCAGATACCGCGGCGAGATAGAGTCCATCCCCACGGCGTTTGCGGGATCGAGCAGCCACGCTAGCACCATCGTATCGGCAAAGCGCGCAGCAGGCTCGATATTAAAATTATTTTTCACGATCTCAAAATCGTATTTTAAATTTTGCCCCACGACATATCCGCGAAACAGCGAGCCGATCGCAGCTTTTGCCGCATCCGAAGAAATTTGAGCCGGAGCGCCCAAATAGCTATGCGCGAGCGGGACGTAGTAGGCGCGCTCCTCGTTAAACGCAAACGAAAAGCCCACGATCTTGGCGCTTTTGCTGTCGATGCTAGTGGTTTCCGTATCGAAGCTCACCAAGGTCTCGGCGCTAACGTCTTCGCACAGCCTCGCAAGCTCCGCAGCATCGGTGATACAAATGGGCTCAAATGGCATTTTAAAAGCGCTCTCGGAATTTTGTCCGCCGCAAGAGGAGCCACCCGGGATAGAATTTTGCCCGTCTATCCCCCCTACGGCAGCGTCCAAGATAGATCCGCCGCGAGACGGCTCTGCGGCGGAACCCTTCCCGCCCGCGCCCAAAACGGAGCTTTTTGCGCTTGCGCCTTTGCCCTCGCCCCAAAGATCAAGTCCGTTCTGCTCCTGCAGGCTTAGCGCAGAAAGAAGCCTATTTAGCGCGTAATCTTTTAAAATTTCGCGGATTTTAAAAAGCGGATTTTGCTGCGGAAATTTCGCATCCTCTAAAGGCGGGATTTCCAGCTCGTCGTAAAGCGTGGCCAGGCGCTTGCTTATGTAGGCGCTCTGCTTCCCCTCTATCAGATACTCGCGCTGTTTGTTTTGCGGCAGGCGGTCTAAATTTGAATAGATCCCATCAAGCGAACCCCACTCGTCCAAAAGCTTCTTCGCCCCCTTGTCGCCGATGCCCCGCACGCCCGGGATATTATCGGCGCTGTCGCCACAGATCGCCAAAAAATCCACGATCTGCTCGGGATAGACGCCGTAGCGCTGCAAGCACTCCTCTCTGCCATAAAGCATCTTTTTGCCGTGGCTGTAAATTTTAACGTTTTCGCCGATGAGCTGATACAGGTCCTTGTCGGAGGTAACGATGTTGATTTTATGCGTGGCGCCATGCTTTTTAACGACGCTTGCGATGAGATCGTCCGCTTCGTAGCCCTCGCGCCCGAGCGAGTAAAGCCCCATCTTTTCGATCATCTCGATGCAGACCGGCAGCTGCTGCAAAAGCGCGGGCGGCGGGGCTTGGCGGTTAGTTTTGTAGTTGGGATCGATATCTGAGCGGAAGGTCTTGCCCTTGCTATCCAAAGCGAAAATTATATAATCGCTCTTAAATTCCTTCGAAAGATTTGCGATGAAGCTCGCAAACCCGCTCACCATGCCGCTGGGTTTGCCGTCTTTAGTCTTTAGCCCGCTCATAGCGTAGTAGAGCCTGAAAAAAAAGCCGAACGTATCGATAATCGTGATGGTCTGCATAATGGTCCTCGGATTTAAAATTTTAACGCGTAGTGTATTAAAATTCGGCTAAATTTACAAATTCCAAATAGGACTTGACCTACCTCATTTCAAAATTTTAAAATTTGCTATATAATCGCGCGAAATTTTAAAAAAGGATCAGGTATGGATTTTTTCACAGACTGGCAGGAGTTCGACGCGACGGGCGCTACGGTGAAATTTTATAAAAAATCACAAGGCGGCGTAGAATACATCGGCTTTGATTCGCGCAAATGCGTTCCGCCCGAGCCGATGGTAAATGCGCTGGTGGCGCTAAATTTCGTAAAAGACGAAACCAAAAAGGTGGTCATGGTCAATCATAAATTTCCGATGGGGCTGATCCCGAAAATCGAGTCTAAATTTGACATTGCCCGCGAGGATCTGGACGGCGACGCGGTCAAGCTCACCATCAGCCTAAAGCCCGGCGCGGTCAATGAGGGCTTTGATACCGACGCAAAATGCCACGGCTAAGGGGCTTTAAAATTTAGATGAATATCACGACATTTTCGCCGCCGTTTCGCATCGTAGGCGGCTATTTCATCTGCGGCTTTATCTTTTTGCTGCTAAGCGTGGCGAGCTTTTTAAAGGCGGATTTCGGCGCGATCCAGGCGCCGCAGACGGCGAGCTTTTTTCACGTATTTTTGCTGGGATTTGTAATCAGCATAATCATCGGAGCGCTCTACCAGCTCACCTCCGTCATCATCCAAAAGGAATTTTTCACCGTCAAATTTGCGTTTTTAAATCTCTTTGCTTACGCTGCGGGCGTGGCTCTGCTAAGCGCGGGATTGCTACTTTCAAATATCTCGCTGATGCACGCAGGCGGCACCGTTTTGCTGCTTAGCCTATTTTATTTTACGATCTGCTACGCGCTAAGCTTCATCGGCACGCCCAAATGGAGCTTCCCCGCCGTTGCGCTTGCGATCTCGGCTGCGTTTTTGGCGGTAGGGATCAGCCTTGGCTTCGCGCTCGTGCTAGCGCTTAGCGGCGTGGAGATTTTCGGAGTATATTTTTCAGAAATTTTATCCTATCACATATACTTCGTGCTGGGTTTTGTATTTTTCGTCATCGTAGGCGCTGCGTGCGTGCTGCTGCCGATGTTTAGCCTGGCGCACGATCTAAGCTTCGCGCCGGCAAAAGCTTCGCTGGCGCTGTATCTGCTCGCGGGGCCGTTTTTGCTAAAAGACTTTGGAATTTTTATCGCACTTGCCGCACTTGCGAGCTTTGCGGCTCAGACGATCTACATCCTAGCCAGGCGCGTGCGAAAAGCGATCGATTATTGGAATTTAAACGTCTACATCTCGCTAGCGGCTTTGGGATTTAGCGGCGCATTTTGGATCGCAGATCGCGCAGATTTGGCGGCGTTTTGGCTGCTATACGGCTTTTTGTTCGCCTTCATCGTCGCGCACCTTTATAAAATCGCGCCCTTTCTCATCTGGTACCACTACGTCTCGCCCTTCGTCGGCAAGCGCAAAATCCCTATGCTCGAGGATATGATAATCAAAAAGATCGCCTACGCAGCCTGCGTGTCAAACGTCTTAGCGCTTGCGTGCGCGGGCCTTGGAGCGCTAACGCCTGCGGTTATCTTGCAAGCGGTAAGTATAATTTTGGTGCTAATCAACATAGTAAATATCTTTAACTACATAAAATTCGGAGAGGAAAAATGAAAGTAACGAAGGAGCAAATTTACGACGCGCTTCGCGCCGTAGTGGACCCTGAGGTGGGCTTTGACGTCGTGTCGCTGGGACTTATTTACGACGTAGCGATAGATGAGGCGAACAACGCCAAAGTCACTATGACGCTATCGACTCAGTCGTGCCCGCTGCATGAGATGATGGTGGAATGGGTGCGCGCGGGTGCCGAGAGCGTGGAGGGCGTCGGCGAGGTGGAGATTGATCTAGTTTTTGAGCCGATGTGGAATATAGACATGGCAGAGGATCACGTCAAAGAAGCGCTCGGTAGATTTTAAACAGCTTTGCCGTACCCCATAGTTTAAGCTTTAAAATTTTGAAATTAGACTTCAAATTTATACCTAGGGGGCTGCTATGAAAAAATTTACCGACGGCGAGAAAGAAATTCTACTTCAAACGCAAGGGCTTAGTTTGATTTCAAAGACGCTACAAAACGGCAAAGAAAGGCTGAGTTCTAAAGAATTCGCAAACCACGATGCTCTGCAAAAAGCTTTCGTAAAAAAGCAAGTTGATGCCCTAAAAAAGGGCTTCATCTATGAAAACAAAAAAGCAAAATTCGGCGAGGCAATAGCGCATGCCTATATCGGCGGCGGATACAGCGGGGCGCTTGGATTTGCCGAGTTTGAGGATAAATTTTACGTCTATAAATGTAATTTTGACGAGCACGGCTGCGATTATTTAATCGTGTTGGACGGCGAGCTAAGAACTCTTGCGCAAATTAAGCTACCAAAAATTTTAGCATGGAAAATGACTGCTACCAAAAAGGCCTTGGTGCTTGATTTGGACCACGAATTCTTTCTTTTTGATGGAGAGAAATTCAGTAGGCTTTTTGAAGCCTGGGGTATCACAGGAGGAGGCTTTAGCTCCAGTCTAAGCGGCAACGGCGAAATTCTAGCCTGCGGCACGGATGGAATTTTAGCTTTCGGAAGCGACAAGAAGCTAAATTTTAAAACGGATTTTTCGGCGAAAGCTATAGGCTTCGGCAATAAAATTTGTGTAGCCTGTGGGGATGAAAACGGCAAAAATGTCGCTAGGCTCTACCGCCTAAAAGACTTCGCCGAGCTTTGCCGTATCGAATGCGACGTGGGCTATATCCACTCCCTAAACGTGGGGCTTATCAAAAATGACGCAATTTTGGTCGTAAATAACGGCTTTGATGAGCTGTATTTTTGGGACGTCGCAAGCAAAAAGCGTCTAAGCGTACCAAAAACCTTGCCAAGAAGCGTAATAAGGTTTGCCGCAAACGATCAAATTTTTCTTACGTATTTTTATGGCAGGTTTAAAGCATTTAGCTTGAAGGATTTTCGCCTCTTAGGCGAGTTTGAGTGCGAGCACTGCGTCAAAACTGCTGCTATTGAAATCTCGGGCGAACGCCTTTACGTCAAAGCGTGCCGATAAATTCGCCGCTGTCGGCTTTTATTGAAATCTCGGGCGAACGCCTTTACGTCCGCACCGACTACGGATTTTTTAGCATTTATTCTTTAGCCGAGAATGGAATTAAAATTTAAAAAGCGCTATTGATAGGGATTGATCGCCCGCTTCAAGCTCATAAAATTAAACGAACTCCGCCCGCCTTAAGCTTGCGCAACAAGCAGGGCGCTATTTAAAGGAATTTTATCGCAAAAATTGCGGGCTTTGAGAGCTTTTTAAGGCTTCCTTTAAGCATTATCAAATTATCGGCGCCGGAGATTTTAAGAGTGGAATTTTCAAAGCTAAATTCTAAATTTTTCAGCGCGTTTTCGCTTAGGAGGCGCGCAAGCTCCAAAATATAGCTGAGCCAGGCAAGCTTGGCGGCGTCCGGCAAAATCGCGCTCAAAGGCGCGAACGTAGCTCCCAGCTCACGCTTTCCGTGCATCGAGATGATCGCGGCTATGAGCGCCTTTTCTTTGTGCGTCGTGCGATAGTTCAGCCCGCCGAGCACCATATCCGCGCTGGTTTCGTGCTTGGCATAAAAGCCGATCGCCCGTCCAATCTCACAAAGCGATGCTGCGGTCTGAAGAATTTTAATATATTTTTCATTCAAGCCATGCAGCGGCGATAGCGTGCAAAACAGCGCCTTTGCGAACTTCGGAGCCTCGCTGGGCTCGGAAGCGAAGCGATCTTTGAGGCTTCTTAGGCTCGGATTAAAGCTTCTAGGTAGGTTTGCGCCGCGCAAGATCGAGCTTAAAAACGCCCCCTCTCGCACTCCCACGCCGCTTGTGATGATCTTTTTCGCTCCCAGGCGCCTTACGATCTTATCAAAGATGATGGCGCCCTCTCTGATCGTGTCGTAGCGGTCTTTTTTGATCGGGAATTTTGCCAAATCAAGCGTCTTTGCGCTCATCAGCTTGGCAAAAAACGGCGCGTATTTTTCATAATCGTAGCTGAAATTATGCACGATCTTTAGCGGATGGTTTTGCAGGCTCATCACGGCGCCTGAAAGCGCTCGCGCGGAGCCGCCCATTACGATTAAATTTTGCGTGCGAAACTCGGCGCCGAGCTGCGAGATCGCGCTGTTTATGTATTTCTCCAGCCCCTTCGTGTCGCCGCGGTCGAAAAACAGCTCCTTTAGCCGCACCGTGCCTAAATTTAGAGAAATTTTATTTTCTATCCTGCCGTTTTTTATGTAAGCAAGCTCGGTCGAGCCGCCGCCGATGTCAAGCGTAACGCCCTCGGAAAAGTCGCTAAGCAAATTCTGCGCCGCATAGGCGCCCAGATACGCCTCCATCTGCCCGTCTATCTTGCGGATCGCAATGCCCGTTTGCTTGCGTACGAGATTTATAAACTCGGCCCCGTTCGGTGCGTCGCGAAGTGCGGATGTACCGATGCAAAGCACGCGCTTGGCCTTATAATTGCATACGAGGGTTTTAAATTTTTTAAACGCGAGTAGGCATTTTTGCATCGCTTCGGTGGTTAAAATTCCGCCGTTTTCGTAAGCGCCCTCGCCTAGGCGGATCTTGATCTTGTGCTCGGCCAAGATAAAAAACCCGAGCCTGCTCGTGCGCTCGAAAATCACGGCTCTGGCGGAATTTGAGCCCAGATCTATGACTGCGACGCGCTTGGGCATTTAAATTTCCATATGGACGTGTTTGTATTTCAGCTCGTCTGCCGTCTCGATATTATCGGGATCGGTGATGATGCACTCGACCGGGCAGACCACGATGCAGGCGGGCTCAGAGTAATCATCTACGCACTCACAGCATCGATCGGCATCTATGATGTATATCGGCTCATCCTCAAAAATCGCTTCATTAGGGCATTCCTCGCGGCAAGCGTCGCAACTGATGCATTCTTTTGTAATCAACAATGACATATAATTTTACCTTACGAAAAAATTTATGGCGTTTATACCATAAAAAGCTTCATTTTGTTTTAAAATAGCGGAATTTCGGGCTATTTCTTAAATTTTTTAGCGGAAGTTTGAAAATCGCGACGATTAGCAAGCGCGCTTCATCGTTTTTAAGATCTACTTGCGCGCCCATCGCTTGAGCAGCATTTTTGGCTAGAAATAGCCCGAGTCCGGCTCCCGGCTTGCCGCCGTAGCGCTTAAAAGGGGCGAAATAATCGATCTCTTCGTTAAGCGGCTCGCCTTTGTTTGCGACCCGCACGATGAAATTTCCGTCCGAAATTTCGCTCTCAATCAACACCTTTTCGCCGTCCGGAGAAAATTTTATAGCGTTTTGGACGAAATTTTGAATCACGTGCATAAAAAGGCTCTTCTGCACCGAAATATCAAGCTTTTCTGGGCTTAAGTTTAGTTCGACATCCTTTGAAACGGTGCGCGCCAAAATTGTGAAATTTACGCACAACTCCTTAAGATAAGCGATCACATCGGTCTGCTCGGGCGCCTCGAACTGCGCCCCCTCCTGCCGCCCGATCTCCAAGATCGAGCTGATCATCTTATTCATATTATCGATCGAGTCGTTATTATTTTTAAGCGCCTCGATATATTTCTCGCTCTCGCGCGGCTTAATTAGCGCAACTTCGTTTTTGGTTTTCATCACCGCCAGCGGAGTCTTAAGCTCGTGCGCGATGCCGATAAAAAGCTCTTTTTGATATAAAATAAAGGTTTCGATGCGCTCAAGCAGGCGGTTTATGCTGTTTGAAAGCGGGCTAAATTCGCTTGGAATTTCGGCTCCGTCGATAGGTTTTAAAAATTTTTCATCCACCGAGGCGAGCCTTTGGCTAATTAGCTTAATCGGCATCAGCAGCGTGCGCGAAAGAAGCATCGCGTAAAACACCACCAAAAATATCATCACTAAATTTACCAAAATGATGTCAATGAGTATTTGATTTACGATGTTTGCATAGACGCTCACGTCGGCTCGGATGCTTAAAATTTTATCCTTGTCGTAGGGATAGTGCAGCTGCAAATAGCTCCTACCGCCCTCGGAGCTTTCGATAAATTTAGGCTTATTCAGCCCTCCCTTTTCGATGATTTTGCTCTCGTATTCGCCCGGCGTATTTTGCAAAAAAGATGAAATTTTATCCGGTGGCACGGAGGCATCCACGATTTTCTGCGCTCTTAGGATCAAATTTTGAACGGGGGTTTCGAAGATGGTAATCCTCATGTAGTTGTAGAGCATTACCGAGAATATAACGATTAGCATCGCCGAAGCGGATGCTAATTGTATTACAAAGCGGACTCTTAGGCTTTTTGTGGAAAGCAAAATCTATATCCGCGTCTGCGAACGGTCTCGATCGTAGAGATATTTAGAGGCTTATCCATTTTCTGGCGAATTTGATTGATCGCGACTTCGATGACGTTCGGCGTAACGAGCTCAGGCTCCTCCCAGATAGCGTCTAGCAGCTGCTCTTTGCTTACGATCTGATCGCTGTGGCGCGCTAGATGAGTTAGTACCTCAAACGGCTTGCCCTTCAGCTCGATCTCTTGACCTAGATAGGTGATCTTCTCCTCATCCGGATCGATGATGAGATCGTCGATTTTGATGATATTTGAGCCACCGAAGCGAAGTCTAGCCTCAAGGCGCGCTACTAAAACATCAAAGTCGAAAGGTTTTTTGATAAAATCGTCTGCGCCCGCGCGAAGTGCTTTGATCTCGCTTTCTTTATCGTCTTTTGCAGATAGCACGACGACAGAGGTGCGCGCGGATTTTTGCTTAACCAATGCGATGAGATCGATGCCGTTGCCGTCAGCTAGCATCCAATCGGTTAGCACCAAATCATAATTTCTAATGCCGATATAATACTCTGCGTCCTTAAAACTCTCGGAAGTATCCGTCTGATAGCCGAACTCCATCAAGCCCTCCGCTATCGTCTTGTTTAAAGTCACCTCGTCCTCGACTATTAAAATTCTCATTTAATTTCCTTGCCTTAAAATTTTGCGGCGATTTTAACATATTTTAAGCAAAATTTCAAGATTTTTTAAAGAAATTTTAAAATTTTATCTCTATTTCCGCGCCGACGCTCGCGTCTTGTAAAATTTCGGGCTTTAAAATTTTCATATAAAAATAATCCATCGATCGAAATTTTGAGTAAAACTCCTGCGCGAAGTATTTTAGCGCGTCCTCTACGAGGCGAAATTTTTTCTCGCGGAACTCCGCTTTGATATATTCGCAAACCCGCGCATAGTCGATAAATTCCTCCGCTCCGAACTTCGCCCACACCCAGACGCGCTGCTCGCGCTTGCGCTCAAAATCCAGCGTCCCGATTATCGTGCCAAATTCCAGCTTTTCGATTAAAATTTTAATCATACTACGCGCTTTTCCTCGCCCTTAAGCAGCCTGGCGATATTCGGCGCGTGTTTGTAAAATACGATGAAAACTATCAGAAAGATCGGCGCATGAGTGTTGATTGCTGGCATCTGCGGATGGATCACATAGCTTGCTACGACTAGCGCAAGCGCCGCTGCAAGCGAGGCTACGGATGAAATTTTAACCGTCTTGCCGACCACGAACCAAACGGCAAGCGCAATAACAATCTCGATAGGAATAAAGCAAGCAAGCACGCCGGCTCCCGTCGCAATGCCCTTGCCGCCGTTAAATTTCAGATACGGGCTGAAGCAATGCCCAAGTACTGCAAAGACAGCCATGCTCCATAGCACGTTTTCATCAAAGCCTAAAGCCCGCGCGATCAGTATCGGCAGGGCGCCCTTTAGCGCGTCGCAGGCAACCGTGAGGATCGCGAGCTTTTTTGCTTTTTGCGGATCGCGAGTTTTTAAGACGCGAAGGACGTTGGTAGCGCCTATGGAGCCGCTACCCTCTCTTTTGATATCCACGCCACCTAGGTATCTGCCGATCAAAAGCCCAAAGGGGATCGCAGCGATCAGATACGCAGCAAAGTAGCACCAAAAATTCGGCGCCGTAACGATGCTAAGTAAAAATTCTAAAATTCCCGATTTTTTCATAAAATCCCTTTAACTCTTCCAAAGTAGCGAAATTTTCTCGTCGTAGATGTCGGTTTTCTTCGGCGAAATTTCTTTCGTTTCGAGTTTAATATTTTTCAGATCCAGGCTCTGTTTTAGCGCGTCCACTTCAGCCTCAAATTTCTGCGTAAGCACCTCCAACTCCTCTTGTAGTGCGCTTAGGCTATTTTCGGCATTTTTAGCTTCGCTTCGTTCGTTTAAAATTTTATGCGCGCTTTTAGCTCCGCTGATTGCTTTGGAGATGTTGCTAGCGCTGCGCGAGCGACCTAAAAACGCGCCCAAGATCGCTCCGCCTATATTTAGCGCCGCATCCACGCCGCGACTTAGCACGTCGCCCTTTTCCTTTTCATACTTTTCGCTAGCGCGCGAAATTTTATCCTCAAGGCGCGCCTTTTCCTTCTCAAATTTAGCCGTAATCTCGTCGGTTTTGGCCTCTAAAGCTTCATTTGCCTTATCGCCTAGGCGCACAAAAAACTCCTCCTTGCTCTCGCCCGGTTTTGAGAGCAGATCAAGCGCGCTAAAAAGTTCTAACTTTTCGTTGCGGTAGAGCCATTCTTTAAAGCTTTTAAGCTGAGCGTTTAAATTTTTTGCGCCCGCGATGAAGCTAGGAAGCGCGCCGTAGAGCGAGCCCGCCTGCTCTTGTCCGCTTAAATTTGCAACTTCTCGCGTGCTAGCCTCGCTCCAATCTATTTCGCTTACGTCCGAAAGCGATAGCAAAAAGGAGCGCTCCTGCGTAAAATCGACTCCCTTGTCGCAAAATCGTATCTTAGCGCTTGCGTACAGATATGGGCTTAGCTCAAGGCTCGCGCCGTAGCTGTAAAGCTGCGAAATTTCACCGGAAACTACGGGCTTGGCGGCACCGGCGGATTTGATGCCTTGCGCGGCGTCCGATACGGACGAAATTTCAGTCTTTTTGTCTTTCATTAAATTTGAAATTTGTTCGTTGCTTAAAGGGCCTTTTAAATAGCTTAGCGCGAAGCGCGTCTCGATCACCCGCAGCACATCCTCGTTGATGTTTTTTACCAAAAAATTTCGCTTTTTGAGATTTGAAATTTTCTCCATAAGCACGCTTTTGTCGATCGGATTTGAGCCGATACCGCTTAAGCCGCTGATGACGCGCTCTTTATCCTGCGCGGTCTGCAAGCGCCCGATAAACCACGTACCGATGTTGCTAAGCCCTTTGTAATCGAGATCGACCGGGTTTTGCGTCGATAATACGCAACCAAGTCCGAATGCGCGAGCCTGCTTTAGCAGCGTAAGCATCGGTGTTTTGCTCGGCGGATTGCCGTTTGGCGGAAAAAAGCCGTAAATTTCATCCATATAAAGCACGGCGCGCAAGGAACTCGTACCGCTTGTGGTGCGCATCCATTTGATCATCTCGCCCAAAAGTAGCGTGACGAAAAACATCCTCTCATCGTCGTTTAGATGCGCGATGGAAAATATATTCGCCCTCGCTCTGCCGTTTTCATCAAAGAGCATCTTGGCGATATTTAGCCGCTCGCCCTCGCACCAAAGCTTAAAGCTCGGACTTGCGATGAGCGCGTTAATCTTCATCGCAAGCGCCATTCGCTTATCGCTCGGAAAAAAGGTATTAACGTCGAAAACGCCGATCTTATCGAAAGGCGGGTTGCCGATCTGTGCGATGAGATCCACTACGCTCACCCCCTCGCCTTTGTTAAAATGATAGGTTAAAATTTGGCTGATTAGTAAAAATTCCGGCGAGCTGAGATTATCGCTGCTAATCCCTGCGAGGCTTAGCACGCTAGTGGCGATACCGCCGATATAGTTATTCAAATCCTCTTCGTTTAAGCCCTTCGGTGCTTCAAAGTCGCTTAGCAGGCTGATACCAAGCCCTGCGCTTGATTTAGGCGTATAAATTCTAAAATCGGCGCTATTTTTCAAAAGCTCCACCCGCGCCAGGTCTTGATACGAGCCCTCGATCCCTTCGCGCCAGGTATTTGCGGTCTGCTCGGCATACTCGTGCACGCTAAGACCTTTGTTTTGCGCCTCGGCCTCGTCGATATAGGGCTCAAAATCCTCGGCCCTCATCTGCGGGAAAGTAAGAGCTAAATTCGTTAGATCGCCTTTCGGATCGATGATGATGGATGGGATATTATCGATCGCGGCTTCCTCTAGCAGCGTGATGCCAAGTCCCGTTTTGCCGCTGCCGGTCATTCCTATGATGAGCGCGTGAGTCGTCAGGTCCTTGTTTTTATAAAAAAACGGCTCGCTGTTTTCGAGCCCCAGATAAAAAAGCTTTAAATTTTCTTGAAGCGTTTTCATTGCGTTCCTTAAATTTGCAATTTGCTTGGCATTATATCATTTAAATTTTTAAATTTAAATTTGCTAAAATGCGCGAAAAATCAAGGAACGGCAAGTGTTAAAAGAAAAAATTAGAAACGGAAAAAGCGGAATTTTGCTCTATGGCATCGTTCCGCCTAAAATCACGTCCCCTCAAGACGAGCTCGAGCGCCTAGGTACGGCGTGGTCGCAGCGCCTAGGCGAATGCGAATGCGACGGCATCGTCATCTACGATCTACAAGATGAAAGCGCGCGCACGAAAGATGAGCGGACCTTTCCTTTTGTGCATACGATCGATCCTGCGCGCTATTACACGCAGTATCTACACACTGATAAAGAAGCGATCATCTACCGCGCGGTAGGCAAATACGATGAAGCGGAATTTTGCGAAATTCTAAGGCATGCCGCAAGCGGGCTGGGTGTTTTCGTGGGGGCGAGTTCTAAAAATGAAGAATGCAAGCTGCATCTAAGCCGCGCCTATGAGCTCAAACGACTCGTGGCGCCACATCTTTGCCTAGGCGGCATCTGCATACTCGAGCGCCATGAAAAAAGCCGCGACGAGCACCTAAAAATCGCGGAGAAGACTGCAGACGGGTGCGAATTTTTTATCACTCAGGCGGTTTATAATGTGCAAAACGCCAAAGATTTCATCGACGATTACGCCGCTTTGGAGTGCAAAAAGGTGCCGATAATCTTTACTTTTACGCCGTGCGGTAGCCTAAAGACGCTTGAGTTTATGAAGTGGCTTGGTATCTCGGTGCCGGATTTTTTGCAGCAGCGGCTGCAAAGCAGCGTCGATATCTTGCAAAGCTCGGTGGCGCTGTGCGTGGAGATGTTTGAGTTCATCTACCGATATGCCCTGGAAAAAGGGGTGAGCGTGGGCGCGAACGTCGAGAGCGTAAGCACCCGCCGCGTCGAAATCGAAGCCTCGCTCAGCTTACTAAAAGAGATCAGAAAAATTATCCTTAAGCACGAGAATTTGGGATTTTACATTATTTAAAATTTTAAACCGAGCGCACGAACAAAACGCTAGATAGTCCAAGCTAGCGGAGGAATTTTAAATAATTTTAGATCGCTTTCTGAAAAATAAATCGAAATTTTATCCGAATGGAATTTGAACTTAAAATTTATAAAAAATTGCCCCAATAATATACTTTAATAACTGTCGTCCGTAACTGTGAGATGATATTTCGTGCAAAATTTCCCAATGCTTACAATGGCATTGAGCTAGGCATATCATCAAACCTATAAATCGCTGTAGTTTTCACACTAAAACTAAGTGCATTAACCGCCTTTAGTCTGCAGCCGACGCGACCGCACCTTCCGGCTTGCCGCTATCTACACAGGGATAAATGTATATTGTATAACGGGAGATAGCTGGAGATTTTAACGCCCTATAGATATTTAGAGATACGACGCCTCTTCGCTCATGGCATAGCGTCCTTTATTGTTCCATTCGTAGTATTTGATTTAAATTTACCGGCGTTTATGCTAAATTTCAAATCTAAGGCAATTTGATGCTTGCTGTTGTGAGCGTTTTGGTATTTGAATTTTATTCTACAGCCTATGTGTAGGTCGCTCAAAAGATCCACCATACGCCGCCGTAAAAATACTTGCCGAGCTTTGCAGCTAATTAAAAGCCGTTAATGCAGAATCGGCTGAAATTAACACCCATTTAAGCTATCGCATATTTGATTTCTTTTATATTCTACAAGCCCGCCACCAAAAAGCAGCAGACCTAAGACTAATGTCGTTTTACTATCTCACGCAGAAGCCGATATGCTAACTGCGCAAGATTATAATATGCTTTCAATCGCAAACGCTTCATTTTAAAATTTTGAAACCTAACTCGGAATAAATATAAATTTGAAATTAGTTTTGTAAATAAGCTTGGAATTTAACTCTTAAATATGGCGAAATTTAAAGATCAATGAAATTTAAAAAGCGCTAGTTTATACTATTGCCGCCGAATTTCAAAAGCGCGCTGCCCCACGTAAAGCCGCCGCCGAACGCATCCAAAAGCATAAGCGAGCCGTTTTTGAGTCTGCCACTCTCGTAAGCGTCGTTGATCGCCATCGGGATCGACGCCGAGCTCGTGTTGCCGTACTTGCCGATCGTAAGCACGCATTGTTCGTCGCTAAATTCTAATCTCGCCTTGACTGCCTCGATGATGCGTAAATTAGCCTGATGTGGGATAAAAAGATCAACCTGCTCGGGCGAAATTTTATTTTTCGCCAAAATCTCCACGACGTCATTACTAAGCGTCGGTACCGCGATTTTAAAGACCTCGCGCCCCGCCATCTGCATGAAGCCTAGCTTTTCGTCGATGATTTTTTGGCTGAGTGGATTGACGCTGCCTGGGGCTGCGGTGATGAGAAGATCGCCCTTGCTGCCGTCGCTAGCGGTATGAATGTCGATGATTTCGTTATCGTCACGCGCCGCGATAACCGCAGCGCCTGCGCCGTCACCGAAGAGTATGCACGTAGCGCGGTCGCTCCAATCGACTATCGAGCTTAGCTTTTCCGTGCCGATTATCAACACGTGTTTTTTAGCACCGCTTTCGATGAGGGATTTTGCGAGCTCCAAAAGATAGATGAAACCCGTACAGGCGGCATTTATATCAAACGCCGTGATGCCGAAATTTAAGCCCAGTTTATCTGCGATGACACACGCAGTCGAGGGCATACAGAAATAATCGGGCGAGATCGTGGCGCAAATTATCGTATCGATCTCGTTTTTTTGCAAGCCGCTACGCTCGATCGCCTTTAAAGCCGCTTTCACGCCTAGATCACTAGTGGTTTCGCCCTTCGCGATACGGCGTTCATGAATGCCAGTTCGCTTGACGATCCATTCATCAGTCGTTTCAACTATCTTTTCAAGATCGAAATTAGTTAAAATTTGACTCGGCGCGTATGCTGCGATTGAGATCATCGAGGCTTTTTTCATTTTTGCTCGTTTGAAGAAATTTCGCTTTCTATCGCGGAGTTGATTTTGGAATCTGCAAATTTAAGCGCCTGAAAGATCGCATTTTTAACGGCTTTCGGGGTACTTTTGCCGTGGCTTATGATGACGCATTCTTTGACGCCCAAAAGCGGCGCGCCGCCGTATTCGTCGTAGTCCGTGCTTTTTTTGATTATCTTAAAGACGCGCTTCATCAAGATGGAGCCAGCGATGGCGATCGGGGATTTTTTCGTTTCGTTTTTAATAAGTTTGCCGATAGCGCTTGCGACACCTTCGCTGGATTTTAGCATAATGTTACCGATAAATCCGTCGCAAACTACGACATCCACGGAGCCGTCAAAAATTTGATTGCCTTCGACATTTCCGATAAAATTTTGCATCTTCTTAAGCATATGAAAGGTTTCTTTTGTTACCTCGTTGCCTTTACTATCCTCCTCGCCGTTGGATAATAAGCCGATGCGTGGTGCGTTTAAACCCATAATCTCCTTGGCGTATGCTTCGCCCATAATCGCGAATTGAAACAAATTCTCAGGCTTACAATCCACATAAGCGCCCACATCTAGCACAAGCGTGCGACCGCCTATGGAATTTGGCATCAGCGTAGCAATCGCCGGGCGTAAAATGCCTTTCAGCCTTCCTATGCGAAGCGTAGCAAGGCTCATCGTAGCGCCGCTGTGTCCTGCGGATACTACGGCTTTGCAAGTGCCGTCTTTTACTAGATCGACCGCTTTAAAGATGCTACTCTCTTTGCGTTTGAGAGCGTCGGTTGCGCCCTCTTTCATCTCGAAAACTTCGCTTGCAGCTACGTAAGTAATATATTTCTCAAAGCCTTGATCTTGTGGAATAAAAGGCTTGATTTGTGCTTCATCGCCTACCAAAAACGCATTAAATTTACGTTCTCGCAGCGCATCTACGACTCCATTTATTATCGGCTCGCAGCCGAAATCACCGCCCATCGCGTCTATAGCAACGGAAATCATCGGATTAATATTCGCCCGTAGTTTTGTTTATTCTATGCGGAATTTTCCAGCTTCCGTCTTTATCTTTGACGGGGATCGGAAGGGTCACTTTGTAGTGAGTGCGTCTTTTTGCCGCACGAGTTTTACTAACTCTTCGCTTTGGAACTGCCATTTTTTCTCCTTTATAAATTTAATTTTTTGCAATTTTCGCAATAAAAATAGTCGCTTTTGAAAGCTTCCGTTTCGCTTCTTAAAATTTCATCCAGATCAACTTCGGTGCCGAAAAACTCCATAACGTCCAAGCTCTCGTGCCTTTCGTCGTTAAAAACACCTTCGCTTAAAAGCAAATTTACGCTCTCGTTTACGTCAAGATCAAATTCTTTGCCGCAACGGTCACAAATGTATGGAATTTTGCCCTTAATTTCGCCCTTGCACTCGATAAACTTAGAGTCTTTTCGTTTTAAATTTCCGCTAAACTTAAGTCCGTCTCGCGAAATTTCAAATGGCACGGGCACGGCGGAAATTTTAGCAAAAGCGATCTTCACGTGGTACTCTTAGCAAATTTCTCTTTTTGCAAAGAAAAATGCGATCTCGGTTTTTGCGTTTTCTAGGCTGTCGCTGCCGTGAACGGCGTTAGCGTCGATGCTGTCTGCAAAATCCGCCCTGATCGTGCCTTTATCGGCTTTTTTCGGATCGGTAGCGCCCATTAGCGCACGATTTTTAGCTACGGCATCGTCGCCTTCAAGCACCATTACGACCACCGGGCCGCTAGTCATGAACTCAATCAGATCCTTATAAAAAGGGCGATCCTTGTGAATTTCATAAAATTTACCTGCATCTTCGGCGCTTAGGCATAATTTTTTAGCCGCTGCGATTCTTAGTCCGTGGCTTTCGAAACGATCGATAATTTTGCCGATAACACCTTTTTTAACGGCATCAGGCTTAATAATAGAAAGCGTTTGCTGCATATAATCTCCTTAAAGTGAAAGGCGGATTGTATCGAAAAATAGGTTAAAATTTATTTAAGGATTGAATGAATTAAAATTCCGCGTATTTGATCGCGGAATTTTATCTGCTAAGCAAATACCGGGGTATCTCCGCTGCGTAGATCCGCACCTATACTATCCCTGCTAGGTTGACCCGCTACGATGTCGCTCCAGACGATACAGCCGTCGGTCGGACAGGCGCTAGCGCAAGCCGGCTCGTCGTTGTAGCCCACGCACTCGACGCATTTATCGGCATATACGTAGTAGCTATCCTCGCCGCTTGGGTTATTGCTATCGTCCACGATCGCATTTACCGGACACTCGTCGATGCATGAGCCGCAGCTAATGCAAATATCGGTGATTTTTACAGCCATTGTTTCTCCTTTATCAAAAAATGAAGCGTGATGATAACATACTAAATTTAAAAAATGATAAAATTTAATATTATCAAGCAAATAAATTTTATTATATAAAAATTTTCATCAAATTTCAGCAAATATAAAGTTTTAAAATGTATAATCGCCATCATAAATTTTATTAACAAGGAGAAACAAATGATAGTAACCAACAAAGCTGTTGATTTCACGGCAACTGCGGTTTTAGGCAACAACGAAATAGTCGAGGATTTCAACCTCTATAAAAATATCGGCGAAAAAGGCGCGGTCGTATTCTTTTATCCAAAAGATTTTACCTTCGTCTGCCCGAGCGAGATCATCGCATTCGATCACAGATATCAAGATTTCAAATCCAAAGGTATCGAAGTTATCGGCGTTAGCTGCGATAGCGAGTTTACGCATCTTGCATGGAAAAACACTCCGGTAAACGCAGGCGGTATCGGCAAAGTGCAGTTCCCGCTAGTTTCGGATATCACAAAAGACATCGCGCGCAGCTTCGACGTGCTATTCGGCAATGCCGTAGCGCTTCGCGGCAGCTTCCTACTTGACAAAGACGGCACAGTCCGCCACGCCGTCATCAACGACCTACCGCTTGGCAGAAACATCGACGAGATGCTAAGAATGGTCGATACGATGCTATTTACAAACGAGCACGGCGAGGTCTGCCCTGCAGGCTGGCACAAAGGTGACGCAGGGATGAAAGCAGATCCTAAGGGCGTCGCAGAGTATCTAGACAAAAACGCAAGCAAACTATAAGTTGTAAAATTCTTCGCGCGGGCGTACAAATTCTAACTGCGTAAAGTTTAAATTTAGCCTTGCGCAGGCTATTAAAGCTAGCAAAGCTTTCTGAATTCCGCTGCCAAAATTTTAAGTTGTGGCGGCGGAATTCCAAAAATTCCAAAAATTCCAAAAATTCCAAAAATTCCATTCCTCTCAATTCTACAAGTAAAATTTCAAAACCGCAAGTAAAATCCCAAATCCTTGGCAAAATTTTACCCATAACAAAGCTCGCAAAATCATACTTTAAACTAGCTTTTGTTACAATCGCAAGTTTTTAAATCCAAGGACAATTATGAAAAAGCTTATATTTTTTATCTCCGCCCTACTTTGCTCTTTGAGCCTTTACTCCGCAGATATCAACCCAGATGCACCGCTTAAGCTCGATCCTAGCGTCGTGCACGGCGAGCTAGCAAATGGCGTGAAATTTTATATCCTCAAAAACGACGTGCCAAAAAATAGCGCGCTTTTTTACCTCAACGTAGCCGCGGGCAGTGTCGATGAAAATGACGACGAGCAGGGCTTAGCGCACTTCGTCGAGCATATGGCATTTAACGGCAGCGAACACTTCGATAAAAACGAGCTAGTCCATACCTTGCAGCGTCTGGGAGTAAAATTCGGCGCGGATCTCAATGCACAGACTGGCTTTGAAAACACCACCTACAACATCCAAGCCCAAGTAAGCGATGAGACGCTAAAGGACGTATTTTTGGTACTGCGCGATTATGCGGGCGGCGTGAAATTTGACGAGAACGAAACGCAAAAGGAAAAAGGCGTCATCTTAGAGGAAGCAAAAAAAGGCTTTGAGAGGCGCTTTTACGAAAAGCGCGCCACATATTTATACCCTAATTCCATATTTTCCAGACGCTTTCCGATCGGACAAAATGAAATTATCAAAGGCGCCACCGGCGAGCAACTAAAAAAATTCTATGCGCGCAACTACCTTCCTAGCGCCATTAGCATCATAGTCGTGGGCGACGTAAACGTTGAGCAGATTAAAAACCTAATCAAGCAAAATTTTAGCTCTCTTTCTGCGCACGGCGAAAAAATCCCGCGCGATCTTAGTCTACGCCCATTTGAAGGCGGGCTAGCAAGCACCGTAGAGCCCGAGCTCGGCACTAATGTCGCTAGCGTGCTTTACGCAGGCAAATATGAGCCGCTAAGAAGCTACGGTGCGCTTAAAAATGAGTGGCTGCAAGCCTACGTATCGAGGCTGATGGAGCTTGGATACGACGCGATGAATGTGAATGCTAAAATTCCGCTTAAAGCCTATTTCGGCTCGGACGATCTGTTTAAAAACCGCAGACTATACAGCATAAGCGCAAATATTTTTAATTTCGATGCCAACGCCACGCTAAGTAGTCTTTTTAGCGCGATCAAAGGGATACGCGAACACGGATTTAACAATGACGATTTTGATAGCGTTAAGGCGGAATTTAAACATCAAGTGCAAGCCGATCTGCTTAAAAACGATACACAAAGTGCGCAAATAGAAGCGCTACTTGATTTCGTACAAAACGGCAATGTAAAGCTTAGCAAGCAAGACGAGCACGATCTAAGCCTCAAGGTCTTAGAAGAAATAACGCTAGCGGATGTTAATAAATTTTTCTCAAAGATAACGGATGGAGCGAGATTTACGGAGATTATCTCGGCAAAGGATTTAGGCATTAGCCAAAAAGACGCGGAGCTGCTCTACGAAAAAGCGGTGCCGTTTAATTTCGCTGCTTCGAAGCTTGCTTCCAAGCAACTTGCGGGAGCAGATTTAAAAGAGGCGGAATTTAAAGCGCAAAAAGGCGCTAGCGGCACTGAAATTTTGGAGTTTAAAAACGGCGCTCGCGTAATTTTAAAACCCCTTAAAAGCGAGAAAAATAAAATCGCCCTTGCAGCCGTTAAAAAAGGCGGCTACGCGCATTTCGGCAAGGCTCGTGGCGAAATTCTAACCGCGCTGCTAAACTCAGGCACCATAGGCGAGCTAAACGAATACGAGGCGGGACGTTTGACCTCAAAATTTGATTATAAGCTAAGATTTAGGATGGATGACGCAGACTGCGGTTTTAGAGGCGCAGGAGCGGATCTGGAGGCGATGACACACGAGCTTTACGCGAGATTTAGCGAGCCGCTAATTCATGCAAGCTCACTTACAAAATACAAAACCGACGCGCTTTCGGCGATTGCGCTACGAGACGAGACGGCAGAATTTAAATTCGGCGAGCAAATTTTAAAATCGCTATATTCAGGAGATATGGCTCGCAAGCAGCCGCTTAGCGCAGATGACGTAAAGAGCGCAAATCTTGCCGATTTACAGCGCGATGCGGATGGAATTTTTTCAGGTGTTGGAGATTTTATCTTTGTGCTTAGCGGCGATTTTGAGCCTGCGCGCGCGAAACAAATTCTAGCCAAATATATCGGCAATCTAAAGCCCGGCACAAGCAGCGCTACGCCTAAAACTTTGATGCTAAATACTTCTAGCGGCGAGATTGTGCAAGATTATGGCGATAGTGATAAAAGCGAAGTTCGGATGATTTTTTCAAACTATGAGCTGCAAAATTTCGACTTTGCAGACACTTATAAATTTCAAGCGTTAAAAAGCGTGCTAAGCAATCGTATCGTCGAGCAGATCCGCGAGGCGCGCGGACAAATTTACTCAGCGATGGTGCATAGCGCCTATGTGCGTGAGCCACAAATCGCAGCGAGCTTGAACGTATCGTTTTCTACCGAGCCGAAAGACGCCAGTGCGGTTGCAGCAAGCGTGAGTGAAATTTTAAAGCAGATCGAAAGCTCGGGCGCAAAAGATAGCGAGCTGGCAAATTTCAAAAAAGCTCAAATTCTATCGACCAAAAGAGCTGCACAGACGAATGATTTTTGGCTTGCTAATATCACTGCGCACGAGCTTTACGGCTATCCGCTCTATGACGAAAAAAGCTACGCGGCAAGCATAAATGCGGTAAAAAGCGCGGATGTGCAAGAAGCCGCGCAGATGCTAAGCGATAGGCTATTTACGGCGATTTTAAATCCAAAAACAAGCAGCGATACAAAGCCGCAAGAAACACAACCGAAAGAATAAAGGAATTTAATGTTTTCATCGTTTTTTAAGAGTAAAAAATACGCATTCTTTGCTTATTCGGGTCTAATTTTTATTATTTTGGTGCAAATTTTTGAAGTGGATCTGATGGTGCAATACAATAAATGGAACCGCTCCTTTTACGATCTGGCTCAAGACGCCAAAAACCACACCATAGACGATTTTTGGAATCAGATGTTTATATTTTTGTGGATCGCCATCCCTTTAGTTTTAGTGGGCGTTCTTGAGAGGTACGTCGTTAGACTCTGGGTGTTTCAATGGCGCGAGGCGATTACGTTTTCATATTTTAAATATTGGAAAAATGTCGAACACGACGTAGAGGGAAGCTCGCAGCGTATCCAAGAAGACGCTCTTCGCTTTGCGCGCATCTTAGAAGATATCGGTTCGCGAGTGCTATCTGCGATTTTAACGCTAATCGCGTTCATCCCCGTGCTTTGGGAGCTTAGCGCAAAGGTCAAGATACCTTTTTTAAACGAAACACCGGGCTCTCTCGTATGGATCGCACTGGGAGTCAGCATCGGCGGACTTATCATTTCGTGGTTAGTGGGCTGGTACCTGCCGCGCCTGGAATACGACAACCAAAAGGTAGAAGCGGCGTTTAGAAAAGAGTTAGTTTTAGCCGAGGACGACAAGATCAACTATGGAGGGCAGGAGCAAGTTGGGGGGCTGTTTGCTAAGCTGAAGCATAACTATTACAAGTTATATTTGCATCTTTGTTATTTCGATCTATGGCTTCGCTCTTTTTCTCAAATTTTAATTTTAGTGCCTTACTTTTTGGTCGGTCCTGGTATTTTTACTCAGGCGATCACTTTAGGCGTACTGGTGCAGGTGAGCAACGCCTTTAATCAAGTGCGCGGAAGTTTTAGTATTTTTATGAATAACTGGACGACGATCACGGAGCTGCGCTCAATCCATATGCGACTTAAAGAGTTTGAAAAAAATATCGACTACAAGGGCTAGATAAAATTTCGCCCGCATCTTCCGCCGGAATTTCACTTTCTAAATTTAAAGCGAAATTCCGGGCCGCAAGCTTTTAAAATTTCTACGCTTTTACTGCTCTCTTTTTTCTTGATGAGTAATGTTTAGCTTTATAAATTTATAGCTCGCGATTAGCAAGATCATCCAAATCGCGATGAAAACTAAAGATTTGACCATTTTTAATCCTTAAAATTTTTTATAAATGCGGCGCGTAAAAAGCGCCACCGATATGAAATTTAACCAAGCGCAAAAGTACGCAGTGCCGCGCACGCAAGCAGCTTCTCGCCGCCACACGGCGCGCGGAAGCCGCGCTAGAGCGGGCGCGCCTAATAATGCTCGTTTATAAGCTCCTCTTTATCAAGCTTCTTCGCATCCATTGCGCGCCAAACATAGCTGATATAACCCAGCACGAAAGGCACTAGAAACGATACGTAAAACATCGTCTTAAGCGTATAGAGGCTCGAGCTTGCGTTGCTTATCGAAAGCGAGCTTTGCAGGTCGAAATTTGACGGGTAAAACGCCGTGTGATTTAGTCCTAGGATCAAAAATACGCTCGTTACAGCGCATACGACGCCCATGCCGTAGAAAAATACTCCGCGCACGCTGCTTGTAAATGTGCCTTTGAATATCCCCACCAGCACCAGCACAACGCCTAGCAACAGCAAGATTAGCGCCGCGGGCAGGCTTAGGTAATTGTGCAGATACTTAAAACTCTCGAGACTTACGACGCCGCCGGCGCCTACTGCATAGCCCTGCTTTAGCAAGACCCACGCCAAAAACGCGATGAAAAATACCAAAAACGCACTAGCGTTAAATTTAAGCGAGGCTTTGAGCTTGGCGATCATTTCGGGCTCAGCGATATTATTCATCAAATATAAGCTCGCTCCCGTTCTGGCGCAGAAAAATAACGCAACTCCCAAGATGTAATTAAACGGATTTGCTAGCGCCTCAAGTCCGCGAGCGGGATTTTTCCACTGCACGAAATTATTATCGCCCAGCGCAAACTCGCTGCCGCTAAAAAGCGTAGAGACGATGATACCGAGCAGGATCGTGCCCAGCGAGCCGTTTATGAAAAGAAAAGCTTCATAAGTTTTAGCACCCAAGAAATTATCGGGCTTTTTTCTGTATTCGTAAGCGACGGCTTGGATTATGAAGCAAAAAAGCAGAGCCATCCACGCCCAATACGCCCCGCCGAAGCTGGTCGCATAAAATAGCGGAAACGCCGCAAAGCACGCTCCGCCGAACATAACGAGCGTAGTAAACGTAAGCTCCCATTTCTTGCCGATGGAATTTATTATAAAATCCTTCTCGGTCTCATTTTTCGCCAGCGTAAAAAGCAGCGTCTGACCGCCCTGCACGAAGAGCATAAAAACTAAAATTCCGCCCAGAAGCGCAACCACGCACCACCAATAAATTTGAAAAATTTCGTGCATCTTAAAATCCTATCTTTATCTGTTTTAGCATGATCTTTATCTCGGCTATGAATAAAACCGTAAATAAAACCGCAAAGAGCGCGAACGAGATCATTATGTTCGTTCCCGCCAGGCTCGTAGCCGCGACGCCCACCGGCATAAGATCTTGTATCGCCCACGGCTGGCGCCCTACTTCGGCCACGATCCAGCCCGCCTCGCACGCGACGTATCCCAGAGGGATGCTAAATACGCAAAGCCATAGAATTTTCTTGTATTCGGCGAGGTTCTTTCGCATCGCTAAAAATAGCGTCACGAAAAATAGCAAGATAAAATAGCTTCCCAAAGCCACCATCACGTGGAAGCTGTAAAAGGTAAGCGCCACCGGAGGGACGATCTGCTTCGCGTCGTCAAGGTAGCCGTAGCCTAAATTTTGCATATTTTGGTTGCCGAATAAAATTTCGCGCGCTTGCTGCATCGCCGCGGTGTCATTCGCGTCTTTGGCGAGCTTGTAATCCTTTAGCGCTTGCAGGGCGATTTTGCCTTTTTCGATCTTTTTATCCGCGCCTTCGATGCCGAATTTTTCGTTTCCAAATACCAAATCATCGATGCCCGGAGTAAAATTATCAAGCCCTCTCGTAGCCATTAGTCCTAGCGCGTAAGGCGCCTTGATCTCAAATAAAAACGGCTCCTTATCATCTCCGGGAAGTTTGCTCGGATTTAAAACTCCAGCCGCGACGATGCCTGCATTTACTTCGCCTTTATACAGACCCTCCATCGCCGCAAGCTTCATCGGCTGCTTTTGCGCGACCTGATAGGCGCTCTCGTCGCCGCTAAATAGCACGAAAAGCGAGCTTAGCATACCGAAGCTTGCCGCTACGATGAAGCTTTTTTTAGCAAGCGCGAAGTCTTTGTTTTTTAGCATATAAAACGCCGAAATTCCAAGCACGAATAGCGCCGCGGTAATGTAGCCGCCGCCGACGGTATGTAAAAATTTAGCCACTCCGAAGTGAGATAGCGCGATATCTAAAAAATTACTCATCTCGTTGCGCATCGTATCTGGATTAAAGCTCGTACCCACCGGATTTTGCATCCAGGCGTTCGCGATTAGGATCCAATATGCGCTTAAATTTGATCCGATCGCCACGAGCCAGGTCGAGAGAAGGTGAAATTTCTTGCTCACGCGGTCCCAGCCGAAGAACATTACCGCAAAGAAGGTAGCCTCCAAGAAAAACGCGAGCAAGCCCTCGATCGCAAGCGGCGCACCGAAGATATCGCCCACGAACCAGCTGTAATTCGCCCAGTTGGTGCCGAACTCAAACTCCATTATAATGCCCGTCGCGACGCCGATGGCGAAATTTATACCGAAAAGGCGCAGCCAAAATTTAGTGATCTTGAGCCACTCCTGCTTACCGGTCGCAACATACAGGCTCTCCATAAACGCCACGATAAAGCTAAGCCCCAGCGTTAGGGGCACGAAAAGAAAGTGATAAAGCGCCGTGAGCGCAAACTGCGCCCTCGACCAATCCACGCTAGCAAGCTCTTGCATTCCTACTCCTTAGTCAAATTTTTATAGATGAAATCGATTTTTTCTTGATCGGTTTTAAATTTAGAATCTAAATTTTCGTCGAAAATGAAAAATTTAAGTAGCACAAAAATTATAAATAGCTTGATCAAAATCACCGCCCATAGCGTTTTGCCAAGCTTCATCGAAGCGAATCCATGCGCGTAAAATTTTAAAATTTTGCCGAAAAACATCAAATTTTAACCTTTAGCAATTATTAGTTTATATTTTTTATTGTATAACAATTAATTAAAATTTAGCTTTAAATTTTGAAATTTTGGTAGCAATTTTATCTTTTTAATAAACACCTCGGTCTTGCGTCATTCTCGCTCAAGTAAAGTTTTATTGTATAATTCACAAACAATCACATTTTACTTAAACTGCACAAAATTTTAGTTTAGATTCGTCGCAAAATTTTAGAATAGAACATCCAAGAAACGAGCAGAAAAATGCGCGAGACTTTACCAAGCATCTTTATGCCTAATTCGTAGCAATTTTAAACAGAATTTTTTGTAGACAAATTAACGCGCCTCAGCTGAAAGCAGACGTAAGAATTTTAAAATCAAACGCCCAAAGCTACACGATACGAAATTTAAGAACGGATAACTAACTCCATGCAAAATTTAAAACATTTCATTAGACTGGACGGATAATTGAGTCGATTTAGCGTAAATTTGCAGCATGGCTCATCAGCGCCACAATCTCTACTAAGTCGAATTTGCCGCCGAAAAAGAGATTGAAAGCAAGCGCGCCCTGATTTATCAGCATCTCTTTGCCGTCTTTTGCGGGTAGATTTTTTGCGCGCGCGGCTTGTAAAAATGGAGTCTGCTTACCATAGATCGCATCAAAAGCAAATTTTGCGCGGGATAAAATTTCATCTATTACCCCCTCGGGCGCAGGCAGCGCGTCATCTTTGAGTCCCGCGCCGGTGGCATTGACGATCAGATCATAGTCTTTGGATCTAAAATTTTCATAGGTAAAAAATTCCTCGCAGCCGAAGTCAAAATCTTTTGCGCTGCGATTTAGGATGTCAAATTTCACGCCGTTTTCGCCTAGCACGTAGCCGATCGCTCGCGTCGTGCCGCCCGCACCTAAAATAAGCGCATTGCGAATCTCACCAAAGCCCAAAATCGCGCAGAAAAAGCCTTGCGCGTCGGTGTTAAAGCCGTGCAGCGCGTCGCTTTTTAGCACTAGCGTGTTTACCGAGCCGATCTGCTTAGCCGCCTCACTTAGGATGTCGCATGCTTTAAATGCGTCGAGCTTAAAAGGCACGGTCACGTTCGCGCCCGTAAGCCCTAAAGTTTCAAATTTAGCTCGCAGCTCCTCGCCGCGTTGCAGCAAAACTCGCCCGTAGTAGGCGTCCAGCTCCAAAAATTTTATCGCGTAATTATGAAGTAGCGGCGAGAGAGAGTGGGCGATCGGGTTGCCGAAAACCGCAAATCTGTCCACTATTTCACTCGGTAGATATACGCTCCACTATTGATGCTGCGCATATCGCTAAGTGCCTTTTGTAGCGCCTCGCCCTCAAAAGGTCCAACTAAAATTTTAGTCACGCTCTTGCTGCCGACGTGAGTTTGTAAAGCGATCGGATTGTAGCCTTTTTTAGTGATTTTTTTGGTGTCAGACCCGTTTGGATCGTAGGCATTAGATGCGAAAACCTGCACATAACTACCGTTTGCCACGCTGGTGCTTGTACTCTTTGCTGCAACGCCAGCTGCTTTTATACTCTCGCTTTTAGACTCCGGCTTGCTGGCTTCTTTTTTAGGCTCGAGCTTAGCGGGCTCTTTCTTGGTCTCAGCTTTAACATGTTCCTTTTTAACTTCCGTTTTTGAAGACTCTTTTTTAACTTCTGTTTTTGCTTGTTTTTCAGGTTCTTTTTTAGGCTCTACTTTTTGCTCGACTTTTCTAATTTCGGTTTTAGAAGGTTCTTTTTTGATCTCGTCTTTTGCAGATTCTTTCTTAGGCTCGGACTTTTTTACGTCCGTTTTTTCAGACTTTTTGGCTTCGTCTTTAGGCTCAATCTTTTTACTTTCTATTTTAACTTCGGATTTTTTTGGCTCTTCTTTGATTTCGGGCTTTTGGATTTCTACTTTCTGTGCTTCAGGTTGAGCGCTTGCGACGACCTTGCTTTCTGAATTAGGCTCTTGGGTTTTTATCTCTACTTTGGTTGGAGCTGCAGATGCTGTATTGGGTTCTGATTTCACTTCTACAGGCTCAGGCTGCGAAGGCTCAGGTTTTTGAACTTGTACGGCAGGCTTTTGCTCCGCTTTGGCAAGCTCTTCTTCACTAGGCATAGTAAGACCTGCGTTAGTATCAATATCGTCTTTATTAATAGCCTTCATTATGATTAAAATTATTAAGAATAAAACTACGACGCCGGCCGCGACGGTAAGACCTTTTTTTAAATTTGCGTTCTTATCGACATTGCCACTATTGATCACTATGTCGTCTATACTGCTCATATCGAAATTTTTGTCGTTCATACTCTCTCCTAAGATTATTATTTACTTTGTAAATTCTACCACGCAAAATTTACGAAATAAATAATTCGGGTAAGCTTACCCGAATTTATTAAATTTAATACATCGCGCGATCGTAGATGATAAAGCGGTGCGCCAAATCTCGCACCTCCTCTTTGACCTGCGCCTGAAGCTTGGAATTTGAGATGTCGCTTAGCACGTCGGCGATTTTATTTCCGATAAACTCAAATTCTTTCTCCTTCATGCCGCGCGCCGTAAGTGCGGGACTGCCGACGCGGATACCGCTGGTGACGAACGGGCTGCGCGTCTCGCCCGGCACGGTGTTTTTATTCGTCGTAATGCCTGCATTTTCAAGCGCCGCGCTAGCGTCCTTGCCGCTAAAATCTCTATTTAAAAAGCTCATTAAAATCAGATGGTTATCGGTGCCGCCGCTAACGAGATCAAAGCCGCGCCCAACCAGCGTTTCGCCCAAAACTCTAGCGTTTGCCTTGACCTGCTTGGCATAGACCTTCCACTCGGGGCTTAGATTGTGTTTAAAGCCCACCGCCTTTGCGGCGATGACGTGCATTAGCGGGCCGCCTTGGATACCCGGAAAGATCGCTGAGTTGATCTTTTTAGCAAATTCTTCGTCGTTGGTCATTATAATGCCACCGCGCGGACCGCGAAGCGTTTTATGCGTTGTCGAGCTTACGACGTGGCAGTGCGGGAACGGATTAGTATGCTCTCCTGCGACGACGAGCCCAGCAATGTGCGCTACATCGGCGAAAAGAAACGCGCCCACGCTATCTGCGATCTGTCTAAATTTAGCAAAATCTATCTCGCGCGTATAGGCGCTCGCGCCGCAAACGATCATCTTTGGTTTTACGATCTGAGCGATCTCAAGCACCTTATCATAATTTATGCGGCCGTCAAGCTCCACGCCGTATTCGAAGCTCTCATACATCTTTCCGCTGCTTGAAACCTTTGCGCCGTGCGTCAAATGCCCGCCGTGGCTAAGCGCCATGCCTAAAATTTTCTCGCCCGGCTTCAAAAACGCGGCATAGACGCCTTGGTTGGCTTGGCTGCCGCTGTTTGGCTGGACGTTTGCAAACTCACAGCCGAAGAGCTTTTTGCAGCGATCGATCGCGATCTGCTCAATCTCATCTACGAACTCGCAGCCGCCGTAGTAGCGCTTGCCGGGATAGCCCTCGGCGTATTTGTTCGTTAGCACCGAGCCCATCGCCTCCATCACTTCGGGATAGGTGAAATTTTCGCTCGCGATCATCTCTAAATAATCGCACTGGCGGGCAAGCTCTTTGTTGGTTAAACTAAAAATTTCATTATCGAATTTTTCTAAATTTGACACGTTCACTCCTTCTCTAAATTTAGCGGCCTCATCGCAGGGAACAAAATCACGTCGCGAATTGATTTTTTATTCAGCAAAATCATCGCCAAGCGATCGATTCCAAGCCCCCAGCCAGTAGTCGGGGGCATCGCATAGCTAAGCGCGCGGACGTAATCCTCGTCCATCTCGTGCGCCTCGTCGTCGCCCGCGTTTTTGGCGTCGATTTGCGCCTTAAATCTAGCGTATTGATCGAGCGGATCGTTCAGCTCGTTAAAGGCGTTTGCAAGCTCCTTGCCCGCGATGTAGAGCTCAAATCTCTCGGCTATCTGCGGATTTTCGTCGCTTCTGCGCGAAAGCGGGCTGATCGAGATCGGAAAATCCACGATGAAGGTCGGATTTATGAGCTTGGCTTCTACGTAATTATCAAAAAGTTCGCTCTGTAGGTGGCCGAGATCGAGCTTTTCATTGACTTCAAATTTATCCTCTTTGAGTTTGGCGATGATCTTTTCGCGATCATTTACGATCTGCGGCTCGATGCCGCCTATCTGCGTAAGCGCGTCGAGATACTTTATGCGCGCAAAAGGCTTTGAAAAATCGATCTCGCGCTCATCGTAGGTTAAAATTTCGCCTAGCCCGAGCCTCTTAAATAGCGCTTTAAATAGCTCCTCGGTTAGGTTCATCGCGTCGTTATAATCATGCCACGCCCAGTAAAATTCTATGCTGGTAAATTCCGGATTGTGCGTCAGATCCATACCTTCGTTGCGGAAGTTTCGGTTGATCTCAAAGACCGCCTCCATGCCGCCTACGACGAGGCGCTTAAGATAGAGCTCCGGCGCGATACGCAAGTAGCGATCGACGTCTAGGGCATTGTGGTGAGTGATAAAAGGCTTAGCATTCGCGCCGCCCGCGATAGGGTGCATCATCGGCGTTTCGACTTCCAAAAATCCGTGCTTTTCAAAAAAGCTGCGGATCTCGCTAACGATAATCGAGCGCTTAATAAAATCCGCGCGGATCTCTGGGTTCATTATCATATCGAGGTATCTTTGGCGGTAGCGCATCTCGATGTCGGTTAGGCCGTGAAATTTCTCCGGAAGCGGGCAGATCGCTTTGGATGCAAGCGTTATTTTGCTAGCATGGATCGAAAACTCGCCCGTCTGGGTGACGAAAGCATATCCGCGCACCAAAATTATATCGCCCACTTCAAGATTTTTCTTAAATTTAGCGTAATCCTCCTCGCCGATGCTATCGCGAGAGTAATAAATTTGAATATTGCCGCTTTGATCTTCTATGTTTGCGAAGGTGGATTTGCCCGCGACACGCTTTAGCTTTAACCTTCCGGCAAGGCTTACCTCCTCGCTCGCTTTTTTATCCTCGGTATCTGTGATGTAGCCGAATTTCTCTTTAAACTCGGCTATGCTCATATCTTTTTTTAGAAAGTGCGGATAGGGATTGGCCCCTAAATTCCGAAGTTCCGACGCCTTGTCTATCCTTTGGATTTCTAACTGGCTATCAAACAATCTACTTCCTTTTTGTCGCACATTCCGGGCAAATTCCATACAGCTGCATCATGTGCCCCGTAAGCGTAAATCCGTGCTCTTTGGCGACGGCAAGCTGTTTTCGCTCAATAGTGGCGTCTTGAAATTCTATGATCTTATTGCAGCTTTTGCAGATTAGATGGTCGTGGTGGGGCTTGTTCGCAAGCTCAAATTTCTTACCCTGCGCGCCGAAGGAGATCGACGTTGCCATACCTGAATCCTCAAGCAAATTTAAGGTACGATACACCGTCGCTATGCCTACGTTTAGCTCCGGAAATTTCGCTTTGATCTCGTTGTGAAGCGCCTCAGGCGTGAAGTGTTTGTTGTTGTTATAAAGCGTGCGGAGCAAAACCTCGCGCTGCTTGGTATATTTTAGACCGCTAGCGGCAAGCGCCTTTTTAAACTCAACAATTAGAGCGTCAAACTCTAAATTTTCGATTTTTGCATTCATAATTTCGTCCTTTCTGTAGAATTTACTTCTGAACTGGCGTTAAAATCGCTAAGTTCAGTGCTTTGATTTTGATCCGAGTTCATACGGGCGGTAGAATTTTGATCTTTTAAGAGCTTATCATCCATCTTAGAACCAATAGAATCCAAGCTTTGTTTGATCTTCGGATCGTCTTTGAGATTTAAAATCCAATTTCCGATTTTTAAGAAAATCGGCGCAGTTTTGCTGCTTTCAAAATACTTTTTGGTCTGTTCATTCATCGACATAGGACCGCTTGCAAGCGTAACGATAACTGCAAAAATCAAGAAAATTTTACTTACGCTAAACACGAAACCGCCGATCTTATCGACAAATCCGAGTCCGCTCCATTTAAAGAATTTTGAAATGATTTCGCCTATAATCAGACACGAGATCCATACGCCAAAAAGCACAGCGATAAAGCCGATGAGAACCTGCGTCGTATCACCCGAAAGTACGCCGTTTGCATTCTGTAAAGCTGGAATTCTTGCTGCAATCCACTCGCCTGCCATAGTTTTATAACGCATCGCGGCAAAAAGACCGCCGATGAGACCCAAAATTCCAAAAATTTCTTTTACAATGCCGTTGGTGATACCGCGCAGTCCGAAGAGCACTACGAGTACTAAACAGCCGACGTCGAACCAATTAATACCTTCCATCAAGCACCCACCACGCCTATTAACTCTTGCAGGTTAGTCGAATACCTAAATGCCGTGTCTTTTGAAATTTGATTTGCACGGATCGCTTTAACCATCGCTTGAGTTTGAGTTATCATACCGGTAGATTGCTGATTTAGCTGCATTTGAGAGTAAATTTGATGCACCTTGTTTTCGCGGATTAGATTCGCTACGGCATTGTTATTTAGCAAAATTTCATGGATCGCGATACGTCCACCGCCAAGCTTTGGCAAAAGCGATTGCGAGATGACCGCGGTAAGTGATACGGAGAGCATATTTCGTACTTGGAGCTGCTCGCCACCATCAAAGCTATCGATAATACGGTTGATCGTTTGCATCGCGGAGTTGGTGTGTAGCGTACCAAATACCAAGTGACCGGTCTCAGCCGCGGTAATGGCAATCGAGATAGTCTCTCTATCGCGCATCTCACCAACTAGGATAATGTCCGGGTCCTCACGCAAGGCAAATTTTAACGCATTAGCGTAGGAATGGGTATCGGTGCCAATATTTCTGTGAGAGAAAAGCGCTTTTTTATTGGTATGGACGAACTCGACCGGATCTTCAACGGTAATGATGTGCTTGCGCTCTTTTTCGTTGATCTCGTTTAGCATCGCGGCAAGAGTAGTTGATTTACCGCTACCAGTAGGCCCGGTAACCAAAATCATACCTTTTTCGTGCTTGACTACCTCTTTAAAAATCGTAGGGGCTTTTAAATCATCCAGGCTAGGAATATCGATAGGAATAATACGAAATGCGGCAGCTAAATCGCCGTTCATAGTGTAGTAGTAATTACCACGGAAGCGTCCTATATTAGGAAGCTCGATCGCAAAGTCAAGCTCTTTATTTTCCTCGAGCGCACTTTTTTGAGCATCGGTAATGAGCGCGTAGCAGATATACTCGATATCCGTGCCCTTAAGCGGATCCATGGCAAGTGGGCGCAATGTTCCGTCGATACGTATTTGAGGCGCCGAGCGCGAAACTAAGTGGAGGTCGCTCGCTTTGTTAAAAACGACGGTTTTTAGTAGGGTTTCGATATCTACTAAATTTCTTTGAACTTCTTCCATAAGATTCCTTTCAATCTATGATTTTCGGTACTACGAAGTAGCCGCCTTCGGACTGCGGAGCATGCTTTAAGACGCTTTCTGCGACGTCGCTTTTGCGTGGGATATCTTTGCGAAACGGAGTACCGCCTTTTAGCGTAGTGATAGCCGCCTCGCCGCTTTGCAAATCCAGCTCATTTAGAATTTCCACAAAATCTACGATATTATTTAATTGCCCTTTAAATTCTTCTCGCTTAGCATCTGGAATTTTAAGAGCGGATAGCCTTTCCAGCTTGCTTAGCAAGGCATCGTCTATTATCATAACTTTCCTTTTTCTGATAAATGCGACATTATATCATAAAAATTCTTTATCTTAGGCGGTATTTAAAATTTTTTATGCTACAATTACGCCGATTTTCTCAAACAAAGGACTGAATTTTGGCTTTAAAAGACGACATCGAAGGCGTGAAAAAAGAGATTGGCACAGAAGAGCAGTTTCTAGAAAGCGTCATAAAAAGTGAAATTTTCGTAAAAAAATACAAAAAGCCGCTGATATTTTTGGCTGCGGTTTTGATCGTGGCGTTTATCGGATATTACGCAAATGAATTTCTAAGCGATCGCCGCATAGCAAGTGCTAATGCGATCTATGACGAGCTGCTTAACAAGCGCGATGACGCTAAGCTAGCCGAGCTTAAGCAAAAAGATATAAATCTATACGCTCTTTATATTTTGCAAAACGGCTCTGCAGACGAGCGAGCGGCGCTAGAAAATACCCAAGGCATCGATGTTATGCTAAAAGAGATAATAAATCTACAAAACGGCAAGCAAGGCGGAGTGCTACTCGCCGATTACGATTCTTTGCTTAAGGGCTACGACCTGCTAAAAGAAGGCAAAATCGAGCAAGCTCACGCAGAGCTAGATAAAATTCCACTCAACTCGCCAGTCCGTCAAATCGCACTTGCTTTGAAACACTATGGAGGCAATAAATAATGAAAAAAACGCTAATATTTACGCTTTTACTATCGTTTTTATTTTTAGGCTGCTCGACTAAGCGCCAGTATTTCGAACCTAGCGACGAAAACATCACAGGCGATATGAAATTTAACGGCTCGCTGCCGTCGGAAATCGTAGCGGTTAGTAAAGATGGTGCTACGCTAAAAGACGGCGAAGTCATCTCTAAAAACGGATTGATAAAAAATTTCAAAGTCTTAAAAAGTGAGAAATTTTTAGGCGAATATGACGGAAATTTCGTCGTAACCGATATCAATGGCACGCTTAAAGTAGTTGGTAGCACAGGTGCCGTAAAATTTGAAAAAGCCCTCGGCAGACAAGCGCTAAGTGCAAATATACGCGGCGATGATTTAGCTTTAGTGATGAGTGATGATTCGATTATGCTTATCAAGCTAAGCTCGGGCGCAGTGGTACTCGATCATAAAGTAGGCGATGCATTCGCAATCGATTCGCGCGTAGCGTCACCACTATTTATCAACCAGCTTATCGCTTATCCTGCGTTAGACGGACTAGTCAGCATCGCAGAAAACGTAGGTGGGCGCTCGGCACGCGATTTCGTCGTAAGCAACCAGCCGTTTTTTAACAACATTATTGCCTTAGAAAACAAGGGCGATAACCTTTATGCCGTAACTGCCACTAGGCTAATGCTGGTAAGTCCTGCGGGCAATAAAAACCATAATGTAGACATTAAAGACGTGATTTTTAGCGGCGATAGAATTTATCTTTTCTTAAAAGACGGCAGAGTCGAGCTACTCGATCGCGGGCTAAATTTGATCAAATCGCGTAAATTTACCTTCGCGCAGTTTAGCGGCGCGTTGCTTAGCGGCGGTTATCTGTATATCATCGAGCGCAACGGCTATGTCATCCGTGTAAATGAAAATTTAGAGGGACAAGCGATCTACGAGCTAAACGGCGAACTCGATGATAAGTCCTTTATCGCGGGTAGCTCGTTTTACTACGACGATAAAATTTTAAATTTTGATGCTAGATAAAATTTCAAAACTTTGCGTTCGTGAAGGGCTTCTGCTTCAAAAATTCCAAACGCTAGATATCGCTAGCTTCACGCGCTCGCGCTCATATGGCGCGTATTTCGGCGTGGATCTAAAAAGCTACAACGTCCTTTTATTTATGCGCGACGCAAAATCTCGCTTTGTAATGCGCGACGCGGAATTTCTGCTCTCACTCGCAAGCGACATTAGCGCAAGCCTAGGCAAGGTCGTAAAAAAGCGCGTGCTGTTTTACAACTCGCAGATGTGCTCTAAAAGCGCGAAATTTTTAAA
>NZ_CALKTC010000083.1 GCF_937996225.1 uncultured Campylobacter sp. | reverse complement strand
ATATGAAAGAAATTTTAATCACTAACGACGACGGATTCGAAGCGCGCGGGCTTTTAGAACTCGCAAGCGCGCTAAGAGGGGTCGCAAACGTCACCATCGTAGCGCCGAGCTCGGAGAAATCGGCCTGCTCGCACTCGCTCACTCTTACCCGTCCGCTTAGATTTATCAAGCTCGACGACGGATTTTTCAAACTCGATGACGCTACGCCCGCAGACTGCGTGTATTTGGCACTCCGCGCGCTGTATAACCGCAAGCCCGATCTTGTGATAAGCGGCATAAATCACGGCGCCAACGTCGCGGAGGACGTAACCTATTCGGGCACGTGCGGAGGCGCGATGGAGGGGGTTTTGCAAGGCATTCCCGCGCTCGCGGTGAGCCAGTTTTATGTCGCGGATTCGCTGCAGCGATACGGATTTGATCTCGCGTGCGAGCTCGCGGTGGAGCTGGTCGAGAAAATCTTTAATAAAGGCTTTCCTCTGCCGCCGAAGCAGTTTTTAAATTTAAATGTCCCTGCCGTCTCAAAGCAGGATTTTAAGGGGCTTTCGGTTGCGCCCTGCGGCGAGAAGCTCTACGATACCGACGCGCAGCTAAACCGCAATCCGCGCGGGATGGAGTATTATTGGCTAGGCAAATCTACGCTCAATTTTGATGCAAGCAAAAACGAAAATAGCGACATTTCGGTACTTTTTAAGGGGCGGGCGACGTTAAGTCCGATTAAGTTAAATTTAACCGCGCACGAGCAGATGAGCGCGCTAGAAAGGTGGATGAGAAACGATGAGTGAAGTTGTAGTAGACCGCTTTTCGCGCTCGCGCCTGCTTTTCGGCGAGGATTTTGCAAGGCTGCAAAGCGCTAAAATTTTAATCTGCGGCTGCGGCGGCGTGGGCGGAGCGGTGATAGAGGCGCTGTACCGCAGCGGCGCGGTAAGCTTAAGCGTGATCGATTGCGATCGCTTCGAGATCACCAACCAAAACCGCCAGCTTGGAAGCGAGCACGTAGGCGAGCTAAAATGCGAGGTTTTCGCGCGCAAATTTAAAGGCGTGACGCCGATCGCCGCTAGGATCGATGAGGAATTTTTATCTAAATTTGATCTAGCAAAATTTGATTTCGTAATCGACGCTATCGACGACGTGAGCGCTAAGATCGCGCTTGCGCTGCGCTGTAGCGAGGCGGGCGTGGGCTTCATAAGCTCGATGGGTGGCGCAAAGAGGCTTGATCCCGCTAGGATCGAAATCCGATCAATCTGGCAGACGCAAGGCGATCCGCTCGCGCGCAAGATCAGATACGAGCTGCGAAAGCGCGGCTTTGCGGGCGATTTTGACGTCGCCTGCTCGAGCGAGCCGCCGCGCGTCAAATCGATGGGCAGCTTCATGGGAGTGACCGCGAGCTTTGGGCTTTTCATCGCAAGCTACGTCGTGCGCAGGCTGATAGGCGATCGATAAATTTAAACGCTTAAAATTTTATAGCGTTTCGGCGTGCGGCTCCGTCTGGTTGGGTTTTGCGGTTAAATTTTAGATATTTTGAGCTTTTGATGATCCGAGCGCGCTTTGCATGCGGTACGGCGCGGCAAGTGCTTTGCGGACGCGCGCGCGGTTAAAATTCAAAAGCGGCGAAAGCGGAATTTTACCAGGCGACGAAGATAAAATTTGCTCGGCGCGAAGGTGAAATTTCATTGTTGCGAAGGATAAAATTTTATCCGCAAAGATCGACGCAGACTCAGCGCGAGATGAAATTTAAGGACCACGCGAGCTACACGCACATATTGATGCATACGGCGTGTCATTTTAGCAGGTGCCAGATAGCGGCCTAGGATTAAAATTTAAATATGCGGGTCGCAAGCTTGCTTGTGAGCGAAATTTAAGCAAGCTAAGTTTGAGCGGATGTTCTTTGCGGCGGATTTTCACAGCAGCGCGATTTGAAATTTTATCGCAGTTTTGAGCGCTTTTTGATGCAAAAAGAGGCGCGCTCAGGCAAGCAAAACCAAATTAGCGCGCATCGGCCGCCACGTAGCGCCTAAATAGCGCAACGTGTAAGCAAGGCTCAAGCAAACGCAGCGGCAAGCTTACTTCTAAATTCCATTTTTTACCGCTCGTAAAAAGCGGAATTTAGAAATTTGATTTAAAGGAACAGCGATGAATGAAATTTTTACACGCACGAGCGTGCGGAATTTTACCGAAAAAATGCCGAGCGACGATCAGATCGAGCTCGTGCTAAAAGCCGCTATGCAAGCCCCTAGCGCGGGCAACCAGCGCTCATGGGAGTTTTACGTAGTACGCGACCGCACCACGCTTACGCTACTTAGCAGCGTCGGCACCTACGGCGGCTGCACGAAGGATGCGCCGCTTGCGATCGTGGTCTGCACGCGCAAAAGCGGCTTAAAATTCCAGCCCTACGCTCGCTACGACTGCGCTTGTGCGGCAGAAAATCTCTGGCTAGCGGCGCACCATTTGGGGCTTGGCACCACGTGGCTGGGCGTAGCGCCCGATATTTACGCAATGGAGCGCGTAAGAGAAATTTTGGATCTGCCTGGGCATTTGGAGGCGTTTTGCATTATGCCTTTGGGCTTTCCGTCTCGCGTCACAAAGGCGCATTCACGCTTTGAGCCCGCTAAAATTCACTTCGTAGGCTAGATATGTTTATTTCGCAGAGTAAAATCGACGATCTAATCGCTAGCGACGGCGCGTTTTTGGACCTTACGACCGAGCTTTTACAGGACTTCGTGGATTTAAACGCGCCCGCGCGGCTTTCGATCGTAACGAGGCAGTATCTGATCTTTAGCGGCGGAGGAATCGCGCGCGAAGTAGCGGCGCGCTTTGGTTGCGAGACGCAGCATCTAGCGCGTGAGGGAAGCGCATTTTGTGCGGGAGAAGAAATTTTTAGCGCGCGGGGAAGCTTTGAGAGCTTGCATAAAGCTTGGAAGATCGTTCAGATCGTGTTTGAATACTCCTGTAAAATTTCTACTTACGCGCACGAGATGGTTGCGCTGATGCGAGAGGCAAATCCGCGCTGCGTGCTGGGTGCAACGCGCAAGAGCTTTCCTTTTGCGAAGGAGCTTTGCGTAAATGCGCTGATCGCAGGCGGCGGGACGATGCACCGCCTGGGGCTGCACGACAGCGTCCTGTTTTTTTCAAACCATACCCGTGCGTTTGCGAGCTTTAGCGAGTTTTGCGCGCAGATCGCTAAATTTAAAGAGCGCGCGCCCGAGCGAAAAATCATGATCGAAGTAGCGAGCGAGCGCGAATTTAGCGAGCTTTTAAAATACGCGCCTGATGCGATAATGTGCGATAAGATGAGCTCTGGCGAGCTTAGAGCCTGCGTTTTGAAGCGAGATGAGACGGCGCCGCAGATTAAAATTTGCGCTGCGGGTGGCATAAATAAAAATAACTGCGCAGAGTTTGCGGCTACCGGCGCGGACGTGCTCGTAAGCTCGGCGGTTTGGAATCAGGGCGTGTGCGATCTAGGCGGAAAGATAGAGCTTATCTAAATATTAAATTTTAAATTTTAAGACATAAAAGTCTAAAACAGGGCATAAAAATGCAATTTATTAATAAATAGGAGTATATTTTGTAAAATTCTTAAAATTTCAAAAAAAGGATTTTCATGAAAAAAATTGCTTTTATTTTAGCGCTTGCGGCAAGCGTTTCGTTCTGCGCGGATCAGCTGATAATCGCAGCCGGCGGCGGATACAAAAAGCCTGTCTCGGCCGTGATCGAAAATTTGAAAAAAGAGGGCATGGACGTGGCGGGATCGTTTGCCAACCTCGGCCAGCTCGTCATTCAATCGCGCGAGAATAAAATTTCATTCATCGTAGGCGACGAGGCGTTTTTGAAAAAAAGCGATCTAAATATCACTAAATTTGAACGCGTTGGGCACGGCACGCTCGTTTTGGTGACGCCGAAAAATATTAAAATAAACGATGTCTCCGAGATCGCAAAGTTCGATAAGATCGCGATGCCAGATCCTAAAAAGGCGATTTACGGTATCAGGACGAACGAGTTTTTACAAAACGCCAAGATGGAGCTGGTAAAAGATAAAATTTTAGCCGTCGCGGGCGTGCCACAGGTGGTCGCATACGTCATCAACGGCGAGGTGCAGGCGGGCTTTATCAACAGCACCGAAGCGGTCGCCAAAAAAGATGAGTTCGGCTCGATCATCTACATCGACGAGAGTCTCTACAGCCCCGCATTCATCGGCATCGCAAGGCTTAGCGCGTGCAACGATGAAGCGCTTTGCGAAAAGGTGATGAAGGAATTTCAATCGGACCGCTCAAAAGAGATTTTTTCAAAATTCGGTCTTAAATGAGCGACATCGCTTGGATCGCGCATCCTTTGCTTTTAAGCGTCAAAGCCCTGTTTTGCAGCTTTTTGCTGCTGATTACGGCAGGGCTTGCGATTGCGTATTTTTTAGCCTTTAGCAAATCGAAGCTTAAAAAAATCGTCGAAATTTTAGTGATTTTTCCGCTCATCTTCCCGCCGATCGCGACGGGATTTTTGCTGCTTTATGTTTTTGGAAAGAGCGGTTTTATCGGCTCTGCGTTAAATTTAGACATCGTTTTTAACTTCTCTTCATTGGTAATCGCCGCGTTTTTGGTGGGACTGCCACTGTTTGTAAAGCCCGTATGCGCGAGCTTTGAGCTATTTCCGAAAAGCTTAATCGAAGCCGCGCAAATTTTAGGCAAAAACAGAGCTCAAATTTTCCTCTTAGTAATCCTTCCTAGCTCGCTTAAAACGCTCGGCTCCGCGCTCATTTTAGCGCTCTCGCGCGGGCTTGGCGAAGTGGGTATCACGCTGATGCTGGGCGGAAACATCGTGGGCAAAACCGACACGTTAGGCCTTGCGATCTACAATGCCGTGTATGACGGAGAGAACGAGCGGGCGCTGATTTTAAGCGTTTTGCTCGTAATTTCCAGCTTGATCTTATTCTTCGCGATAAGCCTTTTAGATAAAAAGCAAAATTTATCTAAATAAGAAAAATTATTTTTTAAGTATTTTTGGATAAAATTGCACTCACATTTCATTTTAAAGGATTTATCATGAAGAAATTTCTAATTTCATCAATTTTAGTCGCAAGCGCCTTGATCGCTCACGAGCACGGCGATATGCAAAATTTTGACCCTAAGACCGGCAAGCACCTCGTCATCGCGATGGAGCAGCTAGGCGAGAAGGGTAACGTGAGCGTAGGCGAGGTCGTAGCGGTCGAGACGAACTACGGCGTGGCATTTTTCCCGAATTTAAAAGGTCTTACTAGCGGCGTGCACGGCTTTCACGTACATCAAAACGCCGACTGCGGCGCGACCGAGAAGGGCTTAGGCATGAAAGCTGGCGGTCACTGGGATCCGAACGATACCAAAAAGCACTCGTTTGCTTGGGACGATAGCGGCCACAAGGGCGATCTGCCTGCGCTTTTCGTCGATGCCGAGGGCAATGCGGTCTATCCGGTGCTAGCTCCGAAAATTAAGAGCCTAGATGAGCTAAAGGGCCACTCGCTAATGGTTCACGTAGGCGGCGATAACCACAGCGATCATCCGAAGCCGCTCGGCGGCGGCGGCGCTAGAATGGTCTGCGGCGTTATAAAATAGGCTTCGTTGCGGATGAAATTTAATCATCCGCAATTTCTAAGTATGTCCGCTCTGCGGTTAAATTTACGCGACGAAATTTCGCCGTCCGCAGTGTCGAGATACGCCCGCTCTGCCGTTAAATTTACGGATGGCGGGCTTTTAATGCAATCTATGCAGCGCGAATTTATGCTAAATTTACGCGCTACGCACCTCTTGCTTTCCGCTTAAAATTTTAAAATTTAGCCTTGTTTGCGCGCATTGCGCTTCCGCCCTGTTTTTGTCGCAGCAGCGTAAAATTTTCTAAATTTAAATCAAAGCTTTAAATTTACGACGCCGAGCTATTTTGGCGGCGCGGCTGCTTTACTTAACTTTTTCTTCACGACTTTTTCCTACAATTATGCCAACTTTCACAAAGGAGAGAGAATGAAAAAGATTGTTTTAGTAAGCGTTTTAGTCGCGGGCGTGCTGTTCGCCGCAGATTTTCAAAATAGCACTCCCGAGCAGATCAATGCCGTAGTCGCGGGCGCCGATGCCAAGAGCTTAAGCGAAGCGGCGTTTGAGATCGACAAGCGCGCAGGCGAGCTAAGGGCGCAGGCAAGGGATCTCAAGCGCGGATTTAAAACGGAGTTTAAAAAGAAGCTGGACGCTATGAGCATCGAGGATCGCGAGAAATTCCTAGACGAGTTTAGAAAAAACTATAACGCCCAGGCGGGCAAGCTAAGCGTCGAGCAGGCGGATAGGCTGGATATCGAGCTTAAAGATCGCGGTAATTTCGGCAAATTTAAAAGGCCCGCTCGCGGGTTCGGTCCGCACAGATCGCAGGTGGCTCCAGGAGAGTGCGGCCATATGCCGCATAAAGGAATGGGCAACGGCGCGGGTCCGGCAATGCCGCCAAGAGGCGGGATGCCGTGCAATCAAAACGCGGGCGCCGCTCCGTGCCCTATGGCGCAGTAGTGCCGCTTACGAGCAAGCTACGTAGTTCCGCGCACCATTTGCGCGGAATTTTGTTTTATCGAAACATGGCGCGAGAATTTTAGAATTTTAGCTTGAAATTTATGCGGCATAGCGCCGATAAAATTTCGCAAAATTTTATCGGCACAGGCGAGGTTTTGAAATTCTACGCCGAGAAATTTTATATCGCGAAATTTAGAATTTCGTAGCGGCGGAATTTTAAAGCCCAGCGTTTTACCTGTAAATTTTAAAATTTCGCGGCGTGAAAATTTTATATCGTAAAATTTTAGTTTCTTGCGCCGTGCCGCGCGAACAATACTAGGCGAGCAATCTTATAAGCCTAAATTTAGTAAGCATACTTTTGAGCTAAGACGCGTCGTTTTCGCCACGATAAAATTTTGCCCTGAAATTTTGCAATTAAATTTTACGTGGAATTTCACAGGGTATAATTTCAAAAATTCTACGCAAGGAGGCGGGCTATGGCAAGGGTTTTGATCGTCGAGGACGAGGGAATGCTGCTAGATATGATGTGCACCTATATGCGCAGCGCGGGGCACGAGGTAAGCGGCAGTAAAAGCTACGACGAGGCGCTATTTTTAGCGTACGAAAAGAGCTTTGATCTGTGGATCTTCGACGTCAAAATCATCGGCGGCAACGGCTTTGCGCTGCTTCGCGAGCTGCGCGAGGCGGGGCGCGGAGCACCGTGCATTTTCACGACGTCGCTAAATACTCTGCAAGACGTCGAAAGCGGCTTTGGAAGCGGCTGCGACGACTACCTCAAAAAGCCTTTCGAGCTAAAAGAGCTGGCTCTGCGCGCGGATAATCTACTAAAGCGCACCTTCGTCCACAACGCCGCCCTGCGCGAAAATATCGGCGGAGGTTTTAGCTTTGATATGGCTCAGCGCGCGCTTTATCGCGACGGAAGAGCCGTGCCGATGCCGCAGAAGCAGGCGCGGCTTCTTGCTCTGCTTCTGAAAAACCGCGATAAATTCCTTAGTAAAGATGAAATTTTCGCCGCGCTGTGGGACTACGACGAGAGCCCGAGCGAGCTTAGCCTGCGCGTTTATATCGCGGAGCTGCGAAAAATTTTGGGCAAGGATCGCATCATAAACGCTTCCAAGCTTGGCTACAAATATCTCTAGGAGCGCGCCGTGTCCAAAATGCGTCAAATTCTACCGATTTTTTTGCTCTATACGCTCACCAGCGTCCTGTTTTTGGCACTGGTAAGCAGTGTATTTTACGAGCGGGAGAAGTTTTTTATCGCGGATCGCGATGCCTTTGCGATCAGGGATTTCAAGCACGGCCTAGAGGCTAAGCTCGCTCGCGGCGGGCGATTAAACGAGAGCGATTTCGACGCCATGCAGGCATATGCAGCGGATCTAAATAGCAGCGATGAGATCGCGCGGGATTTTGAGCCGAAGGATGATGCGCCGCGCGTGTATATGGAGGGTACCAGCAGGATTGAGCAGTTTAATCTCACCGGCAAGGACGGCACGGAGTACTACGTAGCGATCAAAACTGAGGCGCTTGAGGGCAAGCTGGCGGCGCTGAAGCTTAAAATTTTAGCTGTGAGCGCGCTTGTTTTGGCGCTTATTTTGTTGATCGCGTATTTTATCATCCGCCTTTCACTGCGCCCGCTTTATGAAAAGATCGAGTTTCTTGACGGCTTCATCCGCGACACGACGCACGAGATAAAAACCCCGCTTAGCGTGATTTTGATGAGTATCGAGCTTTTTGATACCGATGCGAAAAAATATCTGGGCAATATCAAGGCGGGCGCAAATACGATAAACGCGCTATTCGAGGATCTAACCGCGCTAAGCTTAAACAAAAGCGGCAGCGGACGGGAGATAAATTTGGGCGAGCTGGTGCAAAGCCGCATCAAATATTTCGGCATCGCTGCGGAGCAAAAGCGAATAAGCTTGAGCACCGATCTGCGCCCGGTAACCTTTTGCGCGGATGAGTTTAAGCTGCGAAAGATCATCGATAATCTACTTGGCAATGCGATAAAATATTGTGATGAGCTCGGCTGTGTCGAGGTAAGCCTGCGCGAGCGTTCGCTTCGCATCAAAAATAGCGGCGCGGGCATCGCGCGGCAAAATTTGCCGCATATTTTCGAGCTTTACACCCGCTTTGACGAACGCAACGGCGGTTTTGGCATCGGGCTTTTTATCGCCAAAAAATACTGCGACGAGCTCGGGCTTAAAATTTCGTGCGATAGCAACGAGGATTGGACGGAATTTGAGGTAAAATTTTAACTTTACCCAAACGAAATTCTGCGCAAACGAAATTTTAACAGGCGAGCCTGTTAGGCTTAACCGCGCGGGTTTAAATTTAGCTAGCGATTCCGTCCGCAAAAATTTGCGCTAGGTTATAATTTGACGGCGGAATTTACGCATGCAATCCGGTCGCACCCACAAAATTTCGCCCGCCGGTTTGCAGAATACATAGCGTAAAATTCTACGGAATTTCGTGAAATTTTATTTGGACGCAGGCAAGATCGCGGTGGCTAGGGATATAATTTAACGGCAGCTTAGATAAAACCGCGCGCGATAATCGGCAAAATTCCGCGAAATTTCGCCGAGCGCGTTAAGTTCGCCTTTACCCTGCTATCTCATACACGCCGTATTCATAGCTAGTGCAAAGGCGGTATCGCTTTGGGTTTTGATACCCAATAAAAATATCTATTCGGCTTCTCATTCTTACCGTTCGGCGCGTCGGCGTGGACTACGCGCGGATAAATTTTAAAATTTAGACAAGTTCCGCCCCGCCGAAGCGAAGTAGAGCTTGTCTAAAATGGGCGGCGTAGCTATTTTAAGTGCGCAGATGTTCTTTAAAACGCACCGATCTTTTAAAGCGTGCGACAAATTTTAAAATTTGTGCGTAGGCAAAAGGGCAAAATTTGAACGGCGAAGTTAGGTTTTACCGTTTTTAAATTTGACTCCGTCTTTCATATAAATCAAATTCTGGGATTTTTGAATAAGTCATTAAATTTAACCAAATTTGACCCCGCCCGAGTCAAAATAGGCGTGGCAAATTTGATCGTTTCTCACCGAGTACTTCCCTGTTTCCGCGCTATCTGCTAAAACCGATCATTTCTCGCCGAGCGGCCAATAAACGATCGGTTTGGCTCCGAGCCTTGCTCCGCCGTGATACATGCCAAGCTTGTCTTTCGTCCACGCAAAGCCCGTGTGCCCGTGCTTATCGATCGAGATGATGTCGCCGAGCGCTTTGCCTATCCCGGTATTATGCGAGCGCCTTTGCAAGATATTGCGGCAGGCTGCGCTTAAATCAATGCTATGGCTGTCCGTGTTTGGCTTTGATCACAAATGTCTTGCCGAGATTTGCTTTTGCCCTAAAATTTGCACGATTTCATCTAAGCTTAAAATTTTGCCGTGCGAGTCAAAGCCTACGTTTAGTATGCGCCCCTCCAGGCTGGAAGCGCGGTCGTGCAAGTGCCCGTGAAGCATAAAAGAGCCTTTCGAGGCGCGGTTGTGCTCCTCTACGGGGTAGTGAAACATACAGATGCTCATACCTGTTTTGCCGTCCTTTATCGCGCCCGCGCCGCCGTCAAAATTCAGCTCCTTGTAGTGCAAGATATCGCTAAAGATAGGATTTCCGTCGTCTTTTAGCTCGCGTAGCAGCGCTTCTTTGTTTTGGCTAATGAGCGTATCGTGGTTGCCTAAAATCAGCACATGCGAGCCGTTTAGCCTACGCGCGACGCTTTTTAGATCCTTTAATTTATTACAAAATGCAAAATCGCCCAGATCATAAACCGTATCCTCGGGCCCCACTACGGCATTCCAGAGCTCTATTAGCCTTTCATTCATCTCGCCTACGTCGTTAAAAGCCCTAAATTTAGGGCAGTATTTCATAATATTTGCGTGATAAAAATGCAAATCGGAGGTAAAAAATATCATCATTTTTCCTTTAAGCTTTAATCGCCGCATCAAATTTGAGCTTTACGTAAATTTACGCGGCGCCAAATATTCCCACGATAAACGTTAAACTTTTTCTAAAAATTCTTTTATAAAGCCTAGCTTGCCCTGCTCGTCAAGGGATCTGAATTCTCGCTCGTTTGCTTTGATGTGATCGACCAAAGGGTGAAATTCCTCATCGAGCTTGGTTTTATCCAGTTTGCCGGAAAGCGCCTCGTTTTTACTGCGAGCGAAAAATTTATTCACGAGATAATAAGGCGTTTTCATCTTAAAGCAAAAGTCATTCTGGCTCGGGATATACACCATAAAGCCCTCGAATTTCGCCTCTTTGACTATATTTTTAAGCTCCGCAAAGCTCGTTTTTAGATACTGCTCGCCCTCCTTATAAAAAGGTCTTTTTAGCGCTGCAGCAGTGCTTGCAGCGATCTTATCCAGCTCAAATTCGCTCTCTTGCGCGCCGGTTTTAGCGTCGATAAGCCCGATAAAGGTCTCTCCAGGCTCCTCTTCTACGATGTGCGGGTCGCTCTCGTCGGTGATCTCAAATAAAAAAGTTTTATTTGGATAGCGTTTGAAAATCTCTTCAAATTTGCAGCAGTGCTCGCGCGCCATCTGCGCAAATCTACTATCGGTCGATCCCGTCGTGGAGTAGATGACGCGGCGGTTAAAGCTCGCGCCACTTTCGCCGATATCTACGTAGGTGCAACACCCCAAAAAGCCGTTTACCTTTCGCACGGCAAGCACGGGCGTATCGTCTGTGATATCGATAGGATAAAGGCTTTTGCGCGAGGTAAATTCCGAATAGTTATAGACCTTTTTAAACGGACGCACGATGATATTTAGATTCTCGTCCATTATGAGCCCGCGCATCTCAAGTAGCGCCTTATCCCAATCGGCTTTGAAAAAGACGCGTTTTGAGTATTTATAGGTGCGAAGCTCGGGATAAAGCTCGCTTTGACGCGCGCTCCAGAGCCTTTTATCTTGCGTGGCGGCAATATATTTTTTCGTTACGTAGGTATTTTTCGCCGCATCAAAGGGCAGATCGCGCCTGTTTAGAGCCGCCGCGTCTTTGATCTTTTGCGCTACGCTTTCGCTCATAGGATTGACGGGCGGGATCAAAATTTCGCCCTCTATTTTGTTGTTTGCGACCTTGATAAACATCGCTATTACGGTATCTTCATCGACGCCGTGCTCGGAGGCGAAGAAATTTTGCATTCTAAAGCATTCAAAAATAAATCCATTTTGGGCGGCTTGCTCTTTTAGGCCTAGCAGCTCTTTGGTGCGCGCGCTCACGTTGCTAAGCACGATAAGAACGTCTTTATCTTTGTTTTCCAGAGCAAATTTATACGCCTGCTTTATCTCGCGGGCGACCTTGCGCTTTGCGTCCTCCAAAAGCTTCGGCGACCAAGTATAAACCCCCGCCTCATCGGTTAGAAACATATCGTTTTCCAGATGATAAATTTGTGCCTGCGGATATTCGTTTTTAAATTCTTTAATTTTCTCTTTTGCGAAAGTCGTTTTACCCGAGCCCGCGTGTCCGCGAACGACTATAAATTTTCTCATTTTACCGCCTTGATTTTATGTGGCGATATTCTACCTGAAATTTGTATATTTTGCTATCATGTGCAAAATTTAAGGCAAAAGTTAAATACGGATGAAAGTAAATTAAAACAACCAAAGTTTTATTGTCTGCGTTGAATTTAACTCATATTGTAAAAATTAAATTTACGTTATTTTTTGGCAAAATAGGTCTATTGGGTTTTAATGTGACATAAAGGCGAGAATTTAGCGACTGAATGTAGCTTGTTGGTTCAAAAGAAGCAAAGCGCTCGCCAAAACCGTCGCAAATTTACCTCAATCTTCTATCTCAAAGTAGTAAGAAATAGGCAGAATTCGGCCCTTTTTGTCGATAAAAACGCTTTTGTAGTCTACACTAGCGGCCGTCGCGTTGCCCTCAAAAACAAATATGCTATCGAATTTTGGTTCTATGGCGACCTTGCCGTCTATGTCTAGGCAACCGCTTTTTCTATTTACCCTGAAATTTAACATTCCGCCGTAAAACTCGTCAAATATATAGTCGAATTTTTGTGGCTCAAAGATAAATTTACCACTTTTATCTATGATACCCCACAGCTCGCCGACCCTCACTACGGCACGTTCTTCTTTAAATTTATTTACTTCGTCAAAACGCGGTTCTATCGCGAAATTTCCGCTTTTGTCTATAAAACCCCATTTGCCGCCCGATTTTACGGCCGCTAGCCCTTCGCTAAAGAGCGACGCTAATTCAAATTTAGGCTCTATAACGACGTTTGCGTCCTTGTCCACAAAGCCGTAAAGTCCGTTAAATTTTACGGATGCTAAGCCTTCTGTGAACTTTAACGGGTAGTTGAAATTTAGCTTTGAAACGGTAGCGCCGCTTTTGTCTATCACGCTCCATTTGTCGCCGATGCGCACCGAGGCTAGTCCATCGGAAAACGACCTTACCTCGTCGTAGCGCAGAGGAATGATTGTTTTGCCGTTTTTATCCACGTAGCCGTATTTCATCCTGCCGTATTTCATCTCGCCCACGAGTATCGCGCCATCTCTAAAGGCTATACTCATATCGTCAAATTTGGGTTCTACTACGACCTTGCCTGTTTTATCTATGAGGCCGAATTTGCCGTTTTTGACGATGCCCGCTAACCCCTCGGTAAAACTAGTTTTAAAGTCCATACCGGGCGCCAAACGTAAGGCAAATCTGCCGTTTTCGTCCATAAAAAAGGCCTGTCCGCCTATAAAAACCACGCAAAGACCGTCAGAAAAGGTTCCCGTGACCATAAAATTTTTACCTACAGCTTTTATGTTGCCGTCTTTATCCACGGCATTGCCATCCGCAAAAACCAGCCCGTAGTCCGCTAGTTCACCCTGCCCGATTATCTTAGCTTCAAGACCGAGCAAGCCTAAGAGAAGTACCACTAAAATTTTTTTCATTTTTGCCCTTTTTGTAAATTTAAGGCTAATTTATCCCGCCCAGCAGCTCTTGCGTCTGCTCGAAGCTAAATCCCTCTTCGGCGTCTTGTTTTGGGAAGTTATCTATAAATTCTTTTTTCGAGATAGCAAGGTCTAGCTCTTTGTCGCTACCCTTTTGATACGCGCCGATGCGGCCGGTAATTTTGTTGATCATGCCGCCTGTACTGGTCGCCGCGGCTATGTTACCGTTTTTATCTAGCGCGACCGCGCCCGCTTTTTTGGTCGAGCCGTCCATGATCGAGGCGTCGAGCTCGTTAAATCCGTCGGCGGTAAATACCGCGCCCTTGCCCGCGTTGAAATTCGGATCGTCCTCAAGCACCATTATCGCCGCCGTTACGGCATCCATCGCGCTGCCGCCCCGTTCAAGCACGGCTTGACCCGCTAAAAGCGCTTTTTTCATCGGCTCTTCGCGGATTTTAAATTCCTCCTTGGTTAGATCAAGCCCACTGGTGCCGCCGTGAATGACGATAACCGGGCTAAATTTCTCCTGCGCATTCGCAGCCGTTAGCCCGAGCAGGGCCAGACTCGCCGCCATAAAAACGGCCTTTGAGAGTGAAAAGTGCTTCATATCTCATCCTTTCGAAAAAATTGGAGAATTTCTAAGAAATGATATAACTTTGCGCTTTTCGTTTCGCTTAATCAAATGCGAATTTGGCTGGATCTAAATCTAATGCTTTGAGCTTAGGATTAAGCTTTCGCTGTCAAATTTAACGCGACTCAATTTGTGGCACAATCTGATAGGTCGATTTAAATTTTATAAATTTGGATTTGAGCGTTGGCAAAATTTAATTACCGCAGCTCGATAAATTTCAACCGCACGTCATAAAATTTTAACGCGAGGCTGTATTTTAAACGGCGCCGCGCAAGCAAGCTCAAGCACGCACCCGCCGGCAAAGCAGGCCTCAAATCAAAAGCCTCAAGCTCGCCGTGCGCAATCATTTAGTGTTGCGTCGGAACCGACGCCAGTATGTTTTGACGGCTCAATCGCAGCTTTTTTCTCCGCGACAAAGGCGCGTCAGGTCGTATTTTAGCAGCACCAAGCCAAGGCCTAGCAAGAAAAGGTCTTTAAAGATAAAGCCGTCGATCTTGCCCAGCTGCGGCAGTAGGCTGAGCGTAGTAAACGCCATGACGATCACGATGAGATCGCCCACGATGCCCGCCTTCGGCTTGAAAAAGCCCGCGATGAGCGAGAGATAGCCCACGGTCTCCACCACGCCCAAAAAGTAGCTCGCGCCGGCGTCCCCGAGCGCTGAGGGCAAAAACGAAAGCCACGTCTGCGAAAAGAGCGGCTTTAAAGCCTCCACCTCGAACTCAAACCACTTGTAGTTGCCCATCACGGCAAGCACGATGATAACGGAAAGTCTGGCGAATATAATATCCGCGTCGCCTGCGACAAATTTTTTTACGATCTCCCTCATACGGCTCCTTTGTAAATTTTGTAGCGGTATGATAGCGAGCTTGCGTGTAGGCTACGTGAAGAGGCGAAATTTCAAATTCCAAATTCCTCGGCTTCATAAAATTCTACGCCTCCACAAAATTTCGTGGCTCTGCGAAATTTCAAATTCCATGCTACGCGCCTTAAAATTTAAAGCGGTCGCGGTAAATTTCAAGGCGCGAAGTGGTGCGAGCTGCCGCGAAATTCCATCGAGCTTTGCGGCGTGCGCGGGCAAACCTCGGCGATGATATTGATCGAAACGCCCGACTTAGCGGCAATCGCGTAGATTTTAGGCAAAAACTTCGGCGCGAAGCTGAACAAAATCTCGTACTCCTCGCCGCTTTGCAACGCAGCCTCGCTAGGGCGGGCGATCCAGCGCGCACCCACGCCGCTAGCCTCCAACAGGCGGGGCAAATCCTGCGCGAGCCCATCGCTAATGTCCATCGCCGCGCTGATGAACTTCGCCGCCTTGTAAAAAAACTTATCGCGCAAGACGGGCCTGACGAAGCGCGAATTTTTTGAAATTTGCGCGCGCAGATCCTCGCGCAGATCAAACACGGAGCCTTCATATGCCTGGCTTTGAGACACGGAATTTTCGCATGCTGGACTTTGCGCCGCAGAGTTCTTGTGATCCTCTCCGCTCTGCACCGCGAAATTTTGCGCCGAAATTTCGGCATCCAGGTTTAGCGGCTCGACGTACGCAGGTGAAATTTTATCGTCCAGACTTTGCGGCTCAAGGTCCAAAATTTGCATTGCCGAAGTTTCAGCATCCAGATTCTGTAGCTTAGCATGCGCGGGCGAAATTTTATCGCCCGAGTTTCGCACCTCATCGCCAGGATTTTGTGCCGTCGAAGCCTCGGCGTTGAGACCTTGCGGCGCGGTGCTTGAGCTTTGCAGCGATGAAATTTTATCGTTTCGGTTTTGCGTCTGCGAGCTAGCGGGAAAAATTTCATCTCTTAAAAGCACCGCCAGATCGCGCCCGACGCTACCCAGCTCGCCAGTATGCGCGATGAGATCGCCTACGCGCGCGCCGCTGCGAAACACGGGGCGCTTGCACTTGCCGATCAGGCTCACGCTAAGCGCGATGCGATCCGAGCCGATCGTGTCGCCGCCAATGATTCGTATGCCCCATTCCCGCGCCGTTTCGCTCACGCCTGCGCACAGCTCGTCGATCTCGCGCGTGCTGATCTCGCGCGGCAGCGCAAGCCCTAGCAGAGCGTATTTGGCGCGCGCATTCGTCGCGATCATGTCCGAGATATTTACGAGCATCGCCTTTGCGCCGATCTCACGCAGGCTCAGCCAGCCGCGGCGAAAGTGCACGCCCTCGACGAAAAGGTCCTTGCAATACGCTCGTTCGCCGATCACGGCGCAATCATCGCCGTTAAGTTTCGATCTAAATTTATCAAAAATATACTGCTCCTTATCCATGCGCCCTCCGTTAAATTTAGCGTTACCACAGCCGCGCGAAAGCTAAGAAACCCGAATTTGCGGGCCTTTGTTTAAATTTCATCGCATACGCGCAGCAGGAGTTCTACGCTCCGCTTTGCAAGATTATAGCGTAAATTTAGATTTTCGCCGCGCGAGTTTGGCTGTGGACTTGCGTACGGCTCAATAGCAAAATTAGCAATCGCGTGAGTTTTGAGGCTTTGGTGCGGCTCGGTATGACTACTTGATGCGGACGGAAGTCTGCGATAAAACGGCGCCCGACTGACGCACAAGTAGTCCCCAAAGCCAGCTATAACTCGCGCGCGACACCGAACCGCGTTCATAGCGCACTCAAAAGCGCTCGCAAAGCTTCATATACTGGCGAAATTGCGACTTTTAGTGGCCGCGATACAAAGACGATGCGATGCGAAGACAAATCGCCGCGCAGGCACGGATACCGCTTCGAATCTACGGCGCGGGTATAAATTTCGCTTTCAAAATAGGGCTTCAAAAGCGCGAGCTCCGTCATGCGGTCTTAATCTGCCGCAGGCCCGCACCGCCCTCAAACGACATAAAATTTTGCCACGCCCTAAGCGCTCAAACCGCGCAACGCCCCAAGCCGAATTTCATCGCAGCACAGCGGCAAAATTTCACGAAACTCCGCCGTCGCCTAGCAACCCGCTAGCCCTTCTTTAGCTTCCTAAGCTCACGCAGAACCGCCGCTTTGTTCTTGCGATCTTTTAGCGCATCGTAGCACTGCGCGAGCAGCTCTAGCGCGTGAGCCAGAGCCTGCTTGTAAGCCGGCAGCTGCTGATATGCAAAAAGCGCCGCCGCATCGTCTCTCATCGCCGCGAAATGTCTCAGCGCCGCAGACGGATCGCCGCGTATCATCGCGATCTCGCCTAAAATCTCGTGCCCGTCGTAGCCCGAGTGCTCGTAGGCGGTGCCGCGCATGCCCTCGTAGAGCTTTACCGATCTGTTCGCGTAATCCTGCGCCGCGGCTAGATTTTTCTGCGCATAGCTCGCAGAAATTTTACTCGCGTCCGCCTCTTTGTAAATAGCCAAAAATTGTCGCGCGATCTGTAGATAAAGCCCGCCCGTATCGGGCTCCGTCGCATCCGAAAGCTCCGCTGCGGCAAGCAGATGCTCTAGCGCGGCGGCACACTCGCCCAGCCCCGCATACAGCTGCGCGTAATCCCGCGCGAGCGAAGCCCTACGCGCGCGCTCGTCCGATCCGTCCTCTATAAACGGGCGCAGATGCAAGCAGTGCGCCTCCCATTCGGCCAAATCTCGCAGTGCACGACGCTTGGGCTCGGGTGCGGGCTCATCAAAAGCGGAGCCAGCCTTAGCGCGCAGATACTCGCACGCGCCGCTAGCTCTGCCTTCGGCCTCGTAAGGATTGGACACGAGCGCTTGCAATCGGGCAAAAATCTCCTCCGCACGCACGGGATCGCTCTGTAAAAACATAGTCCAAATAAACAGCGCTCGCTGATATTCGCTCGCAGCGCCCTTACGATCGCCGCGAGCCTCGTAGATGCGCCCGAATGTATAAGCGCTCTCGTAATTTACGGCATCGGCATATATCTCCGCCACCACGCTTTGCATGGAGCTCGCGTCCGTCGCCAGCGAGACGGCGGCGTCGGTATCGCCGCGCTGCAGGGCGATCCGCGCGCGGACAAATCTGCTAAAAATCCGCCCTACTTCGATGCGCTTTAGCTCGCTAAGCTCCTGCGCCCGCACGGCAAGCTCTTCGGCGCGCGAGATCTCTTTGGCAAGCAGCGCCCGATCGGCATTTTCTAGCAATCCCCAAATTTCGCGCATAGAAGACGCGGTGGAATTTTTAGCGGAGACATTCGCAGAGGCTGTGTTTTTCGAGGCGGAAATCTCGGACGCGGCGGGATTTTTGACGGCATTGTCTGCACCGGTAGAATTGGCGGCATCCTTTACGACGGCGCCGTTTGCGGCAGGGGTGTTTTCGGCGTGCGGCGAGACCTGCGTGCAAGCGGCAAGAAACAAGCCGAGCGCGACGTAAGGTAAAATTTTCATAGATGGCCTCCGAAATTTTTGCCCGATTATAGCAAAACAAAGTTTAAATTCCGCGGCGGCGGAGCCTGCGTAGAGCGGATCGAGCCTGGATGAAATTTTAAAATTCTACCGAGCGACGTTCGTAAGCCGCGCGAGTTTGGGCGCGGGCTTACGTATGGCTCGATAGCAAAATTAGAAATCGCGTGAGTTTTGAGACTTTGGTGCGGCTCGGTGCGAACGAGGCCTGCGATGAAACAGCGCCCGAGACTATCTCTTGCATGCACCCATCTGCGCGCACTCGCGCAGATGACGGCTCTTTAAACGGTGATTTGAAATTTTAAAATTTAGCCGTAGCCGCTGGCAAGATTAAATTTAAACGCTGCGTAAGCGTAGCAAAGATAGAATTTAGCGCTAAATTTAAAGCCGTAATGCGACATTCAAGCAAGGAGATAAAATGAACGATACGAAACCGAGCGAGCCGCTACTAATCATAAAAAGGGCGAGGCGTTTTTACGGACCTTTTTATGCGGTAGTTAAAATTTTGCAATTTTATCTCGCCATTGTTTTTATAATGCTTGACAAGCCTTATGCGCCTATCGTAGGCTAGGTGATGCTGATCGGGCTTTTTTACGCAGAGATTATCCCGAATTGCTTTAAATTTATTGCATGCTACGATGATCGTATGGTCGTGAAATATTTTTTCTGGGAAAAAGTTATTATGCTTACAGATATAAAGGAATTCACCGAATATAAAATCCCTATATCATTTAAACAAATTTTAGCCATAAGACTTAAGCCTAAAATTTATGATATATTGATTTATCTAGGCTCGATCTCTATACCGATGGATTACATAGCCAGCGATGATTTTGAAAAGCTGGAAATTCTACTGAAAGAACGCAATGTAAGATATTTCAATTTTAAAAATTTCAAATATGAATAAATTTTATCTGAGGAGCAAAAATGAGCAATACGAAACCGAGCGAGCCGCTACTAATCATAAAAAGGGCGAGGCGTTTTTACGGGCCTTTTTATGCGGTAGTTAAAATTTTACAATTTTATATCGCCATTGTTTTTATTATGCTTGATAAACCTTATGCGCCTATCGCAGGCTGGGTGATGCTGATAGGGCTTTTTTACGCAGAGATTATTCCAAATTGCTTTAAATTTATTGCGTGCTACGATGATCGTATAGTAGTGAAATATTTTTTCTGGGAAAGAGATATTCCATTTGATGAAATCAAGTATTTTTGGGTATTTACATATTTTTTAGGGCACAATAAATTTTTTATTAAACTCAAATTTAGCTTTAAAAATTTGGTACTAAATATTTGCTCGATAGTTATACCGATGGATTATATAACAAAAGAGGATTTTGAAAAATTAAAAATTTTAATGAGTGATAAAAATATTGAATACAGGGATTTTATCTAAACAGAAGCAGTCTTAAAATTAAATACTCAATCAAGTCAATCAGAATAAAATTTCGGGCGGCGTAAACCGCCCGAGATACCCCTAAGCCCTTACTGCTCGTAAAAGCCGCTCGGTTTAGAGATCGTGTCGATGTAGATGTTTTTGGTCTGGGTGTAGTGCTCCAGGATCATCTTGTGCGTTTCGCGACCGATGCCCGATTCTTTATAGCCGCCAAACGGCGCGCCGGCGTGGATCTGGTTGTAGGTATTGACCCACACGCGACCCGTCTCAAGCAGGCGTGCGACCGTGAGCGCTTTTGCGATGTCGCGCGTAAATACGGCGCCGCCTAGTCCGTAGAGGCTGTCGTTTGCCATGCGGACGAGCTCGTCTTGATCTTTAAATTTAATCACGACGCCCACAGGACCGAAGATCTCCTCTTGCGCGACGCGCATGTCGTTGCGCACGTCCACGAGTAGCGTAGGCTCGACGAAAGCCTCTCCCGCGCTATGTCGCTTGCCGCCCACGGCGATCTTAGCGCCCTCCTCTACGCCGATTTTTACGTACTCTAAAATTTTATCGGCTTGCTTTTTGTTGATCTGGCATCCCATCTGGGTGTTTGGATCGAGCGGATCGCCCACCTTAATGCGCTTAAATTTCTCCACGAGCGCCGGTACGAATTTATCGTAGATGCCCTCCTGCACGAAGATCCTACTTCCCGCGCAGCAGACCTGGCCTTGGTTGAAAAGAATTCCCAGCTGCACGCCGTCGATCGCAACGTCGAAGTCGCAATCGTCAAAGATGATATTTGCGCTCTTGCCGCCAAGCTCAAGCGTAGCGGGGATAATCTTTTGCGCTGCGGCTAGCGCGATACCTCTGCCGACCTCGGTCGAGCCCGTAAATGCGAGCTTATCGAGCCCTTTGTGAGTGCGGACGAACTCGCCTGCTTTGCTTCCTTTGCCGGTTACGACGTTGATGACGCCCTTTGGAAGTAGCGGCGCGATCAGGCGGATGAACTCCAAAATGCTAAGGCTGGTCTCAGAGCTTGGCTTAAACACGCACGTATCGCCCGCGGCAAGTAACGGAGCGAGCTTCCACGCGCCCATTAAAAACGGGAAATTCCACGGCACGATCTGTCCTACTACGCCGATCGGCTCGCGCAAAACGACGGATAGATAGCGCTCTTTTAGCATATTGGCGCTGCCCTCCTCGCCCAAGATCACGCCCGCAAAATAGCGGAAATGCTCGATCGACCACGCTACGTCGACCGCGCGCGTCTCGCGGATCGGCTTGCCGTTGTCGATAGTCTCTACGGTGGCGATGAACTCGGCGTTTTGCTCTAGGAAGTCGGCGATCTTGTTTAGCAGCGCGCTGCGCTCATAAACGCTAGTTCGGCGAAAGCTCTCAAACGCCTTGCGAGCCGCGGCAACCGCTCTATCGACGTCCGCCTTGCTAGCATCTGCGATCTTTGAAATTTTCTCGCCGGTAGCGGGATTAAAAACGTCTAGGCTCGCGCCGCCTTCGGCACCCACAAACTCGCCGTCGATGAAAAGCTTATAGCTTGGTTGGATTGTAGCCATGCTTACTCCTTTGTGAAATATGACATTCGCTATTATATATCCGCGGCGGTTAATGCGGCATAAATTTCGGAGCGAAAATCGGTTAAAATTTCGCGGTGTGTAAATTTGAGAAGCAATGCGGCGCCCGCGAAATTTTAAAATTTAATCTGCGTGCGCGACAGCGGAGGTTTTGAGCGGCTTTGAAGCGGCGCGAAATTTAACCCGGCGCGAGCGGCGAAATTTCAAAAGGTAACGTTTATGGAATGAGAGCGAAAATTTGGCTACGATAAAATTTCAGAATTCGGCTTTGCTAAATTTTAAAATTCGGTTGCGTTGAAATTTTAAAATTTGGCTCCGCCGGAATTTTAAATTCGGCTTCGTTAAAATTTTGAAATTTTACGGGATTAAATTTCTAAAGCATTTTTTGAGATGGAATTTCTACAACTATCTTTCGCGCAAACTTTGCAAGCCCCTTAAAGCTCGCCCGTAAAGCTCGCTTGGACACGGGCGATATCCGAGCGAGACGGAAGTGCGGCGCCGAAAGCGGCCGAAGCTGTTTTGCAAAAGTAGATGCAGGCGGCGTAACCCGTCACTCGTAGCTTCTCGGGTACAGAGGGCGTAACCGCTCTGGCGTGCAGCCCAAGCTCGTGCGCGTAGTTTAGACGCAGGGGCAACTGTTCGCGCAGCTCGCGCACAACTCAGATGCAGAAGCCTACCACTCTAGCGCACAACTCAGATGCAGGAGAGCAATCGCTCGCACCGCAACTTAAACGCAGTGATCCAACCGCTCGCGCTGCGGCTCGCGACCCGTTCGAGCACAGGGAGGACAACTGCTCTTGCGTGTGTCAGGCTCATTCAAGCCAAAAAATCGAACTAGGCGCGCGAAACTCATGTTATCGCAAGAACTGCGCACTTTGAATTCGTTTTAGCGGAGGAGTGCAAACCGCTTAAAATTTTAAAATTTAGGCTCGAAAAAGGTCTCTTCGTGAATGTTGGCAAAGGCGGTTTGCAGGCTGATAAAAAACCTCGGATGGACCTTTTCGTACTGCGCCAAAAGCTCCTTCGTAGCGGCGCGCGCGGTGGGCTTCTTGCCACCGTATTGCTTCGCGGGGCAAACCTCCTCCTCGCGCATTATCGGAAGTTCGTTATCTCTGGCGCAGGCGGCGATTTGGCGCTCGCGCGTGAGAATAAACGGACGGATGATCACAAGCCCGTTTTCGGCGACGTAGCGCGGAGCGAGGGTGCGAAGCGCGCCGTTGAAGGTGAAATTCATAAAAAAGCTCTCCGCGGCGTCGTCGAGGTGGTGGGCGATGGCGATCTTATTAAAGCCATGTTCAAGCGCGTAGGAGTAGATGTATCCGCGCCTCATACGCGAGCAAAAGCTGCAAAACGTGGTGTTTGCGCGGATCTTTTCCTTGCCGAATTCAAAAATTTTAGTATCGATTATCTCGTAGGGGATCTCGTGCTCTTTAAAATGCGCGCTTATCTCGCGCAGATCCTCGCCGATGCCGTAGGTGACGGTGACAGCTCGAAACTCCCAATCTAGCGGGCTTACGCTTTGGAAGTGCTTCAGCACGTGCGCCAGGCTCATGCTGTCTTTACCGCCGCTAAGAGCTAGTAAAATTTTATCGCCGCGCTCGAACATCTTGTATTTGGCGTTGGTTTGTCCGACGCGGCGAAGTAGCTTTTTGGAGAGGTTTATCATAACCTTTCGATCATTTTTAGGACAAAATTTGCGCTCGTCTGCGCGCTTTTTACCATAAATTCATCAAAATCGAACTCGGCTTTGTGCCCCGCCTCGTCGCTTATCGCGCGCAGTACGCAAAACGGCACGCCCAGCGCGTCGCACACCTGTGCCACGCTCGCTCCCTCCATCTCGACCGCGCTCGCATCAAACGTCCGCTCAATCCAGCTCTTGCGCTCCTCATCGCCCACGAACTGATCGCCGCTAGCGATGATGCCCGATTTTAGCGTGATGCCTAGCTGCTCGGCGACGCTTTGCGCGATAGAGTTTAGCTTCGCGTCGGTTTGGACCAAAATTTTACTTCCCGGCACGAATCCGTGCGGATGCCCAAACGCCGTGATGTCCAGATCGTGCTGCACGAGCGCGGTGGCGTATAAAATTTCGCCGATCTTGATGCCGTGCTTCAAAGCTCCCGCGACGCCCGTAAAAATGAGCGCGCGCGCGCCGAATTTCTCGATCATAACCGTAGCCGTTAGGGCGGAATTTACCTTGCCGATCTTCGAATATGCGATCACTAGATCGTGGCCAAAAAGGTGCGCGAAATAAAATTTATTATTCGCGTGCTCCACGGCCTCCACGCTTACGCCCCTTTCGCGCAGCGCAGATAGCAGCGGCTCGATCTCTTCGGGCATAGCCCCTAAGATCGCTACTTTCATCCATTCTCCTTTGCAAATTTCAAAAACTCGTCTAAGCTCGCAAGATCCATGATGCTGAAGGTCGGCTTTTGCGTGATCTTTTTGTTTATCCCTTTTAAAACCGCCGCGCCGAACTCGACGAAGCAGTCCGCTTCGCTCTCGTAATTTTTGATGCTTTGCTTGTAAAGCACGGGGCCGATAAGCTGGGCTCTAAGTAGCTCCAGCGCTTCGGATTTCGTCGTGTATGCTCGTGCCGTGGCGTTAGCGACGACCGGAGCGAAACTCTCTTTTAGCGCGGGGCGTAAAAATTCCAAAAGCTCGTCGCTGGCACTCCCTAGCATCGGACAGTGGCTCGCGACGCTCATATTCAGTAACATCGCGCGCTTTGCGCCCGCGGCTTTAAACTCGCCCTCGAGCGCTGCGAGATCATCTTTTTTGCCCGCGACTACGATCTGCCCGTCGCAGTTATAATTCGCCGCCCAAACCTGCTTGCCTGCGCTCGTCGCATCCGCGCAAATTTTCTCGACCGCCTCGTCGGCAAGAGCCAAGATCACCATCATTCCGGCGCCCTTGCCCTCGCAGGCGCTCTGCATTAGCCTACCGCGAATATTTACTAGCTTTAACATCTGCTTCGGCTCCATGCCTCCAGCGGCGCTTAGCGCGCTGAATTCGCCCAGCGAATGTCCGAGCAAAAACTGCGGAGCGATACTAAGCTTTTCTTGATCCGCTCTTTCTTGCAGCGCCGCAAGCGCCATCATGGAATTTAGCGCGATAGCGGGCTGCGTAAATTCCGAAACGTCGAGCTTGTCGTTAGGCTCAAACATTAAATTTTTAAAATCGATGCCGGTAAAACTTGAAGCCTCATCCAAAAGCGCGCGCGCAGGATCGGAGCTCTCGTAAAACTCTCTGCCCATGCCTACGCTTTGGCAACCCTGTCCGGGGAAGATAAAAGCAAATTTCATAAAAAAAGCCTAATGTTCGTGGTGGTGTCCACCGCAGCATTCATGACCATCTGCATGCCCATGGCCTCCGCAACACTCGTGATCCTCTGCGTGATCGTGTCCGTGTCCGCCGCAGCACTCGTGCCCCTCGTAATGGTTGTGTCCGCAGCCGCAGCTGTGAGCACCCTCCGGCTGGCCGGTAAGAATTTCGTCCGCCGTCGCTTCGCGATTCTCGACAATTTTTACGTTAAATTCCAGCTCCTTGCCCGCGAATGGATGGTTAAAGTCGATGGTAACGTCCTGCTCGCCGATAGCTTTGACGCTCACGCGGGTAGTCGCGCCGTCCTCCGCCTGACCGAAAAGCTCCATGCCCACCGCCAGATCGATACCCGCAAACTGCTCTTTAGGCAAAATCTGCACGGCATCCTGCTTATACTCGCCGACCCCGTCGCTCGGGCTTATGCGAACAGTTTTGCTCTCGCCCGCTTGTAGATTTAAAATTTCATCTTCTAGCTTCTGGATGATTTGATCTTTGCCGCTAAGAAAGGCGATCGGGTCGGAGTTGAAATTTGACTCCAAAATTTCGCCCGATTTGGCATCTTTTAGCTCATAATACATCTTTATAACTCGGTTGTTAGCCATAGTTTTCTCCTGTTTAAAATTTTATTTTTAATTTTATATTTAAATTTAGGTTATCTAGCAGGCGCGACTTTAGCTTCTTTGGAGTCTGGATATGAAGCTTTTAGCGCTTTGTAGAATTTATCTGCGCTGTCTTTATCGCCGATCTTATCGAAGCTGATCGCGGTGTGATAAAGAAGTTTTGGGGTGTAGTCTTGGCTCTCGTTGTGCGAGATGCTCTTTTTGTAATAGTTTATCGCTTCTGCGTATGAGCCAGAGAAATATGAAATTTCGCCCAGCATGTAATTTGCCTTAGCGGGCTTGTAGTTCTTAGATACTAAATAATTGTAGCGCTCTTTTGCGCCCGAATAGTCTTTTTTGGCATATAAAGCGTCGGCCTCTTTCAATACTGAAGCTTGATCTTTTGATTTAAAATCGGAGTCTGATTTTGTACTAGCAGAGACTGAAGCAGTATTTGCGTCTAATTCAGCGTTTTTTTTTACGCCGCTGCCACTACCTAATTTTTTATTGATTTCAGCAATTTGGGCTTTTATAGTTGCGATATCTCGCTTCATCTGATCTAGCTCGCTGTTGCCTTGGCTTTTGCCCATAGTACGAATTTCTAGATCCGCCACCCTGTTTTCCAGATTAGAAATTTTAGAATTTGTTCCTTCAAGGACACTTCGCAAGCCTTCTACGCTCTCGCGAGTACTATCAACGCTCGACTGCATCTCGCTTATACGCTTGCGGTTATCGCGTAATACTTGTTCATTTTCAGTTAACCCGTAAGAGCTACCTGAATCAATATTGCCAGCATCAAATGCAGAAGTTTCTGCATTTAAAAAAGTGGCAGCTCCCAAAAGAGCCGCCACCGCGAAATTTTTAAATTTCAAATTAGAATCCAACTTTGAATTCGTCGCGTCTGTTTTGAGCGTCGCACTCTTTAGAATGCTCTGTGCAAGCCATATTGCTCTCGCCGTAGCTTACTACGGAAATTCTGCTCTCATTTACGCCTTGAGCAACCAATGCGTCTTTAGCTGCAGTAGCTCTCTTTAGACCAAGAGCATAGTTGTACTCATCAGAACCCCACTCATCGCAGTTACCCTCAACTTTAACGGTTAGAGACTCTGCGCCTGCTTGGTTGAATAAAGCTGCGTTATTATTGATTGTGCCTTGTTGATCGGCTCTAATATTAAATTTATCAAAGTCGAAATAAACAGTACCAACTTCACTTTGGATCTGAGATGCCAAAGCAGCTAGTCTATCTGCATTACTTGTGCTTGTAGTATCGGCCTCTGGGGTCTTTTTAGAACAACCGCTCAATAATAGAGCAGCAACTGCTATCGAAGATAAAACTAAATGTTTCATTTTCTATCCTTTCAAAAAAAATTGAAGTCATTATATCACGAGATTTTTTAATATTTTACCAATCAACCGATTGAATTTTACCCACTCTTAACGGAAATTGGAAACTTTTATTCTCGTTAACTCTGATAATACCTACCGAGCTTCCGCCGCCGTCTTGCTTGATAAACATAATGCTGCCGCCATCGCTAGAAAATCTAGGAAACATATTTTTGCCACTAGCCGTTAACTGGCGAATCATATCGGTTTGGGTAGAGATTAAATATATATTAAATCCGCCCCCGCCGTCGCGACTAGAGTAAGTAACATAATTGCCATTTGTGCTAATGGAATTGTTATTTTTGCCGTGATAGACGAGCTGCTGAACGTTGCCACCGTTTATGCTAGTGGCAAATACGTTTGGATAACCTAAACGATCGCTCACAAAAGCCACGCGCGAATCGCCGTCGATAAAATTTCCATTTACATCAATGCCTGCATAATCAGTAATTTGCTTAGCGCTGCCCGAGGCTATATCATATAAATAAATATCGGGTTGATCTTTAGGCGCATTAGTGATTAGAAGCTTTCTGCCGTCGGCGCTTACATCTGAAGCTATCGTCATGCCATGACCGGTAAAAATTTTACTCTTGCTACCGTTGGATAGATTAAATTTATAGATAGCGGGCGTATTTTTATTGACATAGTAGGTATAATAAAATTCGTTCTGCGCTGCGCTTGCCCATTTAGGGAAGATATTTAATCCGCCGCGAAGCACAACCTGCTGGTAAGTAAGCGTATAGTCAGCCACCATGATCTCGCTCTCACGCGTCGAAGTGTAGCGAGAGAGCAAAATCATCTCCTTCATCCAATCGACGTTTGAGTACCCTAGCTGCTTGACGATCTCAGATACCGCCATGTGTGCCAAAAACGGATACTTTTCGGCATTTGAAAGCGTAAAGCTCTTCTCGTACATCACCCTGCCGCTGTTCGCTTCAAGTACTTTGGCTTTTAGACTCATCGGCGAGCTTTTATCACTTACCGCGTAGCGCACGATCAGAGCGGCACCGCTAGAGCCTAGATTATCGGAAGCACCCGCATCATAGCTGCTTTGTAGATACTCGTCGCTGACTTCAAAAGTCGCGCCGACCTTTAGATCGCCCACCATAAGTTTAAAGAATTTGTTACCAAATTCTGAATTTGCAAGGTTCGATGCATCTTGAACGACGATTTTAGGTAGATTTACCCCTTCGTTTACGATAGACATAGTCGCATCTGCCGCGAAAATGCTACTACAAAATGCAAGAATCAAAAGTAGTTTCTTCATCTTTTCTCCTTAATTTGATCTGATTTAACATTATATTTTAAAAAAATCGCAAATTTACGAGGCTTGTTGTCTGGCGCTTTTGCAAAGCGTTGTTTCGAAAGCCTCACCAAAAAGTCTTTAAGTTTTTTGCGAAATATCTCATCCCCCTCCAAATAATCTGTGCTATAATCAATAACTTCCCCACCAGCACTTAAACTTACGTTGAGTAGCACACTGCCTTCAGCAGGGGTTATTTTTTGCGCCCGCCACAAATAACCCAGCTGTTTTTTAACATCATTATAATAAATCTCAATCTTATAGGAATTTTGAATTTCAATGTTTAAATTTGAAGAGGTAGAATTTTTAGTAGAATCCGCATCTTCTGCAAAAAGCATACAGCAAAACGCAAAAATACAAAAAAGTCTCTTCACTTTTTTCCTTACAAAATTCTAATTTGTCTTCATCACGTCGGACATCCTAGTATCAATCTCATGCGACGCTCCGTCGGGAGACTTCGGGAAAGTCTGAGTCGATAGATTATCCAAAAAATCCCGCAACTTCTGATTAAATTCCGTCTCTCGCCCCAACTCTATAATAGTATAATCCGCCACTCGCCCATCTGCGCTAAAGACTATTTTAATCCTTGCGTCGTCCTTTGCGGTCGCCACATATCTGCTCCATAGAACTTGAAGCTTCTTTTCGATAGCGCCGTAATAAGCGTTATACTCGCCCGTCCTTTGCGTCCTGCCGCCAAGCTTATCGGATTTGACCACAGCATTTTTAGATGCCGCTTTATCCTTAGCACTAGAGGTGGCGGTTTCTTTATCGGACTTTTTGTTACTCTGAACGGCGTCGCTAGCTTTAGCGCTCTCCTCAAGCTTCTTATTGTCCTTAGTCGTATCCGAAAAAAGATCGCTCAAGCTCGGTTTTTCCTCTTTTTTTGGCTCCGGCTTAGTTTCCTCTTTCTCTACTACTTTTTCGGAAGGTTTATCTTCCAACTTAGGCTCAGGCTTGGGCTCCTCTTTTTTGGGCTCAGCTTTAGGCTCGTCCTTTTTAGGTTCCGGCTTCGACTCTTCCTTCGGCTTTTCGGGCTCTTTCGGCTTTGCCTGCACCGGAGGCGGCGGAACTACTTGCGCCGTAGTCTTAATTTTATCCTCCGGCACGTCCTTAATATTCTTATTTTCAAACTCGCCCTGCTTCGTTTCTTTAGCGATTTCAGGCGCGGACGGAAGTTTATCATCTATTTCGAAATCAAAAGTAACATCCATATAATCGTTGGGATTGTCGGTATATTTTTTAAATTTTTCCTGCGGCTTTGAAATTTGATATAAAAGAACGAAAATCACCAGCAGATAGGCAAAAAGGGCGATTAAAAACGATTTAAAATTATCGTATTTAACCCCCGTAAAATTTGAATAATTAGCCATTTGTTTGAAGCGCGACTTTAGTAAAACCCGCTTGCTTTAAGCTCTTTAAGACAAACATTACATCGTCATAAACGAGTCTCTTATCGGCTTGGATATAGACGGGTTTTTCCAAGCTATACTTGCCGGTGCCTTTAAGCAGCACGAGATTATCCGGGAATTCAGCTAGGCTCATCGAGCTTTTGTCGATATAAACCTTGCGATCTTCGCCGATACGCACAAGCAAGAATTCCGCGGTATTTTCCGAAACCTGTGCTTTTGAGCCACTAGGCAGTTCGATCTTCTCATCGTAGATAATCGCCGTTTGCGCGACCATTAAAATCGCTAGCAAAACAAGCATAATATCGACGAGCGGAGTGATATTTAACTCTGGATTTTCGTCGAAATTATACATTAAATAGCTTTTCCAGTGTTTGCTTTAAATAGCAAAATATCCGCTGTACGATTTATAATACTCATAACTTCGTATGCTTTGCGTTTTATAAGTAAGCTAAAGGTGTATGCGGGTATCGCTACAAAAATTCCACATCCTGTGGCAACTAGCGCCTCACTGATCGCAGGAGCGATAGTATCGATGCCGGAATTTCCGCCGCCGAGCTTGGAAAATGTGTGAAGTATACTAACGACCGTACCAAATAGCCCGATAAATGGCGAAGTGGATGCGACGATAGATAGCCAGGTAAGTCCGCTAGTGGAGTCGCGTTCGGCTTTGCCTTTATAAATTTCCAAGGCCTCTTTTGAAATCTTATCGGTATTTACTTTTTGAAAAATAGAGCCCGAAAGCGAAATCCTACCACCCATAAGCAAGGATTCGAGTGCCTTTGCTTCGCGGTGTTGCCACGCACTAAGCCCTACAAATCTGGAGATCAAAATCGTAAAAGTAACGACAAAATAGACGGATAGCCAAGAAAGCACGAATATCGTAATAAACGTACTTCTCGTAAAATAACTTAAAATTAGATCTAGCATATTTAACTTTGCCTTGCGAATTCGTCGACTCTAGCCATAATCGCTGCGGAATTTGCTGCATCGGAGCTAATGGACGCAAGCATATCTTTGGCGCGCTGCAAAGATTTCGCTACGGCGCTTTCGCTATCACCTCCGATAGCTACGGCTTGAGTGGCTAGAATAGTAGTTTTTTCTTCTGTAACTTCCAAAAATCCGTCGTTTACCAAAACAAGCTGCTTTTTGCCGTCTTTATCTACGATCTCAACGACTCCGCCTTCGCTTTTGTCTTTAAGTCCCGTTAGCAAGCTCGCATGCCCTGGCAAAATACCCATTTCGCCAGTGATGCCAGGGAGTTGGACGGATTTGACTTCGCCCGAAAAGACCATCCCTTCGGGCGTAACGATATCTAAAAGCAAAAATTCTTTCATCTTAAAATTCCTATGCTTTCATCTTTTCGGCTTTTGCTACTACCTCGTCGATATTTCCCACCATATAAAAGGCATTTTCCGGCAGATCGTCGTATTTGCCCTCTAAAATTCCCTTAAATCCCGTGATAGTCTCCTCTAGCGAGATATATTTGCCCGGGCTTCCGGTAAATACCTCGGCCACGAAAAACGGCTGAGATAGGTAGCGCTCAATCTTTCTAGCGCGCTCGACTACGAGTTTATCCTCTTCGCTAAGTTCATCCATACCTAAAATCGCGATAATGTCTTGCAAATCTTTATATTTTTGAAGTACTGCTTGAACGCCGCGAGCGACCTTGTAATGCTCCTCGCCGATGATTTGCGGATCGAGCATTCTTGAGGTCGAATCAAGCGGATCGACGGCAGGATAAATTCCTTTTTCGGCAATCGCTCTGTTTAAAACGGTCGTCGCATCAAGGTGCGCGAAAACGGTCGCAGGAGCTGGGTCGGTAAGGTCGTCCGCAGGCACGTAAACGGCCTGAACGGAGGTGATAGAGCCCTTTTTAGTAGAAGTAATTCGCTCTTGCAGTTTACCCATTTCGCTAGCAAGCGTAGGCTGATAGCCGACCGCGGACGGAATTCGTCCCAAAAGCGCGGACATCTCCGAACCCGACTGCGAGAAGCGGAAGATATTGTCAATAAACATTAAAACGTCAAGCCCAAGCTCGTCGCGGAAATACTCAGCCATCGTAAGACCGGTTAGCGCGATACGGTTTCTCGCTCCCGGCGGTTCGTTCATCTGACCGTAGGTCAAGGCGACTTTATCCAAAACGCCCGATTCTTTCATCTCGTTATAAAGGTCGTTTCCCTCTCTCGTTCGCTCGCCGACGCCTGCAAATACGGAGTAGCCGCTGTGTTTGAAAGCGACGTTGTGGATCAGCTCCATAATGATGACGGTCTTACCGACGCCAGCACCGCCGAATAATCCTACCTTGCCGCCCTTTGCGTAAGGGGCGAGCAGATCGACTACCTTAATGCCGGTTTCAAAAATTTCACTCTTCGTGCTTTGATTTTCAAAGCTAGGCGGATCTCTGTGGATCGACCAGCGAGTTTCAAATTTTTCATCCTCGCCTTCGTCGATCAGATCGCCCGTGACGTTAAAAATTCTACCCAAAACCTTCTCGCCTACTGGCACCGTAATAGGCGCACCCAGAGCCGTAGCCTCAAGCCCTCGCCTAAGTCCATCGCTCATATCCATAGCGATCGTGCGGACGCGATTGTCTCCAAGGTGTGCGGCTACCTCTAGGATCAACCTGCGATGAGCGCCCTCGACGTCAAATTTAACCTCGATAGCTTCATTAATCTTTGGTAAATAGTCCTTGAAATCGACATCAACCACGGGACCCATTACCTGAGAAATTATTCCTTTCATCCGTTTTCCTTTCATTTCATTGATTCGACGCCACTTATGATCTCGATAAGCTCAGTCGTGATAGAGCCTTGTCTGGCTTTGTTGTATGCTAAATTTAACTGCGATACCCGCTCCTTGGCGTTATTTGTCGCATTCTCCATCGCATTCATTCTCGAGCAGTGCTCCGCGGCCAAAGAGTCGATCAGCGCGTAATACATACTGTAGCTAAGATAGCTCTGGATTAAATTTAACATCAATGTTTCTTCGTCCTCAGGGCTTTCAACCTCTACTTCCAATGTAGATGTTTTTAAAGCGTCCTCATTAATCGCAGGTTCACCGATCGGCACCAGCGTATTTACCCGCATCTCTTGGGTAATCATATTCAAATAGCCGTTGTGGACGAGTATGACCTCGTCGGTTTTGCCTTCGTTAAAATCCTTAACTGCGGCTTGGACGATTTCGTTAGCTTTCTCGGACGATGGAGATGAGCTCACGCCAATATATCGCTCCAAAAGCTCAATGCCCTGAAAATCAAAATACTCTATCCCCTTTTTGCCGACGGCGCGAAGGCGAACCTTGATCTTTTTAGCCTTAAGCTCCTCGATCAAAGCTTTGATCTTTTTGATGGTGTTGATATTAAAACCGCCGCAAAGTCCTTTATCTGCGGTGATAAACAGCAGATCAACCACCTTTACTTCCCGCGTGGTATCAAAAATTCTAAGTTTTTCGTCGTTGCCCGAATTATTGCCTACGTAATTTTTAACGCGCGCAGAAATTTCACCCAAGACCTCGTTAATCTTCACCGCATAAGCTCGCGAGCGCATCGCCGCTTCTTTTGTGTTTTTAAGCTTGACGTTGGAGACCAGCTTCATAGCTTTGGTAGTCTTCTCTGTATTTCTGACGCTTTTGATTTGAAGCTTTATATCCTTTAAATTTGCCATAATTTAGCCTTTTTAAGCGGCAAAGGTCGCTTTAAAGTCATTTAGAGCCTTGATTAAATTTTCTTCCAAATCCTTCTCGATGGTCTTTTTGCTTCTGATCTCTTCAAAAATTTCAGGATATTTCGCCTCGATATACGGATAGAGCTCAGCTTCGAATTTGCTAATTGAGCTCGTAGGTACGTCGTCTAAAAATCCGCGGCTTCCTGCAAAGATGATCACTACTTGATTTTCGACCGGAAGCGGTGAATAAGGAGGTTGCTTTAAAATTTCGACCATTCTTTGTCCGCGATCCAGCTGCTTACGGCTACTCTCGTCCAAATCACTCGCAAACTGCGCAAATGCCTGAAGCTCACGGTATTGAGCGAGATCTAGGCGTAAGGTTCCCGAGACCTTTTTGATCGCTTTAATCTGCGCGGAACCGCCGACGCGGCTAACCGAAAGACCTACGTTGATCGCAGGACGAATTCCAGAGTTAAATAGACCGGATTCTAGGAAAATTTGACCGTCAGTGATAGAGATAACGTTTGTAGGGATATACGCCGAAACGTCGCCCGCCTGCGTCTCGATGATAGGAAGCGCCGTTAGGCTGCCTGCACCGAGCGCATCGCTTAGTTTGCTAGCGCGCTCAAGCAAACGGGAATGTAGATAAAATACGTCGCCAGGATACGCCTCGCGTCCTGGCGGACGGCGCAAGATAAGCGACATTTCGCGATACGCAACCGCATGCTTGCTCAAATCATCATAGATGATAAGCGCGTGGCGGGAGTTATCTCTGAAATACTCACCCATGGTGCAGCCCGAATACGGTGCCAAATACTGAAGCGCAGCCGCCTCGCTAGCACCCGCCGCAACTACGATCGTATAGTCCATCGCACCGTATTCTTCAAGCTTTTTAACGACTTGCGCGACGGTGGATTGTTTCTGACCGATTGCTACATAGATACAAACGACGTCTTGGCCCTTTTGATTGATGATGGTATCAACAGCAACGGTAGTTTTTCCCGTTTGGCGGTCGCCGATGATGAGCTCGCGCTGTCCGCGGCCGATCGGCACTAGCGCGTCAATCGCCTTAAGGCCGGTCTGAAGCGGCTCGTGAACAGATTTACGAGCCATAATGCCTTTGGCCTTTTCTTCGACAAATCTAGTATCGCTAGTCTCTATCGCGCCTTTGCCGTCGATCGGCTCGCCTAGAGCGTTTACCACGCGACCAATTAGAGCATCGCCTACCGGAACGCGCAAAAGCTTACCCAGTCTTTTAACGCTACTACCTTCGTTAATACCGCTAGTATCGCCTAAAATAACGATACCAACACTGCTCTCCTCTAAATTTAACGCGATACCACGAGCTCCGTTTTCGAATTCGACCATCTCGTTAGCCATTACGTTTTTTAAGCCGTAAACATTAGCAACGCCGTCTGCGACCGAAACGACCTTGCCGGTTTCTTCGATATCAACGCTAAGATCGAAATTTTCGATTCGCTCTTTGATTATACTGCTGATTTCGTCTGCCTTAATTTTCGCACCCACGCTTTACTCCTTTAAATTGCTTTTAAAATATATTCGCTCATTTTTTGTTTCAATCTATCAACTGAAAAACTAATCTCAAATCCAAGATCCTCGACTTCGATCTTAATGCCTTCAAGCTCGCTTTTAACGGGTTGCAGAGTAATATCTGCATTAAATTTCTTTGAAATTTTAGCCTCTAGCTCTTTTATTTTCGCGGCGTCTATTTCAGTAGCGGAATAAATTTTACCTAAGTATTTATTATCCAGCGCCGCAATATTCTTGCGCAGTTCCTCAACTATCTGCGGGATTAGTGTAATACGCCTATTCTTAGCTAAAAGTTTAATAAAATTTACGATTTTTTCGCTTGGATTTTTTATAAACGACGCAATAAGTTCCACTTTGGATTCCTCTTTTAGCGTCGGAGATTTTACAATATCTTGGAATTTTGGAATTCTAAATGCGCTCGCGACGCTCTCGAGCGTCTGCAAAACAGAGCCTAGTTCATCTTTTTTATAGCTCAGTATCAGGGCGTTTACATATCTTTTTGAGGTGTTATTTATCATCATCCGACCTTTTTCTCTACGATTTTAACCAGTTTATCTTGACCAAATTTGATGTCATCCGATGCAAAAACGTCATCCAGTATCTCGCTTACGACCTCTTTTTTGATCTTGCGCGCCTCAAAGCTCTTCTGCTCATCGAAAGATTTTTGCAAATTCGCAATCTCTTGCTCGGTCGCATTTTTTATCTTTTCGGCGGCGAACACGATCTCTTTTTTAGCGGTTTCAATTAAAGCTGCGCCTTGAACCTTAGCATCTTGCAAATCTTTTTTAGCTTGTTCCTTGCGAGCTGCAGACTCTTTTAAAATTTTTTGATTAGCCTCAAGTCTAGATGCGATGCCGTTGATTCTACCTTGATATGCTGCTTTTGCGGGACCTTTTAGAAGATAAAACAAAATTCCGAAAAACAAAATGAAATTTATGCTTCGCCACAGCACGTCGTAGTCTTTGACTCCATCGTGCCCACCGTTTGCTAAAACAAACGCCGGAATGATAAATAAAAATAGATATTTTTTCATACTAAAAACCTCATACTTTAGCCACAGCGCTGCTTAGAGCATTTTTAAATTCCGGAATTTTGGCTTGCAAATCATTTTTTAGGTTGCGCTTTTGCTCATCCAAACCGCCTAAGAATTGATCAAAATCCTCCTCCATCGCGGCTTTTTTCTCGGCTATTTCTCTAGCGGCAGCCTGCTTCGCACTATCCATCGCCTCTTGCTTTATTTTAACAGCTTGCAACTTCGCAGCATCCATGATCCTTACGATCTCTGCTTTATCGGCATCTGCATCCTGTGCGTTTTTCATCGCATTTGCCTCATCTTCTTTAATAATAGCCTCTCGCTTTTCCATATGCAAAAGTAACGGTCTATAAAGCTTGATATTTAAGAAGTAAATCAAGGCTAAAAATACGACGATGGTCGTTATCATGGCGGTCAAACTTACGTCTAGCATCGCACCTCCTCCAGGTTGGTTTTAAACAAAATGCGTATTTTACAATATGAAAAATTAAAATACACTATAAAAGGCTATCCGATTTTCTTTAAAAACTCGGAAATTTGTAAAATTTCGCTAAATTCGATCGAAATTTTACGCTCTTTGATACTTATTTTACCAAATTGATCAAGCTTGGCCTTTAGCTTTAAAAGCTCGGGCTTGAAGCTTTGAAATTCCACACCAGGCTTTTTCTCTTTTGGAACGGTTTTATCTTTGAGCTTTTTTACTAAATTTTCGGTATCTCTTACGCTTAGGCGCTGTCCTAAAATCGTATTTAGAGCTAAAATTTGATCCTCTTTTTCAAGTCCAACCATTATCTTGGCGTGCCCTTGCGAAATTTTATCTGCGCTTATGGCGTCTTGCACTTCGGAGCATAAATTTAAAAGCCTTAACGTGTTTGTAATCTGCGTGCGGGACTTTTTGATGATGTCGGCTAACTCCTCTTGCGTGATCCTGTATTCGCCGATGAGCTCCTTATAGGACTTAGCAAGCTCGATAGGATTTAGATCCTCGCGCTGGATATTTTCGATGAGGGCAAGCTCTCTTAAATTTTGAGATTTTATGTCCGCGACTACGGCTTTGATTTTACTCTCGCCCAAAAGCTTCGTCGCTCTTAGGCGTCGTTCGCCGGCGATAAGGACGTAAGAATCATCTTTTTGAATAACAATGATAGGCTGGATAAGCCCGTGGCGGGCGATGCTTTCGCTCAGCTGCCTAAGTGCCTCCTCATCGAAGCTCTGCCGCGGTTGATATGGATTTGGCTCGATTTTATCGACATCGATTTCGATAACTAAGCTATCGGCATTTCCACTTTCTAGCTCCCTGTTATAGGAGCTTTCTACGTCGTCTAAAATCGCACCGAGCCCGCGACCGAGTGCTCTTTTTACCTTGCCCATTTTTGCTCCATTATGGATTTAGCGAGGTCTTGATAAGCGATGGAGCCAGCAGATTTTATATCGTATAAAACCACCGGCTTGCCAAAACTTGGGCTTTCAGCTAGCTTAATATTGCGCGGGATGATGACTAGATCATCACTCTTGCCGATACGAAAGAGCTTATCATCGAAATACTCGCGTAAATTCGCGACCGTTTCTTTGGCTAGATTGTTTTGCAAACTATACATCGTAGGCAAAAATCCGCGAATTTTTAAATTTTTATTGAGCGTTTGCTTGACGACTTTTACGGTATTTAGGATCAACGCGACGCCTTCGAGTGCATAGAATTCACACTGAATCGGGATGATGACGCTATCGCTTGCGACTAAGGCATTTACAGTAATGCTACCGAGCGTCGGCGGCGAATCGATGATGATGAAATCATATCTGTCCTTAACCTCGGAAATTTTATTTTTTAGCATTAGTTTGAAGTCTTTCTCTTCGCTTACTTCGCGCTCGATACCTACAAGTCCGATGTTTGACGGCACCAGATCCATAAACTCAAGTTCGGTCTTTTGGATCACTTCGGACATGCTCTTACGCCCCGTTAAGACGTGATAAATATTAAATTCAAAGTCACTGCGGTTAAAGCCAAGCCCGGTCGTAGCGTTCGCCTGAGGATCTACGTCAATCAGTAGAACCCGCTTTTTCTTTATCGCTAGCGACGCAGCGAGATTAACCGCTGTGGTCGTCTTTCCGACGCCGCCTTTTTGATTGGCAATCGTAATTACTTCACTCATCTTAAAGCATAAACCCTTTCTTCATTTATTATGATCGATCCGTCTTCGCAAAGTTTAGCCTGCTCGAGCGAAATTTTTTCGTCGCCTAGATGAACGCTAAATTTTTGCGATTTTTGGAATTGTAACGAAAAATTTCTAAAAATTTGCTTCCACGAGATTTTATTTTCATATAGCGCAAAAAAGCCCTCTATAGCGTCTTCTACGCTGATTTTTATATCTAAAATTCCCGCATATTCGGGCGCACTGACTAGATTGATTCCGATGCCACAAATTAAGTTATCTTTAATCTTATTCGTCATCGCTCCGCCGATTTTACGCTCGCCCAGATAAAAATCGTTGGGCCATTTCAGCCAAAGCTGCGAACCGAGCGATGCGAGAAATTCCTGCATGATCATCGCAAAATATATGCTCGCCGACTGCAGCGGCACGTCCGCGGGCAGATCCGTTTGGGCTACACAAAACGAAAAAGCAAGATCGCCGCTCGCGCCCTCCCAGTCGTTGCCGCGCGAGCCGATACCGGCGCTTTGGCGATTTGCGGCGATCGCAAAAGGCGGCGTTATCCTGCCTTCGCGCACGGCGCCCACCAAAAACTCCTGCGTGGAAGGCATTTGCTCTACAAATTCTATCTGCAAAACCCGCTCCTTGCATAAGACGAAGTGCTCACCTTACGATATCGCAAGCATTTAAATTCCGCGCTGCGATAGAATTTTGCAATAAGATAAAATTTAACACGATTAAATTTTACGAAGTAGCGGAATTTTATGCGATGAAATTTTGCGATCTTGCTAAACTCTTCGGCAACGTGAATTTTCCTAGCGGCACTGCGATAAAATTTTAAAGCTTTATCTCGCAAAAATTCTGCGGCACAATTATGGAATTTTAAGTGGTGCGTGTTTGGTGCGACGCCGCAAGATCCGTAACCGCGGCGGCGAAATTTTAAGCTCCTGTGAGCGTAAAATTTTAGAGCATAGAAGCGAGGTTTTAAAATTTTATAAAGCCTTGATTTTGGAGCTTCGCTTCGAAATTCCGCGCGGTAAAATTTTACTTCACGATCGCGGCGATACCTAGAACAGAATTCTGTTGTGACGCCAAAAATGCGGTGCAAATAAAATTCCCGCGTAGCATCAAAAGCGCGGCACAAAACGCGAGAATTTAAAATCCTGCTTAACATAGCAGATCACCGATCTTTAGCCGTTTGCCGTTTAGATACGCGCTAGCGTCCACGGGCTTTTTGCCCGGCTCTTGCACCTTTAAAATTTTGATAGCGCCCTCGCCGCAAGAAACGCAAAAACTGGGCTTATCAACGTACAGAATTTCGCCTTCGCGTTCAAATTTGCGCTCGCAAGATTCGCGCAAGATTTCTAAATCCAAAATTTTTAGTCCACTAGCTAGATAAATCCCCGGCCAGGGCGTCAGCGCACGAAATTTATTATAAATTAGCCGTGCGCTTTCCTCAAAGCTAAAAAGTCCGTCTGATTTTGCGATCTTTTTGCAGTGCGTAGCCTGTGCGTCGTATTGCTTTAGCGGCTTTAAATTTACAAAATTTCGCAGCGTTTTTACGATCAGTTCTCCTGCCAGATCCCCGAGCTCGTCAAACAGCTGCGCCGCCGTTTTATCCTCGCAAGGCGTGTAGGCAAAATCAAGCATATCGCCCGTATCAAGCCCCGCGTCCATCAGCATCGCCGTCACTCCGGTCTGCTTTTCGCCAGCTAGTAGCGCGCTTTGGATCGGACTTGCGCCGCGGTATTTAGGCAGGATCGAAGCGTGCAAATTTATACAAGGCGCGATATCAAGGACGGCTTGCGGCAAAATTTTACCGTATGCAGCAACCACGATAAAATCAGGCTTTAGCTCTTTTATCTGTGCCGCGACCGTCTCGTCTTTTAAGCTCGCAGGCTGAAAGATCGGCACGGCGGGCAGATACTGCTGCGCGTAAACTTTGACCTCGCTAGGAGTTAAAATTTGCTTCCTACCGACGGGCTTATCAGGCTGCGTAAAGACGGCCGCGATCTCAAATTTCGCCTCCGCAAGAGCGCGTAAAATTTTAGCCGCATACTCGGGCGTTCCCATAAAAACTATATTCATTCTTTTCCTTTAAATTTAGCCACATCACGGCGCGAGCGATCATGCAGGCGCTAATCATGCTCGAAATAAATTTTACGCAGACCGCGGAGTAAAACCGGTTCGTACCCGCTCGCGCGAAGTAAAATTTATACGCGTCGCACAAACTAAGCCCCGCGCAAAAGGCCGCATCATTGCCGTTTTTCGCGCTTATTTGACGGCGGATTGATTTTTATCCTCGGATCCGTCCGGCCAAGGCCAAAAAGCACACGGATCTTCGGACCAATAAATCTTTGCAGACGGTTTCGCTCCCAGCTCATCTAGGCTAATCTTGCCGTCACGATTAGCGTCCAACCTCTTAAATTCCGAGCCTGAGCGCAGATTTAGCTCTACTCTCAGCCCAGACGGCACCTCGCTCGCCGTCCACTCCTGCAAGCTCAGCGCGCCGCCACGATCCTTGTCGTTAAAGTCCATAAAATAAGGCACCGGATCGGCGGGATCGCAACCGTATGCGCCGAAGCATAAAAATACCAGAATAAAAATTTTATTCATTTCGCCTTCTTAAATTTTATCTTTTTGCGACGTTTGCGAGCGATAAACATAAAATTTATCCGCATATACGGGCTGCTTAAGGCCTGCGTTCGCAAAAGCCCTCTGCGGCGCGACTTTTACCGCAGCCTACAGCTCCTTTTTAAGCAGCTCAAGCAGGTTAAATTTTAGCTCGTTTATATTTTGTCCCGTAGCCGAAGATATCGGCATCACGAAAAACGGCTTAGCGGCGTCAAACTCATAAATATCTTGTTTAAATTTCATCTCGCCCGCCGTGCCCGCGAGCCCCAAATGCGACAAAAACGCGTCAAATTTTTCCTGCAAATTTTCTGCCGCGTCCGCGCGAGTTAGAGCGATCGCGTAGTCTCTTTTTGCAAGTCCCTCTGAAAATTTCGCCGTCTCGGCCCTCAGCGCGTCAAACTGCTCCTCAAGGCTGCGGTAGTTCGCAAGATCGAGCATAAAAAGTAAAATTTTCGTGCGCTCGACGTGTTTTAAAAACTGCACGCCAAGCCCGCGCCCTTCGCTTGCGCCCTCGATAATGCCCGGGATATCGGCCATGACAAAGCCGCTGTATTCGTCCACCTCGACGAGTCCGAGCTTTGGCGTAAGCGTGGTAAACTCGTAGTTAGCAATCTGAGGTTTGGCGTTTGAGACGGTCGAGATTAGTGTGCTCTTGCCTACGTTTGGAAAGCCCACGAGCCCAACGTCTGCGATGAGTTTTAGCTCTAGTCTTACCTCGCGCGTCTCGCCCTCTAGGCCTTTTTGCGCATATTCGGGGGCTTGATTGATCGAGCTTTTAAAGTGCACGTTGCCAAGCCCGCCTTTGCCGCCTTTTAAAAACAGCCTCGTCTCGCCGTCGTTTAGCATATCAAGCACCAGCTCGCCGCTATCTTCGTCGTAAACGCTGGTGCCCGGAGGGACGATGAGATAGAGATCCTCGCCGCTTTTGCCCGTCTTTTTGCGACCCTCGCCGGGCGCGCCGTTTTGCGCTTTAAACTCACGCTTACCCTTGTAGGATGAGAGGGTGTGGGAGTTTTTATCTACCCTAAAATACACGTCGCCGCCGTCGCCGCCGTCGCCGCCGTCGGGACCGCCTGAGATGACGAATTTTTCGCGGCGGAAGCTAACGCAACCTGCGCCGCCGTCACCTGATTTGACGCTAAGCTTTACGCTGTCTATGAACATAGCTATCCTTAAATTTAAAACGGCAATTATAGCCAAATGAGTTGAAGATAATTTTTAAACGGATGAAATTTTAAAAGAGGGGCTTGCGCCCCCGAAGATTTAGCGGTAATTACGCGGCTGGATAAACCGACACTTTTTTGCGGTTTTTATCTTTTCGCTCAAATTTTACGACACCGTCGATCAGCGCGAAAATCGTGTGATCGCTACCCATGCCTACGTTGCAGCCCGGGTGCGTCGCAGTGCCGCGCTGGCGGATGATGATGTTGCCTGCGCGAACGAACTCGCCGCCGAATTTTTTGACGCCCAAGCGGCGTCCGATACTATCTCTATTATTTTGGGTTGAGCCCTGACCTTTTTTGTGTGCCATTTCCTGTCCTTTATGCGTTAATCGAAACGACTTTGACGCGGGTGTATTGGCGTCTGAAGCCGCGTTTTACTTTTGAATCTTTGCGTCTGCGTTTTTTGAAGATAACGACTTTTTTATCCTTGCCTTCGCAAACGACCTCCAAAACCACCTTGGCACCCTTTACAAACGGTGTTCCTACCTTTAACTCGCCGTCGTTTAGCGCTAAAACTTCGCTAAGTTCGAGCTTTGCTTTCGGCTCAGCATTAAAATGATCTAAATTTAGGTAGTTGCCCTCTTCGACCTTATACTGCTTGCCGCCGTGTTTGATGATAGCATACATCAAAAATCCTTTAAAATTTGGTAGCCAAAAAGGCATTTGCCGTGCAAATTTAAAAGCCCGTTTGGTATGAAACTTTGAATATTATCCGAAATTTTATAAATTCCTACTGAAACGCCTCGTAAAATTCCTGCGAAATTTCAAATTTCAAGGGCTCGGATTTATTTTAAACTAAAGATAAATGTGCTACTATCGCAACGAAATTTTTGAAGGAGAATTTTATGAGAAATTTAATAGCTGCGCTCGTAGCAGCGGTATTTTTTATCGGTTGTTCCAACTGGAATATATCCAACGAACCAAGCGGAGTACGCAATCAAACAAAATCCCAAAGCAGCAAAACAAATATCGGCGGCGTAAATGATAAAGTCCAAGAGGTCTCCACCGCAGGCACCACTGATATGGTCGAAACGACCTTGCCCGACAGCACAGGTATGACTAATGCGCCGAAAGACCGCAGCGATGCATTTCATATCAATCAAGTAATTTCTGCATGGAATAAACAGCCAGACTCCATCAAAACAACCGAAGACAATGGCAATATCTACACCTGGAAAAACTATAAGCCAGGCTGCGATGTATCACTTACCAGCGACTCGGAAGGATACGTATCAAAATCCGCTATCAAATCAGCACTGTCTCAGTGTCTATAACCAACTTATCCGCGACACCGAAATTTTAAAATTTCTTAAAATTTCGGCTTACGAGCGGGTCTGCTTCGTCAAATTTAATCTTAGAGTTATATGGTTTGCTCTTAAAAATTTACTATTCGTATTGTATAATCGAGGACTTTTAATCACTGGAGTAAAATATGAAGAAAATTTTATTTGTAGGTGCGCTTTTAGCGGCATTATGTAGCTATGCGGCGGCGGGTGAACACATCAAGGTCTATCACGGCGAGAGCTGCGGCTGTTGCCACAACTGGGCAAAATATATGGAACAAAATGGCTTTGAAGTCGAGATGATTTCGCTGGCTGACGAGCCGCTTATTCAGAAGAAGAATGAGCTCAAACTTCCGCTGGAGCTCGCTAGCTGCCACACCGCGATCATAGACGGATATGTAATCGAAGGACATATGCCAGTAGGCGAAATCCGCACGTTACTAAAAAATAAGCCTAAAGACGTTATCGGCATAGCAGTACCTGGCATGCCACTAGAAGCGCCAGGTATGGAGCAAGGCTCTCAGCCCGAGGTCTATGACGTGGTAGCGTTTAAAAAAGACGGCTCGTATCAAAGCATCGCCACTTACAAAGGCAGAGAAAAAATCAAATAATCCGCCGCTTCAAAGCGGCAAACTTACTTATTAGCTCGCTAAAATTTTGCCTATTTTATGGCTCGACGCAATTTGCTTTAGCCGGCGAATGCTGCCACTATCTGCAAAGGCGCCGCGTAAAATAATTTCAAAAACTAGCATGATAAAGGAAATTAAAATTCGGATGGATGGGCTAATAGGGGTCGAACCTATATTCACAAATCCAGAGTTTGTTGTCCTGCCATTAGACGATAGCCCATTGCGGAAGCGGTATTTTATAGAATTTTGCTTTAAAAAAGCATAAGAGCGGGTGGAATTTTAAAATTTTGCAAAATTTTAGATTAAATTTAAAGCCCTGCTGCGCCTAAACGATAAAATTAAAACGCAAAAGCTAACGCTGCTTTCATAGGCTTCGATAAAAGAATATGGCTGCTCGCCGCGGAGCTAAATTTTAAAATTTGGCTAGTTTATCCTATATTTACGCCTTCGCGAGCTATTTGTCGCAGGATGAAATTTTAGCATATAAGCCTGTCTTCAAAACATATATGTTTAGTGCTCGCTGGGCGCGGGCGCGGCCTTAAATGATATAAATCGCACCGAAAATCCGCAGCGAACATAATTGCGACAAAACCCGGAATGTAGCGCCCTAAATAAGCGTCAAATAGACTTGCGATAGGACCGCACAAAAAAAGTCCTACCAAATACTTGCCTCAAGCGGAGCGTAGAATTTATCGCGATTAAGTGGGTCTAAACTAAAATCAAAGCCATATAATTTGAGTGCGAAGCTTGCATAAAATTTCTTGCAAAGGCCGTTCGCAGGCTCAAAAGATATTACGAAATTGCGTAAAATTTGGCTACGGCAAGATTTTCCAGTACATTGTGTTAATACAAACCGAAAATGAATAAAACACAATTACTCGAGGTAGCAAAATTTCCCCATATGTCGTTAATACCGAACATTGACAAATCAGATCAAGTACTATGGACAAAGTGAAATATTCCCGTACATTGTTAGTTCAGCACAGGCTATTTGCTAGACCAGAGCAGAAATATGCGGAATTACTCCGCCTATCGTTTGAACACCTAGAAAGCGCTTTACCCCTCCAACTAAATAGCGCGGATATTTATATCGCGTGCTGTTTAAAACGCAAAATTCATTGGAATTTCAAATTTTAAATTTCGGGCATGGGTTCGCTTATAAGTATTTGCAAAAATAGTGCATCGAAGCTAGAAAAATTTCGCTCCGTCGCGCCTAAAATTTTGATGAAATTTCGCGTATCAGCCTAACCGCTTCCCTTGCGTCCGCGCATACGAACTCGAAGTGCGCCCGTAGCTCCGAGGCGCTGCCGTAGCCGCAGCTTACGCCCACGCTTCGCACCGCTGCCGACTTTGCCGAGATGGCGTCAAGCGACGTATCACCGATCATAAAGATATTTTGGCTTACAGAAGGTAGGATTTCGTCACTGCAAATTTTGTCATAACAAGGAGTGGAATTTATCTCATGCGCATCATAAATTTTACTGCCGCGCGCGCCACCTTTATCGCTCTCGCCCTCGATGTCGACACCGCTCTTTTGGCTATTATCGCCAGCCTCGTGTCTATCACTCTTTGCTTTGCTTAAATTTCTAAACGAAATCCTATCAGAATTTTGACTCGCGATGCTGCTTAAATTTTGCTCGTAAACTTTGCTAGGATCAGGATCAAGCGCAGGAAGGCTCTTTAAATCAGGCGTTAAAATTTCACTCAAAATCACGCTCCTGCTAGCAGCGCTTGTATTTTCATCGGCAGTCGCGTCGTGAGTTTTACCGCAAGCCGCATGCGGGCTTTTGCTAGCGGTCGCGCCGCAAATTCCTAAATTTTCGAGCGCCTTTAAGATCGGTTCGGCGCTTGGTTTGGGGTTTTGCACATCCTCTCGCCCGACGATGGTGCCAAAAAATTTCGCAATACCAAGATGCTGCAATAAAATTTTAGAAAATTTCGACGTCTTGGTCGTCACGACGCCTAAATTTGCAAACTCGCTCGCCGCACAAACCGCCTCGAACGCACCGCTTAGCAGAACGGTCTGATCCAAAAAAGTCTGCGCATATCGCTGTTTGTAGGCGAGCACGAAATTCTGTACATCGCGCGTCACACCTAGACGCTCAAACATTACCTCTAACGGATGCCCGATAAGCTTTTTAATCGCTTCGTCGCTAGGCTCTGTAGCGCCCAAATGCGCAAATGCATAATGAAAACCATCCAGTATCGCGGGCGTGGAGTCTATGAGCGTACCATCGAGATCAAAAAGCAGAGTGGCTTGGAATTTTGGCATTTTAAAATTTAGTTTGGATATAAAAAAAGCGGAGCCGAAGCTCCGCTTATGTGGATCTAGAAAAGATTATTTTCTAAATTTAGCATCAACGCGTCTATTTTGAGCGCGACCTGCTTTAGTAGCGTTTGTAGCGATAGGCTTAGTCTCACCGTATCCTACAGTGGTGATTCTGCTAGCATCTACGCCGAAGCTCTTAAGCGCACCTCCAACTGCGGCAGCTCTACGCTCGGAAAGCTTTTGATTATATGCATTCGAACCGGTGCTATCGGTGTGACCCTCTAGAATTACTTTGTAATCAGGGTGAGCTACTAGCACGTCGCTTACGTTTTTGATCTGGTTCATAAACTCAGGAGAAATTTTTGAGCTATCTGTAGCGAAATTTACGCCCAAATTTAATCTAATAACCTTCTCGCAACCATATTCATCTACAACTACGCCAGCAGGTGTGCCTGGGCATCTATCGACATTATCGCATACGCCGTCGTTATCTGCGTCTTTGCAGCCTGTAGGAGCCGGAGCGGCAGCTGGGGCTGCGTCAGCATATCTCTTGCCAAAATCAACTGCAAAACCTAGAGTATAGAATAATACGTGGTTGCCGTCGTCAAATCTGATAGCATCGCGTGCTTCAAGTTTTGTAGCAAAATTGTCGGTAATATAGTATTTTAGACCCAAGCCGTATTGACCGAAGCCGCTATCTTGGTCGCCATCGTTGTAAACGTCTTTAGTGTAATCCATATATCCAAGACCTAGCAAGCCGTATAATTTGAAATTATCGGTGAAATTTACCAAATCTTTTACAGCATTGATGTGATAATATTTAGCGTCAGGCTTATCGTTGCCTACTCTGTGAGCTAAATCCTCTACGCCAATATTGCGAGAGTAATCAAAACCAACCTCTACTTGATCGATAAACGAATCTTGTAGATTTTTGGCAAGACGTAGACCGAACATAAAATTCGAATCCAAATCCATATTGCCCTCATGAGTCATTCCACCAATAGTAGGGGTGATCTCCCAGTGATAATCAGCATCGCTAGCGAACAATGCGCTGGATGCACACAAGCTTAATGCAAGTAGAACTTTCTTCATTAAACATCCTTTCAAATAAAGTTGTAATTCGATATTACCATAAAATTTTTAAAGAATTTACAAATTTGCGACAATTTCGCCACAAATTTGTAAAAAACATTATCTCTTAGAGAACTGCGGGCTTCTGCGCGCTTTGCGGCGACCGAATTTCTTTCGCTCAACAACGCGGCTATCGCGAGTTAACAGACCTTTTGGCTTAAGAGCCGCTCTAAAATCTTTATCCATCGCGGCAAGCGCCTTTGAAATTCCGTGCTTTAGCGCATCCGCTTGAGCCGAATATCCGCCGCCCAAAGTCTGCGCGGTGATATCCATCGAGGTCTCTTGTTTAGTCGCTAAAAGCGGCTGAACGACCCTTAGTTTGATCGCTTCGTGACCGCCTAGCCAGGTGTTTAGATCCATACCGTTTACTACGATCTTGCCGCTTCCAGGTTTTACCCAAACCTTAGCTACGGCAGTTTTTCTCTTTCCGGTTGCATAAATTGTCGCCATGATTATTTTCCTTTTTTAGTTGTTTGCGCAGTATGAGGATGCTCACCGCCTTCATATACGAATAGCTTTTTGATCATCGCCTTGCCAAGCTTCGTCTTAGGAAGCATGCCGCGAACCGCAAGTCTGTAGAGCTTTGCGGGATTGTTTTTAAGCAGGTCTTGAAATTTTACGCTCTTTACGCTTCCGAAATAGCCCGAGTAGCTGTGATAAAGTTTGTCGTCGCCTTTGTTATTGCCGGTAAATACGGCTTTTGAAGCGTTGATGATAACGACGTAGTCTCCGCAATCTACATTTGGAGTATAGCTTGGTTTGTGTTTGCCGCGTAGCAATACCGCAACTTCGGTAAGCATTCTACCGAATCTTTTGTCGGTCGCGTCGATAACGACCCAGTCGCGCTTAACTTCGCTAGGCTTTGTAATTTCTGTCATGGTTTCCGCCTTATTAAAATTTGAGCTGTGATTATATAGAAATATCCTTACGTATAACTTAATTTAAGCTGTCTTTAATCTATCTATGTTCAAATTTCATCTAAATTTTAAAATTTTACCCTCCTCATTCACTTCGATCAGCTTAGCGCCCGCAGCTTCGAGAACCAGCACGAAGGCACGCACTCGCGCATTCGGATAAAACTCGCGGATCACGCTTTTATACCGCGCTACTTGAGCTTTGTTTTGCGCAAGGTATTTTTCTGAGCTCTTGTAATCAAAAAGCAAAATTTCATCCTGCCTAAAGCACGCTAGATCCACGCGCAAAAGCTCACCCTCTGCACTTTTGATCGGCATCTCTTTATAAGCCCAAGCGCCCTTTATCAGAGCTAAAAATTCCTCGTTTTTGCTTAGGCCGAGCGCTCGCGCCGCGATATTTTCAAAACCCGCATCGTTTAAAAATTTAGCGTAGCAACCTCTTGCAAGGCTTACTCCTCGTAAAATTTCATCTGGCCCAAAGCCTTCGCTCATCTCCAGAGCATAGTGCAGCGCCTCGCCGAAATATATCGCGCTTAGCGCCTCCGTTTCGCCGCCGCCTGCTTTTTCTTGCGCGCCTTGAGGCTCGCCCGCTACGAGCGCGATCTTTTTTTGCGGCGGTTTCTCTTCTGATTTTACGGAGCTTGGGATTAAGTAGCCGTATTGAAAATCCGGGATATCCAGCCACTTCACGACGCCCGCGCCCTTGGTCTTTTTGGCGTAAGGCGAAAAAAAGCTATAATTGTATTGATCTATTTTTGCCTCGGAGCGTTTTACGATTATGAGCGAGCGTTCGGCGCGGGTAAATGCCACGTAGAGCTTGTTTATGTCCTCTTCATGCGCAGAGCGATCGTTTTCATCCATTAGCACCGCAAATTCCGCATCCAAGCTCTTTCTGCTCGCAAATTTATAAAAAATTCTCCACTTATGCGTGGCAAAATCATAGTCCGTCGCGAGCTTTGAGCTCTCGCCCCGATCTTTTCCTCCGATGCGGTCGCAAACGATTACGTGCGGGAACTGAAGCCCCTTGGACTTATGCACGGTCATAATTTTAATGCCGCTTTGTTCCTTGGCAAACACCTCCGTTTCGTCGTTTGCAAACAGATACTCGCTAAAACTATTAAATTTTGCCAGCGTCTCAAAAAATAGCAGCAGATCTGGATCGACAAAATTTAATTTCAGCGAGCTAGCTATAAATTCTGCCGTTTTTTGCGCATTTTTATGCAAATCGACCGCTATTTTTTTAAGCCGCCTCCCTAAAATCGCTTCGGCGTTTCGCAGATAAATTTCATCGCCACCTACGCAAAATTTCGCATATTGAATTACGGCATTTACCTGCTCGCTGCAACGCAGAGCCTTATTTGAGCCGCTGCAAACCTCGCAGAATTCTGATAGCATCTCTTTTAGTGCGCTTACATGCTCGTTTTTCCAGCATAAAATCGCGATATCATCAGCTCTCACGCCGCACTCCTCAACAAGCCTGCGCGCTTGCTCCGCAGCCCCCTTTAGCACGTCGTCGTATGAAAACGCTGCTACATAGCCGTAATCGTCGCTTTGTACCTCAAATAGCGGCATTCGCGGATGAGAAAGCGGATAGTCCTTGATTTTTTGCAGCACCGAAGCAGGCAGATCGCTATCTAGCTTATTTGCCGCGATTTGATCTTCATAAGACGCAAATTTATCGCGCAAGATCTCATTTACAAATTTTACAATGAGTTTTAAGCTGCGATAATTGCGCGGCAGGCTCTGCGTTTTGATTTGACTAAACTGCTCGCGCAAAATATCAAAAATTTTTCTCTCTGCGCCGCGAAATTTATAGATGCTCTGTTTTTTATCGCCTACGTAAAAAAAGCTACCGCAGCGCTCTTCCGCTCCTTTGCCAGCAAGCGCCTCAGAGATTAGCGGCAGCATAATTTCATACTGGCAAATGTCGGTATCTTGGAATTCGTCAATTAAAATATGCGTGATTTTAGAATCGAGCCTGAAATACAAAAGCTCGCGGTTGCCCTGCAACGCCTCTGTGCTTGGATTTAGCAGCGAGTGCACGGCTGCGGTAACATCACCGAACGTGAGCTTGCCGCTTTTGCGCTGCACCGATTTAAGCGCCTCGGCATAAATTTTAATTAGTCCTGCCAGCTTAGCCGCATATGTCGCATCCATCCACGCTATTTCGCGAGCTATGGCGTCTTTTAGCCTTGCTAACTTGCCGTCAAGATGCGAAATTTTTTTAAGCTGCGAGCGCGAATAATCGAAACTGCCGTTGGCAAGAGCCGAAAGAATGAAACCAGAGGATAATTTTGAAAGATCACTAACAGGGCTTAGCCCATTTACGGCTCCAGCGCTTACGCCCGCATCTCTCGCCGCTTTTTGCAAGCAGGATAAAATTTTATTTATCTCTGCTAGCGCGGAGCTTGCGGGAAGCGTGGGCGGATTTATGCTTATATCGCCTCTCCAAATGCTTTGTAAGCTATTTAAAAACTCGTTCTTTGTCATTCCTGAATCACTTACATAATCCACGACCTCTCTTAGTAGCGTTTCGTTTTTACAAATCGCGCCTAAAAACGCCGCCTGCTGCACACCCAAAATCCCTTCATCGTTTTCAAAGCTTGGATCAATGCCGCTGTTTAGCGCAAAGGAGCGTAGAGCTTTTGCAAAAAACGCATCAAAGGTAAAGACGTTTAGGCTCTCACTTAAAAATTTAGGCAGTAGGCGCTGTTGCGCTGCCAAAACCTCATCCGCGCTCATATTTAGATCCTCGCAAATTTGCTCCAGCTCGGCGCTAGGCTTTAGCGAGCCATCCTGCAAAAGCAGCAAATTTTGAAATTTCTCCACGATACGCATTTTCATCTCAGCAGCGGCTTTTTTGGTAAAAGTAAGAGCTAAAATTTCATTGATCGGCTCGCCCTTTAGCACCAGCTCGATGAACCTGACCGCGAGATTGAAGGTCTTGCCGCTGCCTGCGCTTGCTTCAAGCGCCAGATAATTTTCAAATTTTGCCATCGATCTGCCCCTTGCAAATGATTTTATAATCGCAGTATTCGCAGGTTTGCACCGCCTGCGTGCGCGTAAAAGCGACCTCGCTTGCAAATTCCTTACCGATAGAGCTTAGCATCTCGCGCAGATTTTCTAAGCTAGGCGTTTTGTCGCCAGGAGCCGCAAACGCGCAATCTTTTAGCGACAGATAGGCGCATTCGCACTCCTGAGCCAAAAGCGCGCGATAAAACGTAAGCTGGAATTTTTCCATATGCTTTTTAGCTGAACCACGTTTGTAATCGATGATAAACTTCCGCCCTGCCTTATCTTCGTCGATGCGGTCGATCCGCCCGCTCAGCCGCACTCCGTCAAGCTCGCCTTTTAGCGATACTTCACTACCGCTAAAGCTCCAAATTTGCTCATGCTCTTCTAAAAGCTTAGCTAGCTTTTCTACCGATTTTAGCTCAAGCTCCGCATCAAAGCGCGCAATCCCTGCTTCTCGCGCAAGCTGCGAATAAATAGGGCGAAATTTTTCCATGCTAAATTTCATCCCTGCTCGCTCATATAAACGCTGAAAACTCGTATGTAAAATTTTACCTAAAAGCGCATTGTCCTCACCGAATTTTAGCCCCTCCCTCAGTCCGAAAACGTAGCGGTAATAATACTTCCTCTTGCATTCTAAAAACGTATCCAGCCGCGAAAACGACAGCTCCTCGGCAAAAAAATCATGGCGAGTCACGGGATCTTCTTGTCCGCATAATACAGGCTTAAATTCCTCTCGCCCAAAAAGCCGCAAATAATCCTCCTGCGAAAATTCCGCGTCTTGTTGCACTTCAAAGCTTTTCAAAAACCGCGAAGGCAATTTCTCGACGCTTTGCAAATAGCAAATCGCGCTTTTTTTAGCGCCTCTTAGCAAGCCGTCGTAGTAAAATCTTTGTAAATTTTCGCGGTCTGCGTGGCTGATGAGCCCTGCTCTAGCGCGCAAAGCAGAGTTTAAAAACATCTCTCCGCTACTGCGCTTTGGCACCAGATCATCGTTAAAATCTGGGATTATCACGCCGTCAAATTGCAGTCCGCGGCTCTCTAAAAGCCCCATTACCGTGACCTTTCCGCCACGAACATCATCAAGCTTAATGCGCGAAATTTCTAACAAAAAAAGATCGATTAGATTGCCCAAGCTTAGGTTTTCGTCCTTAAATTTTCGAAGCAAAATTTTAATTAGATATAGCGGCTCTTTTAGCTTTTCTTGCAGCAGCGCATCGCTAATTTTGGGTAAACAGGCGAGCTTGGTAATTAGTGCCGCAAAATGCTCGAAGCTTACTTGCTTTGCAAAATCGCGCGCGAACTCGCCAAAAAGCGCCTCATCCACACCCACACTCGCAAAAAACAGATCAAGCTCCTGCGGGTTTGGGCGCTGCGGATACTCATCTGCGCCCTCGCGTATTTTAGAGCGCCTAAAGCGATCGCGCTGCTCAGGGCTTTTTGAATACCCATCTTCTTCCTCAAGCTCTATATGCTCCCGCTGCATAGAGTCTCGTAGGCTCCCTTGCTGCTTCCTTGAAGGCTCCTGCCGTTTTGCACTAACCGAATAATCGCGCTGCTGCGCACACTCCAAGGGCTCTTGAAACTCTGCAAACTCTACCGAAAAGCTTTCCTCCTCCGCGCTATCCGAGCGTTCCGCCGAAATTTCGTGCAGAATTTCAAAATTTTCCGTATTTTCAAGCTCTCGCGCAGATATAAAATTTAAATCCGCTTTAGAATTTGAAAAAATTTCGAAATCAAACGCGGAATTTTGCTGCGCGAAATTTTGCGATGCAGAATTCTCGGAAGCGAAATTACCTAGCGTTAAATTTTGCTGTACCGCGAAATCCTCCGTATCCAAAGATTCTCCGCCTGGGCTTTTGAATGCGCGGTAATCTACGCCAAATTTCGGCGTGCGCGCTTCTTTTAAACACTGCGAAATTTTCTCTAGCGTTACATAAAATAGGCTATCTTTAAGCTTCTCGCCCATCGCAAAATTTAGCAGCCTGTGCGAACCGCGAGCCCTTGCGATGCGCTCGTCGTAAAGCCGCAGTGTGCCGGCAAAGCTCTCGTCGGGCAAAATCACCGCAATGCGCTCCGGCGCGATGCCCACGCGCACGAAGGATGAAATTTTTTCAAAAACATAGCTCGCCTGCAAGCTTCGCAACTCAAAGCCTCTACACACAACCGCTCCGCCCATGCTTAGCGGCTCTCGGCTTAGAATTTCACCCGTACCAAGATTTACGCGGTATGCAAAACCTAACTCTAAGCTTATGCCGCAAAGCTCTTCCAACGCGCGCACGGGCTTGGAATTTAAAGTCGTGGCTCTAAAGCTCAGTACGGCCTCGCTCAGCTCCGCCACGCGCTTAAAAACCTCGAACTCAAATGCGCTAGGATTGCCGTCGATGTTGATTTCTATCCGCTCAAATCCGCGCAGATAGGATTCGTTTAGCTCATAAAGCGCGGGTAGCGTGATCTCGTCGTAAAATCCATGCTCGCGCAGAATCCTTGCATACGCCCCCGCTAGCTCTCGCAGAATTTCAAAATGCTCGGCATACCACGCGTATGTGTCACTAAGATCGAGCGCATCGATACTCACGCGCTCCGTCGCAAGCTCCTTGAAAAAGCCGAAAAGATACTCGCGGTTGCGCATAAACTCGTAAAGCTCGTTAGGGAATTTAAGCCTCTCGCCTGCGCGCTTGCTCTCGTTTACCGCTTGTTTCATAAAAAGCGCGCGATCTATCTCGCCGCAAGCGACAAGATCCGGCACAAAAAGCGCCTTTTCGTAGAATTCCGCCAACGTAATCCTGGGCGCCAACACGCCGCCGCTCTCGTTTTGCAGCGCCGCGCGTAGCGCACGCGAGCTAGTGTAGACAAAGAGATTTTTAGAGGGCAAATTTTTCAAAACAAATCCTTTAGAGCGATTCGCAGAACGCGGAATTTTGCGATATTTTAGCAAGAAATTTTTAGTTTGGGCTTTTAAGCAAAGAAGTTTTTGAAAAGCTTGAGAGGTTAAATTTTATCAAGTCAAATTTAGTAAATTTAGGATGAGCGTAAAATTTTAATCTATGGCGCTTTGGCGCGGAATTCTACCTCGCTCCGCATTAATCGCGGCATATTTCGACGCAAAATTTTACGAGTGGATTCCGTAAATTACAAAGCGGCAAAAACGCGATCAAATTTAAGCGGGCTCAAGCTCGATCTTGTATCCCAGGCTCGGGACGTTTTTTATGATTTCACCTCCCACTTTATCGCGGATACGCTTGACGAAGGTGCGAAGCGCCGTATCACTCACGGCTCCTTCGGTCCAAACATAACGCTTGATCTCGTCGTAAAGCACCAGCTCGCCCACGCGACTGGCTAGCAGCGAAACAAAAGAAAGCTCCTTTTTAGTAAGCACGATCTGCTCGCCATCCTTCAGTAAAATACGACGAAGCCCATCAAATACGTAGCCCGCACCCATATTTACGACTCGTACAGAGTTCAGCTTAGACTTCATCAGCGCACTTATCTCTAACACAAATGCGGCGATATCTACCGGCTTAAAGTAATACCGCTCGACGCCAATCTCCATAACGCCTTTTAGCTGCTCCTCCTTGCTGAAGCCACTAAGCACCACGATTGGGGCATGCGGAAAGATCTGCTTAATCTGACGTATCATCGCTAGTCCATCCTCGATTGGCATTAAAATATCGGTAATGACGAGATTGGGACTAAATTTTTTGAATTTTTTTACACCTTCAAGCCCATTTTGGGCATTGTAAACGTTGTTAAAAATACCCTCAAACGCCTTATGCAGCGAGGCTAGTAATTTAGTATCATCCTCGACTAGCAAGACGTCCAGCTCTTTTAAAGCGCAGCTCATAGCAGACCCCTCAAGGCGAAATTTCAAACGAAATTCTTTCAAATTTTCTCTTTTATTGAGCTTAAAATAATGTTAAGTTAAAAATTTAATTTTATAAAGTAACACAACTCTTATTTTAGGTGCAAATATGGGCGGGATTAAAAAAGAAGCATGGATAAAAACCGCAGCCTAGGAATGGGACAAAAATTTAAAATGACGCAAGCTAAATCTTATCGGTGCGAAAGAGATTTAAAAGGAGCTGAAAGTAAAATTTCAAAGCAAACGCAGGTAAAATTTCACTACGCGGCGGAGTGGAATTTTATTTTAGGCAAATGGCTTTTAGAGGGAAATGAAACAGCGCTGATAAGGTTTTAGCAGGTAAACGGCGTTAGATAAAATTTTACGGGCGACAGGGCAGCTTGCTAGCGGAACTTTTAACGGCAACAAAATGGTTCGTCAAATTTAAAGAGCTTGAAGCTATGAGAAATGTGCCGCAGGATCTGTTTTTTGAAAGGACTAAGCGCGCCAAGCCCAATTTTTAAATTTAAAACGCATAAAATTTAGCCGCGCGTGCGCTTAAAAGCTACGTGGAAGCAAAATCGCGCAAATGAAAAGCATGCGGCGCGCAGCCAGTTTAAATTTAAAATCGCGACTAGCACAGATCGCTTCATCCAAAAACCGCTTAATTCAAAATCGCCGCGGCAATCCTAAGTCCGCAAAAGTGCGCTTTGCGTACCTCTCCAGCCTGCAATTATCTAGGCTGCGACGAGTCTTAAATTCACGACGCAAAGACTGCGTTAAAATTTAAAGCTTGCCGTAAATTTAAAATTTTACCGCGCAGTCGCGGTAAAATTTAATGCAGGCAAAATTTCAAAAATCATAAAATTTCAAGAAATTCTTTGAAGATATATTTGCTTTCTGTAGGCCCCGCGCTGGCTTCGGGGTGGTGCTGCACCGAAAATACGGGATAGTCTCTGTATCTCACCCCCTCGATCGTGCCGTCGAAAAGATTGCGGTGCGTGATCTCGCAGATCTGCGCGATCGTTTCGGGGACGTTGTAGTTGTGGTTTTGCGCAGTGATCTCGATCGATTTGGTGCGCAGATTTTGCACGGGGTGGTTTGCGCCGTGCTGGCCGAATTTCAGCTTGTAGGTCTCATACCCCATCGCGTTGCTTAGCAGCTGATGACCCAAGCAAATTCCAAAAATCGGCACGCGCGCTTCGACCATCTTTTTGATCTGCGCGATCTCCTCTTTAAGCATGCGAGGCTCGCCCGGGCCGTTTGATAAAAACACGCCGTCGATCTGCCCCTCTTTAAATTTAGCAATCAAGCTCTCTGCTTTAACGTCGTGCGGGAAAACCTCGACGCCGAGCCCTAGATCGCAAAGCTCGTTTAGGATGTTTCGCTTTACGCCGTAATCGATCACGGCTATCTTTTTGCCGCAGCTTGCGGGCTGAGCGTAGCTTCCGCGTGCGGCGTCCCAGCGACCCGATGTGTGCTTGTACGGCGCCTTCGTGCTTACGATGCTTACGTAGTTGATCTCCTCTATGCGCGCAGACTCGCTAAGCGCCTTTTTAAGAGCCGCCTTATCGCTGATCTCGGTAGAGACGAAAGCGCGCAAACTGCCCTGATCGCGCAGCATCTTGGTTAAAAATCTAGTGTCGATGTCGTAAACACCGAATTTTCCGTTTTGCAGAAAATAATCCTCCAAGCTCATCTGCGAGCGGAAATTTGAAGGCTCGTTGTTAAAATTTCTTACAAAAATTCCGCTGGCATGGATTTTGGAGCTTTCCTTGTCGTTTTCGTTGATCCCTACGATGCCGATTTCGGGCATCGTAAAGATAATGAATTGCCCCGCGTAGCTGGGATCGGAGATGATCTCCTCGTAGCCCGTGGCGGAGGTGTTAAACACGAGCTCGCCGAATGCGCTACCGCCCTTGCCGAACGCCTTAGCTTGCAGGTAGATGCCGTTTTCTATATAGATATACGCGTTCATTACAGCATGCCCCGTTTTCTTAGCTCCTCTTCGTAGAGCTTTTCAAACACCAGCTCGTATTCTTCGGTGCCTGGGATCAATTTTTGCTTGTAGCCATCGATCTTTTCATAGACCGCATCCTCAATCTTTTGATAATTTTTAAGATATTCGTCGATCGCGTTATAAATTATCGTCTTTAGCCTGTTTTCCGAGACTTTGTAATCGATCAAATTTTTCTTCCAGACGGTTTCTAAAATTTTATGCGATATGGTGCCGTAGCGATCCTCAAAATTTAGCTCGAAATTCTCGTCGTTTGCGATGTGGCGCTTGATGAGCCAAAACATATCTTTTTTATTCACGCTCATCTCATCTAGCTCGCTTATGCGCTCATCTATCAGCTCGTTTGCGCGCTCGTCTATCGCTCTTTCTTTTTGCAGATCGGTCCTTATGATCTCGTCGGCTTCCTTGGCGACGGGCTCTATGCCCGCACTAAGCGTAACGCAGCCCGAGTTTAGCAGATCCAGCGCTATTTTATGCGCGATATATGGCACGTGTGGTAGTCGTATTCGCATGATCGTTCCTTTAAATTCAGTTCTACGAGCGGTCGTGCCGCCCGCAACGGGTGAAATTTTAAAATTTCACCGGGTTCATAAAATTATCGTGTCGCTTCTTTCCGGACTGGTGGAGATGAAGCCCACCTTCGCGCCGCTTAGCTCCTCTATTTTGCGGATATAATTTTGCGCGTTTTGCGGCAGATCCTCAAATTTTGAAATTCCCTTGACGCTGTCCCAGCCAGGCATCTGCTCATAAACCGGCTCGGCAGCTTCCAAATCGATCGGGAAATAATCGATCTCCTCACCCTTGTAGCGATACGCGCGGCAAATTTTAATGCTCTCAAAGCCGTCCAGGACGTCAAGCTTCATCAGTGCGAGCTTGTCGATGCCGCTAAGGCGCACAGCGTATTTCGTAGCCACTCCGTCGAACCAACCGCAGCGGCGCGCCCTGCCCGTCGTGGTGCCATACTCTTTGCCGATCTCGCGCATCGCCTCGCCTTGCGAGCCTTTATCCTCGGTAGGAAACGCCCCGTTGCCTACGCGGGTGGTGTAAGCTTTTAAAATTCCCATCACCGTGCCGATATCTTTCGGCGCGAGCCCGAGCCCGCTGCAAGCCCCGCCCGCGATAGTCGTCGAGCTCGTGACGTAAGGATAGGTGCCGTGATCAATATCAAGCAGGCTTCCTTGTGCCCCCTCTACGAGCACGCGCTTGTCGTAATCAAGCGCCTTCCACAGCATGTGCGTGGTATCGGCGATGTATGGCTCGAGCGCGCTTTTATAGCGCTTTAGCTCCTCGTAAATTTCAATCTTGCTAGGAATTTTAACCCCCGCTTTTTCAAAAACGCTCTCATGCGAAGCGAAATCCCGCGATAGCGCCTCGGCAAGCCTTTCAGGCTCTAAAAGCTCCACTACGCGGTGCCCCGTGCGTGCGATCTTATCGGCATACGCAGGTCCTATGCCCTTGCCGGTGGTGCCGATCGCAAGCTCGCCCTTACTCTTTTCGCGCGTCTGATCGATCAGCGAGTGGTACTGTAAATTTAAAAACGCCTTCTCGCTTATGAAAAATCTGCCCTTTAAATTTTCAAACTGCGCCATCTCGGTAATCAGCACGTCGGGGTTGATCACGACGCCGTTTCCGATGATGTTGATGATATTTTTATGAAGCACGCCGCTGGGTACCAGATGCAGCGCAAATTTCTCGCCGTTTATGACGATAGTGTGGCCTGCGTTGTGCCCGCCGCTGCTGCGGCATACGAAATCGTAATTCGCGCTTATCATATCTACAATCTTGCCCTTGCCCTCATCGCCCCACTGGGCGCCGATGACTACGTCAACTTTGCTCATTTTTCATCCTTTTGCATAATTTTTTCTATCAAAGCATCCACTAGCAGCGCAAAGCCGCTGGATTTTAGCCCGTCTATTTCGTAATTTCCGCCGTTGCAATACACCGTGCCCGCGTCTAAAAATCTAAAAAATAGCGCGTCGTAATAACGCATTTTAGAGTAATACAGCAGCGAAACGCAGATACGCTCGTAATCCACGCCTAGGCTTAAAATTTCATCTAGGCAAGGCACGAGCTCTTCAGGTACCTGCGCGCGCAGAGCCTGCACGTCCTTTAGCGACACGGCGCGAGCCGTAGCGTCCAGCCAAGGCAAATTTTGATCAAGCAGCGTCTCAATCTTACCCTTTTCAAAAATTTCAAGCGGCAAATTTAAAATTTCGCAAATTTTTTTGGGAATCTTGATATTGCTTAGCTGAAGCGCGGGCATAAGATCAAATTCTTTAAAAAATTCCTGCGCGATTTTGATCGCAAGAGGCAAATTCTTCTCCCCGATCAGCTCCGCGCCGATCTGATAAAACTCGTCGCTTGGGTATTTGAAGGTCGGCTGAACGTAAAATAGCCGCCTTAGCTTATCGTCTTTCAGCCGCTTGCGCACGATACGCACGACGTCCACGGTGCTGTCTGCGCGAAGCGCTAGCTCGTGATTTGTGGGATCGGAGAGCTTGAGAAGCTTTTGCGGCGCGACGCTTAGGTGCTGATGATATGAAAAATATGGCGTTAAAATTTCGCTAAAGTCGTTTTTAACGAGGATTTCGCTCGCTTTATTTTCCAGCTCGCGCTTGAGCTGCGCGCTCTTTCCGAAATACAGCCTCGAGCCGTTGGGTATCTCGTGATCAAAATCGGCGCTAACGCTATCTATCATGCTGCCTCCAAATCGCTTATGAACTGATTCAGCTGCGTTTTAAAGCTCTGAATGAAGCTTGCCAAAACGCGGTAATCAAGCGAAAGAATATCTAAAATTTGCTTACGTATTTCTGTATTTAGCGCAAATTTCTCGCTGCCCGCGCTTTGAGTTTTATTTAAAATTTCGCCGAATTTCGCTCTAAAGCCTTCAAACTCTCCGAGGCTCAGATCGCCCGCATCGGCGCGCGAAACAAAACTTAAAGCAAGCTCTTTGTAATCAAGCGCGTTTAAAAAGCCGATAAACTCATCTTTGTCGATGGCTGCGAGCTTGGGCGTATCTTTAAAGCGCGCGATGAAAGCGTCTATCTCTTTGCGATCCAGCGCTTTTGCGATAAAATTTCCCTGCAGATAGTTAAATTTCAAATTATTTAAAAGCCGCAGCGATAGCGCGTTTTCGACCCCTTGAGCACCGAGAGCAAATCCAAACTCCCGCTTTAGCTTGCCCGTGATCTCCACCATCGTTCGGATAGCATTTTTTTTCTTGCCTATGTCAAGGCAGAGCTCGCGGTCGATTTTAACGACATCGAAAGGCTGGGCATTCAAGAGCGGGACATTGCTTTTATTTGCGCTATTAAGAGCAAATTTAACCCCAAGATCTGCATAACGCCCACGCGCAGGGGCGAATTCCTCAAAATTTCGCTCGCTAAAATCGGTTATCTCAAACATCAACTCGCCTTTTGCATTAGCCCTGTCTCGCAAGCTATGAGCTACGAAATCGTAAAATTCGTCGTTTGTAAGCACGGCTAGACTTACGTTTATAGAGCAGTTTGCGCCCGTTTGAGCGTTAAATTCCATCATCTTTGAAAACGCAAATTTTGAGATCGGCAACTCAAATCGCGGCTCGCTTAATATCTGCGCGAAATCCTGCGGGGCAAGAATTCCGCGCTTTCCGCGATCCCAGCGTAAAAGCAGCTCATATCCATAAATCTGCGCACCGCTAATGATCGGCTGATAGAGCACGAAAAACTCCCCCTCTTCGATCGCCGCAGCAATCCCTTCTTCGCTAGGTCCGTCTGCTTCGGCGCGCTCAAAGATGCAGTAGCGGTTTTTACCACTCGTTTTAGCACGGTACATCGCCCTATCGGCGCGCGATAAAAGTCCTGGAAAATCGATCTTTTCGCTGCCGTCGTAAAACGCCGCGCCTACGCTGATGCTTGCGCTGATCTCGTTTCCTTTAAGATTAAATTTCATCTTTGAAATTCCAAGCAGGCGATCTAATAGCACATGCGCGGCATCCTTGCTTTGCAGATCGCCAATGATAGCGCCAAACTCATCGCCGCCTAGGCGCGCCAAGATATCATCTTTGCGCAGCAGCCCGCTCATTGCCTTTGAGATAGCCTGCAAAAACATATCGCCGACCTCGTGCCCGTAGGTGTCGTTGATCGCCTTAAAGCCGTCAAAATCGATGAAAAGCACAGCCATCAATTTGCCGCTGTTGCCCGCGTTTGCGGTATAGCCCTGTGCGGCTTTCATAAAATACACTCTGTTCGGAAGCCCCGTAAGTGCGTCATGGTGGGCGATCTTGGCTAGCTCGCTCTCTTTTTGTTTGATCTGCGAAATTTCGGTAAACATCAAGATGTAGTTTGAAACGAGCGAGAAATCATCTTTGATCGCAATCGCCGTAAATAGCGCAGGGAAGGTGCCGCCGTCCTTTTTAAGCCCGTAAATTTCATCTTTATAAGAAGTCTGCTTGCCGATCAAATTTTTTCCGATCTTCCCCATCACATCAGCCCCGCCCTCGGTAGGAGCGAAGAAATTTGGAATTTTGCCGATGGTCTGGTTCTCATTGTAACCGGTGATTTCGTAAAAAGCGTTATTAGCGCGCAATACTCGACCGTTCTCGTCTGTAATTAAGATTGCTTCTAATGAGCGCGAAAAGACGTTGGCATTTAAATTTAGCTCTAGCTCCGTTTGCTTTCGCGAGCTGATATCTTCGAGCGTAGTTTTTACCAAACGCGAACGCGAGCCTTGCTTTTCGGTGACGTAACCTTGCATACTGATCCAAGTATAGGCATTAGCGGCGTTTCGCAGACGGAATTCGCAGCTAAAATCGCTCCTAAGCCCGGCGGTGCATTCGCGGATCATTTTGTTGAAATTCTCTAAATCCGCGAAGTAAATTTCATAACTAAACTCCCCAAAGCTCATCGCAGTGTTTAGCCTTTTGCCGCGATATTTTAAAATTTTAAAGTAATTTTTATCAAACGACAGCGTCTGCGCATCAAGATCGATTAAGCAGGTGCAAAAATTCCTAGTCTCGATTACGGTGCGGTAAAAGTCCAAATCCTCCTGCAAGCCGCGGATCGCCTTAACATCGTCATCGATATTTTGAAAATAAAACGCAGCCCTGGCGGCGGACTTTTTGACATAGATGCTCACTTCGTAGCTATAGCGGATATTGTCGTTGTGGCGAATTTTATAGCTTTGAGAAAAACTTAGCTCTTCTGAAGGCATATCGGCTAAGCGGTTTAAGATCTCGTTTTTAGCCTCATTCGCATCCTTTTCATCCAGCAAATCCCATAGCCTTATCTCGCCGCTTAAAAACTGCGCCGCTTCGTAGCCCCAAAGCTCTTTTATATTTTTGCTAGCATCTACGATCTTGCCCGAAGTGTAGTCAAACACGAGTGTAACGATAGGCGCGTGATTTAAATACTCATATTTTTGCTTCGTCTCGTCATAAAATTTGCGATATTTTGACGCATCGAGCACCACAAAAAGGGTTGAAATTTTACTTCCGTCGCGAATATAAGATTTTTTAACATAAAGGTCTTTGACGCCATTTTTGGTCTCTTGGCGGGTTACGACATAGTTTTCTTTGACGTAGTTTGCGCGCTGGGTTTGATAGGCGTGATCGTAAAACGAGCCTGCTTGCAGCGCGAAGATATTCCGTCCTACGACGTCATCGCCATAAAGCTCGCGCGCACCGTTGCTAGCGCTTTCGATCGTGCCTGCGACGTTATCGATGCTAAGCACCGAAAGAGAGCTGTATTTTAGCGCATCTTTAAAGCTGAGGCTAAAATCGCCGTGGCGTAAATTAGACTTCAAGACCTCGTCTATGGATTTAGAAATTTCTAAGACGGAGCTTAGCGGATTTAGCGCTTCTATATCGCGAATTTTGGAGTGGTAATCCCCTTGGCGCAGAGCGTTTTGAACTGCCGCTAGCGGGATAAAAACGCGCTTTTTTAAAAACGTAAAATTTGAAATTAGAAGGATTAAATAAGCTAAAATAGCCGCTGCTAGCGCTACGACGATAAAATCGTCCACGCCCAAAAAATAGCCGGCTCGTTCGCGAGCCATTACGAAATTATCTCCAAATTTCGCAAGATAAGCAAAACTTAACCCCGATTCGTCTTCAAAGCTTACCACTTCGCCTAGGCGCGAAAAATCAAAATCCTGCCCTAATATATCGGTTACGCTGCCAGGAGCGTTAAAAAATTTACCTTCGGCGTTAAAGACCAAAATATCTCCCAGCGAAGAGAGCCTGGCAATCGGCCTAGCAGTGTTGGCAAAACCTAGCAGATATGAATCAGCGTTTACGCGCTTGATTAAAAAATACCGCCATGCCCCATCCATCATCATATAGCGCGATACCCATTCATCCTTTTTTAGCTCGCTTGCGATATCCGCAAGCCGTATCTCGCCAAGATCCGAAATACGCGCATCCGATGAAAAATGCGCCAAGCTCTCCTGCTCCGCGCCGCGGGCGCGCAGATAAAAAATAGCGTCAAATCTATGAGAAGATTTTACGACATTACGGATCAAATCCGCATAAAGCTTGCTTTGCATAGCTTCGTGCCTTGCGTCTAAAGAAAGGATAGTTTCTTTTAGAATTTCAAGCTCGCTAAAAAGCGACTCGTCGGTATTTTTAAGTAAAGTAATCGCCGTGCGCGTCCGCAAATCAAGCTGCGTAGCGATCCTAGTGCGCAAAAAGCTAATCTCGCAAACTACTACAAGCGTAAGCAGCGCAGCGCCTAGAATCAAGGCGACGTTAAATCTTTCGGTAACGAAGTCTTTTTTGTTTTTCATGCCAAATTCCAAATTTTGCGGGATTTTAGCAAATTTCGTTTTAAAGCCGATTTAAGCTTGTATTTTCGCGCCCTTTGCGCCCAAAAAATGCATAATCAAAAGTACCGCAAAGCTAAAGAGTAGCATCAGCGCCGAATATGCGTGAGCCTGCGCAAAATCGAGCGTCTCAGTCGCTTCATAAATCGCAATGGAGGCAACCTTGGTCTGCTCGCTCACGCTGCCGCCGATCATCAGCACGACGCCGAACTCGCCCATCGTATGCGCAAAGCAGATCACCAAGGCGCTAAGCAGGGAGTGGCGTATCGCGGGCAACGCGACGCGAAAAAGCTTGGAAAAATAGCCCTTGCCGAGCGAATCGCACGCCCAAAAAAGCGAGCGCGGAAGCGAGCGAAAGCCCGAAACCAGCGGCGAAAACATAAACGGCAGCGAGTAGATACAGCTCGCAATCACGAGCCCGCTGAAATTAAATACGAGTCTAAGCCCGAAGTGTTTATCAAAAAACTCGCCCAGCACCGAATACGGCGAGAGAAAAACGAGCAGGTAAAACCCTAGCACCGATGGCGGCAGCACCAGCGGAAGCGAGATGATCGATTCGATCACGCTTTTGCCGCGGAAATTTTTTCTCGCCATAAAAAACGCGAGCGGCACGCAGACGATAAACAACGCGAGCGTCGTTAAGCTCGCAAGCTTTAAGGAAACGAGAAACGGCGTGTAATCGAGCCCCTTTAGAATTTCAAACATTTATCCTCCGAGCCGAGCCACTGGGCCCAAACTATAAAATCTTAAAAGCCTAGCCCTACTTTAAAATTTAGAGGCAAAGCTAGATAGAATTTGCGCAAACCTCATAGTCATAAGGCTTTGCAAAATGAAATTTTGAAAAATTCTGCGCAGAGCTAGAGCTTTAGCAAAATAGAAATTTTGAAAATTCCGTGCAAGCCAAACTGGGCGGAATTTTATAAATTGCTTGGCTAATAAATTTCTTCAAGCGTGCAAATCCTGCTGAGCTTTTAAGCTCTACCCAAGCCGGCAAATTTTTAAGGTCACGAATTTTGCTGAGCTAAATTTCAAAAAGCTTAGCTTAGCTTTAAAACTTGAGCGGGCAGGATTTATCTGAGCGCAAATTTCACGCAAGATATAGCCAAACGGCATTCTCTGAACAACTTAGTGGAATTATATTGAGCCTGACAAAACAAAATTTTAAAATTTAGCATAAACCCAAAAGACCCGGTTAATGAAATTTTGCCGCAGCTCTTATTAAGCGAGTTTAACACGCAAGCTTCGAGCCGTTAGAGCTTTTAAAATTTCAAAGCCACAAAATCCAGGTAAAATTCTAAATCTGAAAATTTTAAATTTGCGCGAAGCTTCACATTAAATTTTTTACCAAAATCGCATGATAGAATTCGCGCAACTCCTGCCAAAAAAGTAAGCTAAAAGCCGCCAAATTTAAAAATAAACCCACCACGCCAATTAATAAATTCAAAGAAGGAATTTAACGGCGGCTGCTTGCGCAAAATCTAAAATTTAAGCTTAATTTCCCCACGCTATCTAGTCTTGCATTGCGGTTTTACTCTAGCCTGCGTTTAAATTTTGTGTTTCATGAAAATCTAAACGCGATGCGAATAAAATTTTAAAATCTCACCGTATTTTACGGGCAAATCCAGCTAAAATTTTGCAAAATTCCTCGTCTAAATTCCATAAAAGCCTGTATTTAAATCCCTAATCTAGTTGAAATTTCTCACCCAGGCACGCCCAAAAAGCTTGCCTACAAGTTTAAATTTTACGCAGAGTGATATTAAAGGCTTTGGCACCCGCTTTGACCTCGTCGCCTACTTGCAAGCCATCGGCTTCTGCATTGCTTAGCACCACTTCGCACAGCTGGCTGCCGATCGCTACGACAGCCACTTTGACCCCGTCGCGTGCTTGCAAATCGACAATCTTGCCCACGAAAGAAAACTTCTGCGAGCCGCTAGTTTTAAGAAAAATTTCCTCTGGCGTACCGGTGCGAACGATCCTGCCGTCCTTCATCTCATAAACTCGCTTGCAAAGTCTATAAATCTCGCTTACGTCGTGGCTTACCAAAATCACGGTCTGATGAAACTGCTCGTGGATCTTTAGCAGATACTCTTGAATTTTTTCGCGCATCGTAAAATCAAGCGCCGAAAGCGGCTCGTCAAGTAGCAAAATTTCAGGCTCTTGCATCAGTGCGCGAGCAAGTGCTACGCGCTGCTTCTGTCCGCCGCTAAGACCCTCTACGCCGGATTTCGCAAACTCGCTAAGCTCTAAAATTTCAAGCAGCATCGCAGCTTTTTGCGGATCGTTTCTGGCAAAAAGTAGATTGCCCGTCACGCTCATATTCTCAAAAAGTGCGTAGTCTTGAAACAAAAAGCCGATTCTGCGCTTGCCCGCACTTAAGAATTCATTGCCTTCTTGTAGCACGCGATCGCCGTCTTTTATGCTACCGCTATCTGCGCGCAAAAATCCAGCCAAAATGCGCAGCAGTGTAGTCTTACCGCTGCCGCTGCGCCCATATAGGCATACAAACGAGCCTTTGTTAATCTCTAAGCGAGCATCAATCGAGAAATCATCACTGATTTTTTTCTTACAATCAATCGTTATCATATTTTTCTATATATATCGCAGTGGCGCTAATGTATGCGAAAACCTCGTCGCCCTCGCGTAAAGCAAGCTCCTGCGCAGAATGCGCGCTAATGAGCACATCAAAGCTTATCTTGCCTTCAAATCTAAGCGTGCATAGAATTTCGCCCAAGCTTAGGCTCGTAATCTTGCCGTGAATTTCATTTTCGCTAGATACACCACTTAGAGCTTCGCGAGATAAAAGCACGTCGGTGCTTTTAAAGCCCACGTAAACTTCGCTGCCCACCTTAAGCTCGCTACTTAGCTGCAGAAATACGCCACGCAGCTTGATGCCGCCTGCGATAAATCCTACAGAATGGATGCCATCTTTTTGTAAAATTTCGTTGATTCTCGCTCTAATCATTAAAACTCGTATCCGTATTTAGCAAAGATTTCTTTGCCCTTATCGCTTAGGATAAAATCATAAAACGCCTTGGCTTCGGCATTATCTTTGGCGCGGTTTAGCACGACCATGCCTTGAGCTATCGGCTCGTAGAGGTCGGTACCGACCAAGACGAAATTTTCGCCCTGCTTGCAAGGCTTATCGTTGCAGCCGTCCTTCGCCATCTTAGGCGCATACATCGCGCTAGCTGCGATAAAGCCGACGTCGGAAGCTTTAAGCGCTTGCGAAAGAGCCTCGCCGATCGATTTTGCCTCTACGATTTTGCCCTTGATCTCGTCGTAAACTCCTGCTTTTTGGAAAGCCTGTACGCTTGCGGTGCCGTAAGGAGCGGTCTTTGGATTTGCTATGGAAATCGTTTTAACGCTAGGGTCTTTTAAAATTTCAAGCCCCTTGCTAAGATCTACGCCGCGCACGCTAAACATCGCCACTTTGCCTTTGGCGTAAGTTTTGGCAGGCGCCGTCGCAAAGCCCTCTTTATGCAGATCGTCTGCAAATTTCATATCCGCCGCCATAAAAATATCAAACGGCGCGCCGTTTTTGATCTGCGTGCTAAGCGCACCGCTCGCACCCAAGCTCACATTTAGCGTAGTTTGCGGATGCAGCTTGGCAAATTCCGCCTTGATCTCGTCAAACGCATACGTCGTGTTCGCAGCGGCTGCGACGCTGACCTCTCCTGCGCTTAGCGCGCCTGCGGTTAAAATTCCTAAAAGCACTGCTTTCAACTTCATTTTATGCCTTTCGTTTCGGCTCTCACCGAGAATTGAATTGTATCTAAAATTTTAAATTTACGCCTTAAATTTTAAAATTTTGCGCACCCAATTTCACCATATTACGCGCCAATAATGATCTCGCTAGGCTCGATGATCGCCGTTACTTCATCTCCTACTCCTAGAGCCATCGCGGTGGCAGATTCTCGCGTGATGATCGCGGTGATGTTTTGATGCGAGCTTGTGCCTAGACAGATCTCTGCGTTTACCGCGCCGATTTTGACCTCATTAATTGTGCCTTTGATTTGATTCGTCGTGCTAAGTTTTAGCTTCTCCGAGCTTCCTTTGGCAATGATGACGCTTGGAGCCTTAAATAAAAACAGCACATCCTTGCCCGCCTTTAGCCCTAAATTTTTTTCGCTCTCTACGGTTACCGTCGCGCATAAAATTTCGCCACCTGCGAGTTTAGCCGTGATTTGAGAATTTACAGCGCCTGTTTGAACATCCGTAATCTCAACACTTAGCTGATTGCGCGCAGAAAGCTTCATACCGATCTTCTCTAAGCTTAAAAGACTCTCTTCAGTGATCTCGTCAAGCTTTAAAATTTCACTCAAAAATGTCTCACCCGCGTGGCTGATAGCATCATAAGCGCGAATCAGCTTGTGAGCGTAAGGGGTAAGCTCGGAGCCGCTATTTTTCTTTGTGCCTTGAGTGCGGACGATGAGCGGCTTTTTGCTCGCGTTGTTGATTAAATTTAACGCGTCCCAGCCGTTTTTATACGACACTCCTACGATCTCTGCGGCCTTTGTAATACTTTTAGTCTCATCTACGGCCTTAAGTAGCTTAATGTGCTTGGCTAGAAGCGATGTTTCCTTGCCAAGCAGGAATTCCAAAGCAAATTTTGCGTCCATTTTTATCCTTTCTTATTTACTTTCGCGTGATTTTATAATATATCCTCTGATATATTTCTTAAAGAGCCGCAGGCTTTATTTTGCGCTATAAAGAGGGAAATTCTATACGAAATTTTACCCTTATTGACAAAATTTCTTTAAACTTGTAAAATCGCCACTTTGATTTATAAAGAAGGGTCTCATTTGAAATTTATAAAAATTCTATTCTTAGCCGCGGCATTGGCACTTTGCGGTTGCTCGCAAAAGCAAGACGTAGCACCTAGCGATACGGATGGTTTTGACGAGGAGTTTGCCAAGCGCGAAGTTTTCGATCCGCTTAGCGGCTATAACCGCGTTATGACGAGCTTCAACGACGTATTTTACTCATATATACTAACCCCCGTAGCCAGCGGTTACGACTATGTAATGCCCGATCCGATTCAGGGCGCGTTTTCAAATTTTTTCTATAATATTTTATATCCGATGAGGCTCGTAAACAACCTATTGCAGGGTAAATTTGAAAATTCTTGGGACGAGACGAAGCGATTTTTGATCAATTCGACCGTCGGCTTCGGCGGGCTTAATGATATGGCAGGCAAATACTACGGAATTCCGCGCCACGACGAGGATTTCGGGCATACGCTCGGGTATTGGGGCGTGCCGGCAGGTCCGCATATCGTCTGGCCGATCTTAGGACAAAGCAATCTACGCGATACAGCGGGACTTGTCGGAGATTATTTTTCAAACCCGATAAATTATATTAAAGATGGCACCGTTCGAAACTCCGTCAACGGATTTAGAATATTTAACGACTACTCGCGCGATCCGAAATTTTATGAAAAAATGACCAAAGATGCGGTGGATCTATATCCGTTTTTGCGCGATGCTTACGAGCAAAATCGCAAGAAATTAATAAAGGAATAAAAATGAAAATTTTAAAAGTTCTAGCGCTTTGCGGAGCGCTTTTGATTTCGGCGCACGCTATTAGCGATGCGGATATCGAGCCGGTGATGAGCCAAAAGGTCGCCGAGGCCGTAAATATTATGCGAAGCAGCACCCCGAAAGACGCAAAGCCAGCGAAAATTTTTGCGCTTTTCGACGGCTATTTTGATTATAAGATGATGGCGAAGCTCTCCCTTGCGAAGCATTACGCAAGCCTTAGCCCGGCGCAGATCGCAGAATTTAATAAAGCCTTTGAAGCGCATCTAAAGCGCTCGTTTATCGAAAAACTTTCGCTTTATACCGATCAGGATATGAAGGTGCTAAGCAAACAAAGCCCGAGCGATAAGCGCCGCGTGCTAAAAACGCAGGTCATCGGCGAGCAGAAAAACTACGACATAGATTTTAAATTTTATCCTAACGGCGCCGATTGGCGCATCTACGACGTCGATATCGTGGGCGTTAGCTTAATTCAGACCTACCGCTCGCAGCTTGGCGACGTAACGCAAAGCTTGGGCTTTGACGAGCTTATAAAGCGGCTAAATTCCACCGTCATCAATAGCGGCGAATAGCAGCGCGCCTAAAAGAGCGGTATTTGAAAAAAATTTTTCGTTTAATCGTCGCGTTTCCGAAAATCACGCTCGCGCTGTTTACGGCGCTGGCGCTGTTTTTCGGATATTACTCCACAAAGCTTGAGATCGATGCTTCGAGCCAGACGCTTCTACTAGATAATGACAAAGACCTTCAAATTTGGCGCGAAGTATCCAAACGCTACGAAACGCCGAATTTCTTGGTGCTTGCATACACTCCCGCGGGCGATCTTTTAGCGCCCGAGACGATCCGCAAAATAGCGCAGATGGACGCGGCTTTTTCCAAGCTGGATTTCGTCGCTAGCGTCACGGACATCACGAATGTGCCGCTTTTGCTAAACAAAGGTGGTGGCATGAGCGAGCTGCTTAAGCACATACCCACTCTTACCGACGCGGACGTAAATTTAACCGCGGCTAGGCGCGAGTTTGCCACAAGCCCTTTTTATGCGTCAAATTTAGTAAGTACCGATTTCCGCACTACCGCAATTTTAATAAATTTAAAACCGCAGACCCGCTACGAGGAGCTTTTGCGCGTAAGAGACGGGGCTAAAAGCGCTCTAAAGCAAGCAGAGCATGAGGCCAACCACTCGGGGGCTCAAATTTCACAGCTTAAAGACGCGCTTAAAGTTGCGGAGCAAAATTTTAAATCCTACCGCGACGAGCTACGTGAAAAGGATCATCGCGATATCATGGCTTTGCGCGCGCTGATCGCGAGCTTTGAGAAGGAATTTGCGGGCGACCGATTGTTTCTAGGCGGGCTGAATATGATCGCAGACGACATGGTGGGCTACGTCCGCTCGGATCTGGCGACCTACGGACTCAGCGCTTTGGTGCTTCTGCTAGCTTGCTTTTGGCTCTTTTTTAGACAGGCGAAATTTATCCTGCTGCCGCTTATCATCTGCGCGTATTCGGTCGTGCTCGCAGCGGGATTATTCGGCTTTTTGAGCTTTGAGGTTACGGTGATTAGCTCAAATTTCATAGCGCTTCAGCTCATCATCACGGTTTCGGTCTGTATCCACCTAATCGTCGCCTACCGCGAGTTTAGCGCGCGCTTTCACGCCTTTTCGCAGCGCCAGCTCGTTTATGCGGTGCTGCGCGAGCGCGCAAGACCCTGCTTTTTCGCGATCTTTACGACCGTTATCGGCTTTATGTCGCTAATTTTTTGCGATATAAAACCCGTAATTTCTCTGGGAATTATGATGAGCGTAGGCATCAGCATCTCGCTAGTTACGGCATTTGGAGTATTCGGCGCGGTTATGTCGCTTCTAAGGCGCACGCACAATAACCGCAGCTTCGAGCAGCACTTTAAATTTACGCTTTGGTGCGCCGAAACGGCGCTACGTAGCAGAGGCGCGGTTTACGGCGTTTGCGCTGCGGCGGTGATCTTTGGACTATACGGCATCTCGCAGCTGCGCGTCGAAAACAGCTTCATCGGCTACTTCAAAAAAAGTACCGATATCCGCGCGGGCATGGAGGTCATCGATACAAATCTGGGCGGAACTATCCCGCTTGATATCGTCGTTAAATTTAAAAGCGCAGGCGGCGCAAATTCTGCTAGCGGGAGTGAAAATTCCGCAATCGGCAGCGCAAATTCTAAAAACGGCGAAAATTCCGATCCCTCGGGGCGAAATTTTGCGGCAAATTCTACTCGGCAAAATTCTATCGCACAAAATTCCGCTACTCAGAATTCTACCACCGCGGCGCAAAATTCTATTGCAGAAAATTCTATGCCCCAAGGTTCCGCTGCGGCAACACAACCAAGCGAAGCCGTAAATTCAGATCAAACCGATGCCGCAAATTTAGAGCATAATTCCACCGCGAGCGACGATTTTGGCGATTTCGAAGCCGAATACGCCGCCAACGAAAACAAGCCGCAGTATTGGTTCACCTCCGAAAAGATGCGTATCATCGGCAAAATAGATGATTTTTTGAAGGACAAAAACGTCACGGGACACGAGTTTATTGGCAACGTAAGCTCGCTCGCATCGCTTTTAAAGCTCGGCAAGCAGATTAATCAGGGGCGCGATCTGGACGATCTAAGCCTTGCTCTAATCTACTCTGAAATGCCGGAAAACTACCGCGAGATGGTGCTTTCACCTTTTGTAAATATCGAAGCGAACGAGGCGCACTTTAGCGTCCGCACGATAGACAGCGATCCGCGCTTACGCAGAGCAAAATTCCTAAAAGATCTGCAAAGCGGGCTAAATTCTTTGCTCGCGGGCGAGCAGGTAAGCGCGCAGATCAGCGGCATAATGGTGCTTTATAACAATATGCTTCAAAGCCTGGTGAGCTCGCAGATAGGCACCCTGGGTATCACCGTGCTCGTGCTTTTCGTGCTTTTCGTGATCATCTTTCGCTCGTTTTCATACGCTCTCATCGCGATCGTCGTAAATTTGATCCCGCTTTGCGCCTGCTTCGGCATCATGGGGGTTGCAGGCATTCCGCTGGATATCATGAGTATCACGATAGCGGCGATTAGCATCGGTATCGGCGTGGATGATGTTATCCACTATATCTATCGCTACAAGCGCGAGTTTGCGCGCCTTGGCGACGAGGCCGCGGCGATCCGCGCAAGCCACGCAAGTATCGGATACGCGATGTATTATACGTCGTTTGCGATCATTTTAGGTTTTAGCGTGATGATGATGAGTAATTTCTGGCCTACGATCTACTTCGGGATGTTAATATGTCTGGTGATGAGCCTGCTGCTTTTGGGCGCGCTCATAATCCTGCCGTCGCTAATAATGAGCCGAAAAGGCTTAAAATTTAGCCTCTTTAAAGCTAAATAAATTTTATCTCGCTATAATTCCCGCATTTGGAGAGGATGGCGACCTGGTGGCGTCTGCGGACTTCAAATCCGATAGGAGGGCGGTTGACCGTTTTCCGGGGGGTTCGATTCCCTCCCTCTCTCGCCGAATTCTTTTAAAAATTCCATCTTTAGATTTTATCTTTCACGCTTTTAGCTACATACTTCGCGAATTTATATCAAATTTAAGCCCTAAATTTATACGTTTTTAAGCAGGGGGGGGGGTAGCATTATTTTCTAGAAAATTTACCTCAAGGAGTTAAAGATGAAATATGCACTAGGTGTCGCGCTTGCTACGTTGATTTCAACAGGATGCGGCGCGGATGAGATACAGCTCGTGAAAGACTACACCCTGCCGGATTTCAAATCGATGAATATCGGCGCGGCGATCGAGGGCTCGAAACTCTGCAAAAATGTCACGTGGAGCAAAGAGGAAAACGGCGGATTAAAGACGGTTAAGATGGTCTGCAATGTGGATGTAGAGCAGAGGCTTAAATCATATAAACAAGAGATGCTAGACTCGTCTTTAAAAAGAGTTATGACTTTTTATGAGGGCAAGGCTTACGACGCGCAGGGTTTGTTTAAGCTAGCAAAAGAACACTGCTAGTTAAACGAAGCCAAATTCCAAGAAGCGCTTAAAACCAAAGGCAAAATAGAATTTGAAGAAGAATGGAAGTCGGTTGATTGCGACGACAAACTAAAAGGGGAGATACTAAAAGAAAGCAATACCGAAATTTACATAGACTCTATTATGGAGCGCTTAAAAGCAGCCGCTTATTACTCGCAAATAACCGCAGAGCAATTGGACGCGAACTTCGGACATAAAGAAGATGGGTTATCAAAGCTTGCTATCGAGCTAAATTTTATCGTAAATGCTGATAAAAGCGTAAGTCTGTCTGATAAATTTAAACTTATCACGAACGGCAAAGAAGATCCCGTAAATAAAACTAAGTCAAAAGACATCATCGCGGGCTTCTACGAAAGATAGTAAGCGCCTCATCTCGCAGCTAAATTTGATGAAATTTTAAAATTTAGCCGCCTTTTTTGTATCAAAATTTCATTCAAAATTTCAGGTGTGGTTTTAAATTTAAAGCGCGGCGAAAGCAGTTTTGCCCGCCGCGCCGTGAAATTTTACGCCAAGTACAAGCTTATTTATCGTGTCCTTGCAGATACGCGATCGCGCTAAGTGCGGCAACCGCGCCGTCGCCTGCCGCGCAAACGACCTGTTTAGGCGCATCCTGTCTCATATCGCCCGCCGCAAATAGCCCGTTAACGCTTGTTTGCATCTTTAAATTTACCGCGACCTGTCCGCCGGACGTGATGTCGCAGATGAACTTGCCGCTTTCGTCTTTTAGTACCTCGTTTCGCACGTCAAGCCCCACGAATACGAAGATCCCAGGCAGTTGCAGCTCGCGCGTGGCGCCGCTTGTTTTATCCTTGACTACGACGCCAGTTACGCCGCTTGCATCGCCCTTGATCTGCTCTACGAGCGCGTTTGTAATGAGCTCGATATTCTCACTTTCGCGCACCTTTTGCACGGTCGAAGGCGCAGCACGAAATTCGTCGCGACGGTGAATCAAATAAACTTTAGAGCAAATTTTAGCTAGATACAGAGCTTCCTCTAGCGCCGTGTCGCCGCCGCCTAGGACGGCAACCTCTTTGCCCTTGTAAAAAAATCCGTCGCAGGTCGCGCAGGTACTGACGCCGCGACCGAAGAACTCATCCTCGCCCTCAATCCCCGCGCGACGCGGAGTAGAGCCGGTAGCGACGATAACGGCGCGCGCGCGACGCGTTTTATCGCCCTCGAGATAGATCGTAAAATTTCCATCGCCGTCTTTTGAGACGCGCAGCACGCGCACCATCTCATGCTTTAAGCCAAAGCGAAAGCACTGCTCCTGCCAAGGCGCCATAAAGCTCATCCCGTCGGTTACCACGGCTATGCCCGGATAGTTTTCCATCTCGGAGCTTGAGGTGATCTGCCCGCCGGGCATCCCCATCTCAAACATCACGACGTCCTTTAAACCGCCTCTTGTAGCATAAAGCCCCGCCGCTAACCCCGCAGGACCGCCGCCGATAATTGCTAAATCTAACATTTTTTCTCCTTAATTATTTTATTAAGTAAAGTCGCGGGCGCTAAATTTACGAATTTAATTAATATAACGATGAGTGGGAGAAAAAAGGGCGAAAGCCGCCCTTTTAAAATTTACAGAAGCGAGTTTAGTTTGTCGGCTATGATCTGCTTAGATTGTGCGCCGATGAGCTGAGCTTTTAGCTCGCCGTCTTTGAAAAATAGAATCGTAGGGATCGAGCGGACGCCGAACTGCACCGCAAGATCCTGCGCTTCGTCGGTATTTACTTTGCAAATTTTAGCCTTGCCCTCGTAATCGTTCGCAAGCTCCTCGATGATCGGGGCGATCATACGGCACGGCCCGCACCAAGGCGCCCAAAAATCGACTAGCGCGACACCCTCTTTAGTAACGTCGAAATTCTCCGAAGTAAGCTCTATATACTTTCCCATAATGTTCTCCTTGTGTTAAAATTCTGCGGATTATAGTTAACTATCTTAAATAAATAATAAAAATTCTAATTTAAAAAGATATGTTGGCGATAAATTTTATCTGTTTTGGATAAACTTCCACCACGTCGATCTGCCACGGCTCGTCCGTATCGCAGCTCATCAGATAAAATTCCGCCGCCTTTAAAATTTTAGCCATCTTAGTGCCCGTCACACGCTCTGCGGCGTCATAATCGCCGCTCGTAGCCTTCACCTCTACAAAGTGCAAAATTCCGTCTTTGCGCGCGATTATATCGATCTCGCCGAAACGGCAGCGGAAATTTCGCTTTAAAATTTCAAACCCTTCGCCGCGTAAAAATTCCGCCGCACGGTCCTCGCAGGCAAAGCCGAAAATGTATTCTTTTAAGCTCAACTTAGCTTTCGATCCTGATCATAAAAGGTTTTTGTGTAATAAAATTTTCGCCGCCGATCACGCTTATAGCGCGCTTTATGTCCTTCTCGCAGCACGTATGCGTCGTGAAAAACAGCGTCACCTCCTCGTCCGTTTTGAGCTTAGGCTTTTGCAAAAAGCTGTCGATCGAAAGATCGTTTAAGCTCATAATGTTCGTAAGCTTCGCGAGCACACCCTTCTCGTCGCGCACGCGTAGCCTGAAATAATACTTCGTGCGGATCTGCTCGCTAGGCAAAATTTGCATAAAATTTTCGCTCGGCAAAATTTTATATCCGAGCATCGGATTTTTGTTATCGCGCGCAATGTCGATGAGATCGCTTATAACCGCACTTGCCGTAGCGCTTCCGCCCGCGCCAGGGCCGTAATACATACTCTCGCCAACGCAGTCTCCGTAGATGCTCACGCCGTTCATCACGCCGTCTACTTTTGAAAGCATTTGATCCTTTGAAATGAGCGCAGGATGGACGCGCAGCTCGACTTTATTATCGCACGCGCGCTTGGCTACCGCAAGCAGCTTGATTATGAAGTCGAATTCGCGCGCGAAATATATATCCTCCTGCGTGATCTCTTCGATCCCCTCGATTAGGATATCTTCGGGATCGCCGTGCACGCCGTATGCGATGCTAGCTAAGATCAAAAGCTTATGCGCCGCATCGAACCCACCGATGTCAAAGCTTGGATCGGCTTCGGCATATCCGAGCTCTTGAGCTCGCTTTAGCGCGTCTTCAAATTTCTCGTTTTTTTGCATCATATTCGTAAGTATGAAGTTACTCGTGCCGTTTACGATGCCGATTATTTTTTCGATACGATTGGCGCTTAGCCCCTCGCGCAGGGTTTTGATAATCGGAATTCCGCCCGCCACACTCGCTTCAAAGCCAAAAGGCGTATCGCCCGCCAAAGCCTGAAGCTTGTAGCGATGATAAGCCAAAAGTGCCTTATTTGCGGTAACGACCGCCTTTTTGCGCTTTAAAATTTCACTTACGATCTCATAGGGCTTTTCTACCCCACCCATAAGCTCTACAAAAACGTCGATGTCATCACGCTCAATGATGCTTTTTGCGTCGCTGCTAAGCGGAATTTGCACATCGCGCTTTTTACTCGTATCGCGCACAAGTCCGATTACTGGCTCTATGCTAACGCCCGCGCGCGCAAGGATGATATCTTTGTTTTTGATCAAAATGTTTGCAACTTCGCTACCTACGGTGCCGACGCCTAAAATCGCTACCTTCATCAGATCTCTTTCAAATATTTTTTTATATTTCTAGCAGCCTGGCGGGTCCTGTTTTCGTTTTCGATAAAAGCGATCCGCACGTAATCGTCTCCCGCCGCGCCAAAGCCCACGCCCGGACTTACGGCGACGCGCGCCTTGGTAAGAAGCTGCTTGGAAAACTCCATGCTCCTTAGATGAGCCGCCGCTGGCGGTAATTTCGCCCACGCAAACATCGACGCGCTAGGTTTAGCGATTTGCCAGCCCGCGTCCGCAAAAGCGTCAATCAAAAAATTCCTACGCTTCTCATAGCTCGCGCGGATCTGCTCTACGCACTCTTGCGGCCCGTCCAGCGCGATCGTGGCGGCTACTTGGATCGGCGTAAACATGCCGTAATCAAACCACGACTTGATCTTTTTAAGCGCAGCGACGAGCTTTTTGTTACCGCTGACAAAACCCACACGCCAACCCGCCATATTGTAGCTTTTAGAAAGCGTGTACGCCTCGACTGCGACATCCTTCGCACCCTGAACCTCAAAGATCGACGGCGTTTTGTAACCATCAAAAGCGATCTCCGCGTAAGCGATATCGCTGATGATATAAAACCGCTCCTGCCGCGCCATCGCCACGAGCCGCTCGTAGAAGCTCTTTTGCACGACGACGGTGGTGGGGTTGTGCGGGAAATTTACGACGACGTATTTTGGGCGCGGAATGCTCTCGTCGAAGGTCTTTTGCAGATCGATGAAAAATTTATTCTCGTTAAAATTTAAATTTTCATCATAGGCAAGCGGGATTTTAACGACGTTGCCGCCCGCGATGATGAAGGCTTGAGTATGTATCGGATACGCAGGATCGGGCACCACTGCGACATCGCCCGGATTTACGATCGCGCTAGTTAGATGCACGAAGCCCTCTTTAGAGCCCATTACGGCGACGATCTCGCTTTCGGGATCCAAGATCACGCCGTATTTGCGCTTGTACCAATTCGCGCAGGCAAGTCGCAGCTTGTAGATACCCTGGCTTACGGAGTAGCCGTGCGTCTTGTCCTTTTGCGCGCTTTCACAAAGCTTGTCTATTATATGCTGCGGCGTCCTGCCGTCGGGATTGCCCATCGAAAAATCGATTATATCCTCGCCGGCTCTGCGCGCCGCCATTTTTATGGCGTTTACTTCGGCAAAAACGTAATTGGGCAAACGCTCGATTTTTGAAAAACGGATTTCGTCAAACATCTCAAACCTCTTATCTTAAAGTAATTTTCAAGCCATATTTAAAATTTCGCGCCTTAAACGCGCGATCTGCTCGTGCCGCACGTAGGCAAAATTTCAAGCCTTAGCGTCGATGCGGCGGCACTTTTTATATTGCTCGAGCAATTTAAACTTTTACCTCGCTAAAATTTTAAAACCGCGGGGGCATTGATTGTTTAAATTTAGAGCATCGTGACCCTTTGCGGCACTATTTAAATTTACGTCCGATCGAAACGATAACGATTAAAGCTGCCGTTTTTACGCCGCGTCCTCGAACGATAACCCTTTAAATCTATCGCGCTACCGCAAGCGGCCGCAGCGCTTGAAATTTTATCCGCACCGTTAATTTTACCTACGCCGTTTAAAATTTTATCCAAGGCGGCGCAGTTTAAACCTTTAAATTTACGCTCGCGGGTTTAAATTTAAACTGCGCACATAGCGAGCTAAAATTTTACCCTCTGTCCTCTGCGGCAAAATTCTACGAGCAAAAAACCTCGCACGAAAGCGAGGATTTTACCACTTTTTGCCCTTGTTTAGGCGCAGAAACTCGTCGGCTGAAATTTTAGTGATATTGCCATCTTTGACGTGGAATTTTTGAGTGTTTCTTTCGCTGAAAGTTACGTTGCCGTCGGCTTTACCGAGCTCAAACATCCCGTGACCGGTAGAGATTAGCAGCTCCTCATCTCCTTGCGAAGCGACGACGTAAGGGGTATTTATGACCATCTCGCGCTTCTTGCCGCTTTTTAAATCAATAACGCCGATCCACATCTTACCGCGCGGATTAAGCACGATATCTTTGCTGGGTGCCGGTTTGCTTTGCGTGGCGTTTTCGTCGGTAGAATTTTCCTCAGTCTTAATACTCGCGCGCTCGATCCTGATAGAACGGTCCAGCGCATTGAGCGAGCTTAAATTTTCATCCGCAACAGCGGCTGCATTGGCATCTGACTTTAGTGCGAATTTTTCATCTGTAGCGTTGTGCGAAACGACGTCGATACCGATGTTTTCAAGCTTTTTTTGAGTGTTATTTACGATTGGAGCGTCCGAGTAGGTGGTTTTGTTTTGTTCCCATAAAAGCGAGCCCAAAAAGTCGCCGAAGCTTTTATAAAGTCCGAAATAAAAGATCGCGCCTATGATTAGTACCATCGCAAGCAGCCATAAAAGCCAACCGCCGCCGCTTTTGTTAGGGCTGACCCTTTGACCATAAACCTGCTCGACTTTGGCCTTTTTAACGGGCGCGAAGCTCGCTTTGGCGCTCTCAAACTCGCTAAGCCAATCCGATAGATCCAGCCCGAACTCGCGCTCTAAAATTTTAATGTAGCCCTTCACGTTAAAATTTGCTAGCTTCTCGAAGTCTTTGTTGATGATGTATTCTAAATTTTGCGCGTCGATGCGCGTAGTACGCGCTATCTCGATCAGATCCATAGATTTTAATTTATCCAGATCGCTGCTTTTTGGTTGCTGCGTTTGCTCCGGCTTCTCGGTTTGTTCCGCCTGCTCGTCCGTATTATTTAACTTCTCTTTTATTTCTTCCATTTAAAATTCCATCGCATAGTATCGCAAATGCCGCGCTTACGTTAAGCGAATCCCAGCCTTCGCGCATCTTTATCGATACCGTGCGGTCGCATTTTTTAAGCGCCCTATCAGGTATCCCCTCTTCTTCGTTCCCCATTACGAGTGCGTTTTTCGCGCCGAGTTTTAACTCCTTAAAGCTCGTCCCGTCCGCACTCGCGGCGTAAATTTCAAAGCCGCTTTGTTTAAGCTCGTTTAACACGCTAAGCCCGTCTGCGACCTTAACAACGTTTAGCTCATACGCCGCGCCCGAGCTTGCGCGCACTACGCCCGCCATATTTAGATTATTTGCGACGACGATCACGCTGTCCGTGCCCAAAGCATAGGCGCTACGCATTATTGCGCCGATGTTTCCGACGTCGGTAAGCCCATAAAGGATCGGCACGAATTTATCGTCTTTGACGCTAGCAAGATCGCCGAAGCTAAACTCCTCCACCTCGGCCAAGAAGCCTTGATGGTTGCCTCCGCGAGCGAGGGCTTGAGCTTTTTTCGCATCGGCGCGCTCGATCTTTACGCCGGTCGCGGCGATCTTTTTAAAAATTTCTTTCTCGCACTCCTTAGCAAGGATGATGCGGATAAATTTCTGCGGATGCCGGTTTAAAAGGTGCAAAAACAGCTGCTTGCCGTAAATAATCATTTTGGGATTTTAGCGAAAAACGGTTAAAATATGACTTAGCGTATCAAATTTTTATATATTTCTTTGGCGGGTTCGCCGCTGATTTTTGAGAGCAGTTTCGCTTTTATTTTCGGCGCGATCTCAAGCGAGAGAATATCTTCTGGCGTGATTTTTTCAAAGCTTTTCTCGCCTGCGCCGTCAATCACGACGCACCATTCGCCGTTTAAATTTGCGCTTTTCAGCTCCAGCAAGAGCTCTGCGGCGCTACCGAAAAATTTGGTTTCAAATTTTTTCGTGGCTTCCTTAATCGCAAAAATTTTGCGCTGCGCGTCGATCCCCGCGATCTGCTCAATTAGCTTTATCACGCGCTTTGGAGATTCGTAAAGTACGCATGGATAGGGGCTTTGCATTAAATTTAGAATCTGAGCTTTGCGCTGCGCGCCGTCATTGTTCAAAAAGCCTAAAAAGCTAAATTCTTTCTCCACCAGTCCGCTTGCGGCGGCTGCGAGCAGCAGAGCGTTTGCACCGCTAAGCACCTCGTAAGCTACGCCGCTTCGCTGCGCAAATTTTACGAGCGCAATCCCCGGATCGCTGATGCATGGCATTCCCGCGTCGCTTACGTATGCGCAAGCTTTTTCGCGCAGAAGCGCCGGATCAAAGTCCGTGAAAAACTCCGCTTCGTTGTGAGTGTGCAGAGAGTAAAACTGTGAAATTTTAAATGAGATTTGAAATTTATCGGATAATAAGTTTAGAAGTTTTTTTGAAACCCTCGTATCCTCGCAGATTAGGATTTCGCAGCTTTGCAATACCTCAAGCGCGCGGCTCGAGATATCGCTTAGATTTCCTATCGGCGTAGGAATGAGATATAGCAACTATTTCATTCCGTATTTTTGCTTAAATTTCTCGACGCGGCCCGCGCTATCTACGATCTTCTCGCTGCCCGTGAAAAACGGATGACAATTGGAGCAGATATCAACGCGGATCTCAGGCTTGTTCGAGCGCGTTTTAAAAGTGTTGCCGCAAGCGCAGGTAACGGTCGTTTCGACAAAGTTCGGATGGATATCTTTTTTCATTTTTGATCCTTTTTGATGATTTTAAAAGGTAGCGATTATACAACTTTTTTATCTAAAAAGCAAATTTAAAGGGTTTTAAAAAAAACTCTGGGCAAAGCGGCAATTTTTTTCTCAAGCATACTTTTTGGACGCGAAATTTTAAAATTTAGCCCGCTTTTCGAGTAAAATTTTATTTCACCGCGGCCTACTGCGGCGTACAAATACAGCGCGCAAAGATACGCCGCAGCAATACGCGCAGTACGTCAAGCCGCCGATAAACATAGCGGGTCGCGCAGAGTAAATTTTAAATTCCAAAATTTAAAACGCGCGATCTTTTTAAATTTTAAAATTTGCCGAGCGCTTAAAACATCAATTTTGCGCAAGTTGCGATCAGCGCGGTGTTTGAGCGCAAAATATAGGGGCTATTAAGCGCATAGGCATTTTTAAATTTCTCTCTTTCGCGCGGCGAAAACCCGCCCTCCGGGCCTACGAACGCGATCTCGTCGCCGCCGAAAATATCGATGTTCTTGCCGCCAAAATCGATCAGGCTTACGTTTTTATATCTTTGCGCAAGCTCGTCCGAGCTGCTCAAAACCTCGATCTGCATGATGGAATTTCGCCCGCATTGTTGAGACGAGTTGATCAAAATCCGCTCCATCCTCTGCAGATCGAGCCGCACGTTTTTCTGCGACAGATCGGCATATACCAAAACAAGCCGCCCGACGCCCATCTCATTTAGCGCAGGCAGGCTCTTTTCGATCACGGCGCTCTCGACGACCGCCCAAGCGACGCAAAAATCGTGGCTCGGCGTAAAAACAGAGCTTTTAAAAACTAAATTCAGAGCCACACCTTTGCGCGAAATTTCGGCGATCTCATATAGATAACTCGCCCCGTCCTTTAGATTTCGCACGTCTATGCGCTCGCCCGCCCTTGCTCGCCTAGCCTTTAGGTGTAAAAACTGATCATTCTGCAAAACTAGGCTCTGTTTGCCTGCAAACTTATCGTAAAAATATACCATCAAATAACACTCGCTATCAAAATTATCGCTAAGTTTAGCCCCAAAATCACCCGCATTTTGCGCTGATACGGCGCAAAGTTTTGACTTAGATACGCTATTTTCAGCCATTTGTACGATACCGCGCAAAGTATAATCATCGCTAGCGCTGCGGCTGCCATGAAGTAAATTCTAAAGCTCAGATCAAAGCGCAGCACCGGCAGCATCACACTTCCGCTGATTATCAGCGCCGCGAGAGTCGCATAATATATCGGCAAAAACAGCCTGATGCGCCTAAGAAATCTAAGCCCAGATCTGCTCTTTTGCTTTAAATTTTCAGCTTGCGGCGTGGAGACGGCGAGATTTAGAGCCTTGCCGCGAGGGTAAAATTCCGCCGCCGCGTCTATTTTAAGCTGAGTAAAAATCAGATAAATTATAGTTAAAATCGCCGCAGCTAGCGCGAAAAATTTATGAAAGCCCAGGGCGCTTTGATACAGATAATCCATCACTTCCGCCGGAGGGTTAAATTCGCGGGATAAAATTTTACGCAGCCAGAGCCGAAACGATCAAATTTAGACGCAAATTTTTCCGGCGCGAGATCAAACAGACCTGCTCCGCGCCTTTGAAATTTTAAAAACCATTCAAAGCGGTCGCGGCTATTTGCTGCATTAAATTTTACCTCGTTGCCTTCTAATCGCTGTTTTGCGCCGTATATCTCGCGCCAAGAATGAAATTTTGCGGATAGAGCTTTATAAAATTTAAAATTTCTTTGCGCAGATCGCATGGGCAAAAATGGCGCTAAAATCGCGCTTACGCGCCGCATACAAACAACGCAAATTTTAAAAATTTTCAAATTTGAGCGCAGATTTTTCAACGCTCCGTCCTATTCGGTCACCGGAAGCGGCGGCATATCGGCATTTATATCGACTTTGGGCTCGCTAGGCGCGATAGGCACGTCCTTCGGCACCTCGCTATCTACCGGCGGCTTTTGCAAGGTGTTTTTTTTCTCATCGTCGCAGCCGCCCAAAGCAAGCGCACAGACGAAGATCGCGCACACGGCAAAAATGCGCACAAAACCCGAGCCAAATTTAAAGAAATTTCTCATCAGCAATCCTTTGGATAGATGATTTTTTCGCCGCGCAGTAGCTTTTGCCAAAGCTCCGGTTGCCTCCACTCCTCGCACACGGCGGGCGAGAATTCTATCTCATCTAGCGCGATCTCGCCCATCTGCGCGTTGTAAGCATCCTCGCGGAAGCACTGCGCGTAACCGGTGGTCGTTTCGTGCACGATGACGCTGTGAAGCTTTACTTCGCGCTCGCCGTTTTGCATCTGAGTTAGGCTCAAAAGTCGGTCAATTAGAACGAAAAAAATTCTACAAAACTGCTCCGCGCTCGGATTTAGCGGTATCTGTACCCAGCGCGCGCTGTGTTTTTTAAGATCCGCGATATAGCTCGCATCGTCGCGCGCGTAGATCGTCACGGCGTGGTCGAAACTATCGATAAGCTCGCGGATGCCGAGTTTCATGTAGCCGAAGTCATATACCATCCCCGCTTCATCTAAAAAATTTGAGCTAAGCAAAATTTCGCATTTGTAGGAGTGGCCATGGATGCTCGTGCGACACCGCTTCGAGCCGCACAGGCGCACGATGTGAGCGTTTTCGAATTCGTATAATTTCCTAATTATCATACCCCGTCCTTCTCGCCCCAAATTCTAATGTGCAGGCGATCGGAGTAATTATAGCCGTTTTTTAGGCAAAAATCCACGCAAAATTGCGCGGCGCTTTCCAGCTCGCGACGATCTGCGCCGCGCGGCATACAATAAACCTCGCCGCCGCACGCTGCTAAAATTTCGGCGATCTCGGGCTGCGCGTCAAACTCGGGCGAGATGACAAACTTATAAAAGCTATCTTTTGCGTTTTGTTTTAAGCTTCGCAGCACGGCGAAGTTTAACCTGCGTTCGCGCGGCTCGGCGGAGTTTGAGAGCTTAGGCGAGACTGCAAAGACGCAGCTTTTGTAGGCGGGAAATTTTTCAAAATCCACGAAAATCGTGCCGTTGGTTTCGAAGTGCACCGCGTGTCCGCGTGCGAGCAACTCGCAGACGAACTCGTAAAATAGCGCCTCTTTATAGTGCAGTAGTGGCTCGCCGCCGGTGATAACGACGATCGGCTTTTGATAAAGCTTAGCGCTCTGCGGCGAGACGGAGCTTTGCGGATCTAAATTTAAAGAATTCTGCGCCACGAAATTTAAAGAATTTTCGCTCGTTAAATTTAAAGATTTTTCTGCGCTACCGTTTTGGCGGGGAAGTCTTTGCGCGGCGGCGGAATTTAAAGTATCGCTTTCAGAAAAAGGCTCGGCGGCGCAAAAGCCCGGCATAGAGCGTGCAGGTAGGGAACAGGACGAACCTGATAAATTTGGAATTTTATTCAAAAGCTGGGCTAAATTTAAAATTTCTTCGTGCTCAAAGTGGCTCGTAAAAACCGCGCGGATCGTATCGCAACCGCGCAAGATCTCGCCGGTCTTTGGCGAAATGCGCGCACCGCCGAAGCCCTCGCAGCGCAGATTGCAGCCCGCAAAACGAAAGAAAAACGCGAGCCTGCCCGCGTATTTGCCCTCGCCTTGGATACTTAAAAAGCTCTCTACGAGCCTCATCCGCCCGTCTCGTAAAATGCGCGGCTTGAAATTTCATTCGAAGCATCCGTTTGCCAGCGATTTTTTTCGGGCTTATTCGCTAAAATCTTAGCCAAAATTTCGGCGGCTGCGGCGATATCGCCCTCTTTGACCGCCTTTTTGATACTTAGCGCGTCCTCGAAGTAAAGGCACGGGATCAAAAGCCCCTCGGCACTTAGTCTGATACGGTTGCAACTCTCGCAAAAATCGTGTTTGTGCGGATCGATGATACCGAAGGTGTAGCCGTCCCCGAGCGCGTAAAGCGACGCGGGCGAGCTCTGCGATTTCGGCAGAGCGGTAAAGATAAATTTACGCCTTAAAATATCTAAAATTTCGTTTGATTTTAAGCCTGTAAGATCGCCGGCATGGGTGTTTTCCATAAATTCTATAAAGCGGATCTGACAATCCTTCTCGCGGGCAAATTCCAGCAAATAAATAAGCTCGTCGTCGTTGATCCCTTTTAGCGCGACGGTGTTTAGCTTAACCTTTAACCCCGCTTCAAGCGCGGCGTCAAGGCTCTCCAGGACGTTATAAAGTACGCCGCGCTGAGCTATAAATTTAGCCCGCTCCGGTCGCAGCGAGTCAAGCGACATATTGATGCGCTTTAGCCCGGCATCTTTAAGGGCGCGTGCGTAGTTTTTGAGATAATATCCGTTGGTAGTAAGCGCAAGATCGATATTTGGGGCATAATCCGCGATCATCTTTATAAAATCCTCGATCCCCTTTCGCACCAGCGGTTCGCCGCCGGTGATACGAATCTTTTTTACGCCGCCGTCGATCGCAACTTTGACGAATAAAAACATCTCCTCAAAGCTTAAAATATTCTCTCGCGGCACCCAATTAAACGGCGTAGTAGGCATGCAATATCTGCATCTGAAATTGCACCGCTGCGTAACCGAAATGCGCAAATAATCGATCGTTCGTCCAAATTTATCAATTAGCATATTTTGCCTTAATATCAATTTGCGACGATTATATAAAAAACAAAGCGATTTTGCAAAATTTTATTTTTATATTGCTCAGGCTATTTTCTTACCGAGCCGATGAGCTCTTTCAGCTGATCCAGAAGCGGTCTGATCTGCTTTTCTACCCGCTCGTCGATCATCGTAGGCACTACGTCTAGTCTCTGCTCTATCGTCTCGTCGATCACGTCTGCAATCGCGTTTATATCGATATTGGGGGCGACTTTGCCGCCCGAATCGATCATCTCTTTTAGCTCCTCGACCTTCTTTTTAAGCAGATAGTTTTCCTGCATAGCATCGGTTAACACCTGATCGAAGCGCTCGAATTTTTTATCCGCTTGCTTGTCTTTAAAATATATGACGAAAAACATCAAAAATATAACTACGCAAAGTCCTAAAATGATGATAGTGTTAAGATCCATAGGGGTTCCTTAAAATAAATTTACAAAAACAAAAGCAAAAAAGGCGATGCCCAAGTAGCCGTTGAGCGTGAAAAACGCGCGATCAATCTTGCTAAAATCGCTACGTACGATCCTATGCTCAAAGCACAGGATCACCGCGCACGCAGCCACGCCAAGATAGGCAAAAAAGCCTAAATTTGCCGCCGCGCAAAACAGCAGCCAAAAAAGCACCGCCACGGCGTGAAAAATTTTAGAGATAAACATCGAAGCTTCTTTGCCGTAAAGCGCAGGGATGCTGTAAAGCCCAGCCGTGCGGTCAAATTCCATATCTTGAAGCGAATACAACACGTCAAAGCCGCCTACCCAAAATACTACCCCGAGACACAGCAGCACCGACCATAGCGGAATTACGCCGCTAACGGCGATCGCTCCGGCAATCGGCGCAAGCCCTAAGCAAAAGCCGAGCATTAAATGCGCGGTCTCGCTAAAGCGCTTAAAATACGAATACCCGCCCAATGCCGCTAAAATCGGCACAGAAAGCTTAAGCGCCAAAGGATTTATAAGCGCCGAAACCGCTATGAAAACCACCGCGTTTGCGATGATGAAAAGCAGTAAATTCCCGCGCCCGATCCGTCCGTCCACGCTGGGGCGCGAGGCGCAGCGTGGATTGGCGCGGTCGATATCCTCGTCCAGGTAGCGATTTAGAGCCATTGCGAAGCTTCTCGCACTCACCGCACATAAAATCCCCAGAAAAAGCAGCTTCCAGCCGACCCATACCGAGCCGCTTTGCAGCTTGCTCGCGGTAATCATCGCCGTAAAGATAAACGGCAGCGCGAAAACCGAGTGTTTAAAAACTATTAATTCGTTGATATCGGATAAAATTTCTTTAAATTTAGCCATTTTGCCCCTTATTTTGGGCACCATTGTATCAAAAAAAAGTAAGAATAGCTCTAAATTTGATATAATTTGAACGAAAAATTTACGAAAGGAAACGCCTTGAGCCAAAATCAAAACTCGCACGCAAGCCCGCAGATCGCGATCATCGGCACCACCGCAAGCGGCAAAAGCGATCTTGCGCTAAGCATAGCGCGCGAAATGGACGCCGTGATTTTAAGCCTCGATTCACTCTGTATTTACCGGCAGATCGACATCGCAAGCGCCAAGCCAAGTGAGGAGCAGCTGCGCGAGATCAGGCACTTCGGCGTAAATTTAATCTACCCAAACGAGTACTTCAGCGTCGGCGAGTTTATCAAAGAATACGCCGCCGCGCGGGCTTTTGCAGAGCGTAGCGGCGCGCCTTTGATAATCACCGGCGGCAGCGGATTTTATCTAAAAGCGATGCTAAGCGGGCTGGCGCCGAAGGTTCCCGATTTTAAAAGTGAAATTTCAAACGATGAAATTTACGCTCTAGCGCAGCGGATCGATCCGGAATTTGCCGCAAAGCTTAGCGCGGCGGACAGTTTTCGTTTAAAAAAATGGCTAAGTATCTATAAATTTTGCGACGAGGCGCCGAGTAAATTTCTGCGCGAAAACACCGCCCCGCCCGTCATTTCGGATATTAAAATTTTTGAGATCGACGCGCCTAAGCAGTGGCTTGCGCAGCGCATCGAAGCGCGCACGAAGGCGATGTTTGAGCGCGGGCTTTTGGAGGAGACGGAGTTTTTATTCACTCGCTACGGTGCAGAGTGCAGGGCGCTAGGCTGCATAGGGCTAAAGGAGTGTGGGCAGCTTTTGCGCGGGCAGATCTCGCGGGCGCAGTGCGAACAGCTCGTGAGCCTGCACACGGTACAGCTTGCAAAGCGCCAGCGCACCTTCAACCGCTCGCAGTTCGCGGATAAAATTTCAGCGCCGCCACAAGAGCTGGAGCGTGAAATTTTAAAGCTCCTTCGCCGCGAGATTTAAAATCGAAATTTATCAAAATTTGCGCGTTTGCTAAAAAACAACGGAGCAAGGGAGTAAAATTTAGATTTAATTTACCGCGCTGAATCGCGTCTTTAAAATTTTGCGGGTCGCGCCAAGGTCTCGTGCGGCGCGGAATTTCGATTAAATTTAATCGCCTTCGCAAATATCAAAGCTAAATTTATCGTTGTCAAGCCTACTGAAATTTTGATTTTCCGCGCTTGCGTTGCGCTTGAAAATAAAGGCGTAGCCGTATTTCTCGAAGTGCTGCGAGCTGTTTTTTAGCCCAACGACGCAAAGCTCGTAAGTGCCGCTTTGCAAGCCGAGCTTGAGCGTGGAATTAAATTTTCGTATCTTACCCGCAGCGCCGCTTCGGTACTCATGGCCAACTCGCCGCTTTTTAGCCTGCCAGCGCTATACTGCAGAGCATCGAAGCTCTCTAGGATCGTGCAGCCGCTTTGCGGGGCGAAAACACAGCCTATCGCGCACTAAAATTACTTCGTAGCCCGAAAGCGGCGCAAATTCCCCGTCCATGCAAACGAATATGCCGTAGCTGCGCACCGCAAGCGGATAAAAGAGCAAAATTTAGCGCCTTTTATGGCGTCATAAAACAGCTGCTTGTGCGCGTCCCAGCAGCTTAGAAGCTTTTTTGCTCTGCATTTTCGCTTCTTTAAAAACTCGCTCAAATCGCGCGGCTCAAGTAGCGCAAAGCCGTAGGCATCCGGCTCGCCCAAAACAATCTCTTCTTCGTTAACAAAGCGCGGTGGGTTCGGCTCGCGCTTAAAATTTTAGCTCAATACCCGCTTAAAAAGACGAAATTATTTACTGCTCCGGTTAGGAATTTCACTAAAAACGGCGCCAGCACGCACGCCACGCTAGCTAGCACGACGGCAAATTTTATCTGCACGGAGACCGCGCTCAGCGAGCCGTCAAGCTCCGCGTCCTTTCGCGGCTCGTGCAAAAACATACGCACGATAAGGCGCAGGTAGTAATACAGCGCGAGCGCGCTATTTACCGCCATGATGACGGCAAGGGCGAAGTAGCCCGAATTGACCGCCGCGCTTAGCAGATACATCTTGCCCCAAAACACGCTAAACGGCGGAATGCCCGCAAGCGAGAGCATAAAAATCGCTGCGCATAGCGCAAAGAGCGGATGGGTGCGGATCAGACCGTCAAATTTCTCAAACGGATGCTCGAAGCGAGCTGTAAATTTAGAGCTTTGCGCGCAAATTTTGGCGCCGGGCTCGCAAGTTTTAGTGCCGAAAAGGGTCGCTTCCGCGTCGGGCTCAATCGCTTTCAAATTTGGCCCGCTTGCTTTAGAATTTTGCTCGCTCGCTTTAACGCTCCACTCGTCGCAGGCTGAATTTTGCCCGCTTGAGCCTAAATTTAACTCGCCGGCAAAGCTCGGTTCATGATTTTGCGAAAAAGCGGGCTTTGGGTTTGAGATAGAGCTCTCGCCGTTTGCGTTTAAATTTAAAGCGAGACTTTGGGTTTTAAATTTTAAATTTAACGAGCGCGCGCGCCTTTGCCGCACGCACCAGATGAACGCAAACGCGCCGAGATTCGCCACGGCATATAGGATCCAGTAGGTGAAAAGTGCGGCGTTTGCCTGCGTCGAGCCGATCACGATCGCGCAGAGCACGAAGCCCGCGTGCGAAACGGAGCTGAAAGCGAGCATCCGCTTGACGTCGCGCTGCACGAGCGCCATGAGGTTTGATAGGCTCATCGTAGCCACCGCAACAGCGTAGAGCACGATGTTTAGCCACTGCACGCCGATGCTTTGCAGCGCTTCAAACAGCCTGATCGCCACGACAAAGCCCGCGATCTTGGGCACGACGGACAAAAAGCCCGCCATTGCCGAGCTTGCGCCCTCGTAAACGTCGGGCGTCCAGGTGTGAAACGGGATCAGCGAGAGCTTAAATCCTATCGAGACGATCATAAATGAGCAGGCGGCGAAAAGCAATACGTTGGTTTGTAAATTTGAACTCTTGGCGATCTGCGCGATATTTGAAATTTCCATAGAGCCGGTCGATAGAAAAAACATCGCCGCGCCGAATGCGAAAAACCCGGATCCCAGCGCGCCCATTATGAAGTATTTTAGCGCCGCTTCGACCGAACGAGCGCGGTTGTGAAGCGCGATTAGCGTATAAAGCGCCAACGAACCCGTCTCAAGCCCCACGAGGATCATCATTAAGCTTTCGCTCGCGACCATAAACTCATACCCCACGAGCACGAATAAAAACAGCACGAAAAACTCCGCAGTATGGTACTCGTGCGCGCTTCTTGCACCCAAAGATAGAAAGATGAAAAATATCGAACCTGCGAGCATGATAAGCATCGATAGCGTCGCGATTCCGTCCACTAGCATCACGTCGAAAAGCCCGCGTATGCCGCTGTTGTAACCAAAAACGAGCCCGAAGCCCAGAGCTAGCGCCAGTATCGTGATGACGGCGTAAAATTTATACGATAGCGTGCGCGCAAAAAGCGAAACCGCGAGCATCAGCAGGGCAAATCCTCCAAGTATCGCCATAGGCGCGATCGAGGCTAAATTTAAAAGATTATTTTGCATCGCTTCTTACCTTAAAATTTGCTTTTTCCATATAGGCGCGAGTCGCGGTTTGAGAGGCTTTGTTAAACATCAGCTCAAGGCTTTGCGTCACGCTAGGCTCGATGCTCTTTAGCATCAAATTCGGCGCGACGCCCAGCACTACCACCAGCACGCAGATAGGGATGATAGAGCAAAGCTCGGTTCCGTTTAGATCGCTTAGCTTTTTATTTTCCTCATGCACAAGAGTGCCGAAGAAGGTCTTTTTATAAAGGTTCATCGAATAGATCGCGCCCATTATTATGCCGAGTCCGCCCAAGAGCGCGTAGCTAAAGCTTATTTTAAAAATTCCTACAAGGCTTAGGAATTCTCCCACGAAGCCGATCGTAAGCGGAAGGCCTATCGAGCCTAGCAGCACGACGCAAAAGCAAAACGCATAAAGTGGCATCACCCGCGCAAGCCCGCCGAATTCGCTAAAAAGCTTCGTATGCTTGCGGTCGTATAAAAAGCCTACGAGCATAAAAAGCCCTCCGCTTACGATACCGTGGCTGATCATCAAAAATACTGCACCGCTCATTCCTTCGCGGCTCATTGAAAAAATTCCTAGCATTATGACGCCCATATGCGCGATCGAGCTATACGCGATAACCTGTTTGATATCCTTTTGCGCAAAGGCGATGAAGCTTGCATAGATGATCATAACGATCGCCACGGCGCACATCATCCCGCTAAAATGCACGCTCGCATCGGGAAATAGCGGCAGCGAAAATCGTACGAAGCCGTAGGTACCCATTTTAAGAAGCACGGCGGCAAGCAGAACCGAGCCTATCGTAGGGGCCTGCCCGTGCGCGTACGGAAGCCAGGTATGAAAAGGAAAGCAAGGCGTCTTGATCGCAAAAGCGACCGAAAATGCCAAAAATAGAGGAATTTGCGTACTAAGCGGCAGCGATAGGCTCTGCCAGTCTAGGATATTAAAGCTGTACTCGCCCGTAGCCTCGTGATAGAAATAGCTCATCGCTACGAGCCCTACGAGCAGAAACATCGAACCGAGGAAGGTGTAGATGAAGAATTTTACCGCGGCGTAAATTCTCTTGCCGCTGCCCCACGCGCCGATGATGTAGAGCATCGGAATTAGCGAAAGCTCCCAAAAGATGTAAAACAAAATCGCATCCAGCGCCACGAAAACGCCCACCATCGTCATCTCTAAAAACAGAATGCAGATGATTAAATTTTTAGCGCGCTCTTTGATACTTAGACTAAGCAGCGCTAAAAATGTAACCAGCGTGCTTAGGATCACCAAAAACAGCGAAATTCCGTCCACGCCGATGAAGTAGTTGATGCCGTATTCGCTTATGAAAGGGCGCAGCACGCTAAACGCGATGCCGTCCACCGGCTCGTAGAGTATCCACAAAACGAGCGAAAGCACGAACTCTATAAAGCTCATCGTAACGGCGTAGGTCTTGATGCTCGCTTCGTCGATCAAAAAGCCTAAAACCGCAGCTACCGCCGGAAAAAATATAACCAAACTTAAAAAGTATTCCATGCCCACCTCACAGCGCAAACGCCAAAATCAGCAAAATGAAAGATCCCAAAACCATCCACCTTAAATTTGCGCTCAAATCTCCGCTATTGCTTGCGCGATCCGCACCTTCGCCGCTTTTTACCGCGATGCGAGCGATCAGATCGACGCTGGCGTCTATGATCGCGCCGTCGCATTTAGCGCAGATCTCGCTAAGCTTAGCGTATCCGCGCACGATCACGCGCTCGTAAATTTGCGGGATAAAATACTGAGCGATCAAAATTTTATAAAATTTGCAGTTCTTTAAATTTTGGCTAAATTTACCCTTGCCGTATGTCCAAATCGTGCCGATCGCTACCGCGCTTATCATCGCTAGCGTTATGGCGATCAAAATTACCTCTACGCCGTGCGGGATCGAAGCTTTAAAGCCCGGAAGTATGCTAAGCACGAACTCAGCAAAATCGTGCTCGAAAAAGCCCGCGATCACCGCGGGCACGGCTAATACGCCCATCGCGATGAGGGCAAAGCCTTTCGCCTCGTGCGGATGGTGGGTAAATTTTTGCTTGCCGAAAAACACGAGCATTATCAGACGTACGCTGTAAAACGTCGTCATCGCAGCGCCCGCAAACAGCAGCGCCCAGATAAAATACGCGTCCGCGCTCCACGCCGCTTCTAAAATTTTATCTTTTGAGAAAAAGCCCGCGAACGGATAAAATCCGCAAAGCGCAAGCGAGCCTATGCACATCAAAATCGCCGTAGGCCGCATAAATTTATATAATCCGCCCATATTTTGGATATTTAGATCATCCTTCATCGCGTGCATTACGTTGCCCGCGCCCAAAAATAGAAGCGCTTTGAAAAACGCATGCGTCGCCAGATGAAATAGCGCGATCCAATACGCCCCGAGCCCCGCGGCTACGAACATATAGCCAAGCTGCGAAAGCGTGGAGTAGGCGATGATCTTTTTAAGATCGTTATGAACCAGCGCCATCGACGCCGCAAAGACCGCCACGAAAGCGCCCAAGTAGACGATGAAGCCGCTTACTTCGGGCGCGAGCGCGAAAATCGCGTTTGCGCGGATCACCAGATAAACGCCTGCCGTAACCATCGTCGCTGCGTGAATAAGCGCAGATACGGGCGTCGGACCCGCCATCGCATCTGCCAGCCAGGTATGGAACGGAAACTGCGCGCTTTTACCCATCGCACCGATAAATAAAAGTGCGGCGATCAGGGTTAAAATTTCAGGCTCCAAGCCCGCTGCGTTCGCAAATACAACTTCGTAGCGCAACGAGCCGAAATTTAAATAGATCAAAAAAATTCCAAGCAGCATCCCAAGATCTGCGATACGGTTCATTATGAAAGCCTCGTTGGCGCACCAGCTGTAACCCTCCCTATCATACCAAAAGCCTATTAGCAGCCACGAGCAGAGTCCGACCCCCTCCCAACCGATAAAAAGTCCCAAAAAATTATCGCTCGTTACCAAAACCAGCATCGAAAAAACGAAAAGCCCCATGAAGCTGAAAAATTTAGCGAAGTTTTCGTCATCCCACATATAGTAGATCGAATACACGTGCACGACGCTGGAAACGATGCCTACGACCACCATCATTACCGCACTTACGCTATCTATGAGAAAGCTAAATTTTGCGTCCAAAAATCCGGTGCTTATGAAATCGGCTAAGCTTACGCTGATTAGGCGGTTGTCAGAGACGAGCTCCATCAAAGCAAGCGACGCGATAGTGCTTAAAATCACCAGCGCCGAGCAGATTACGCCAATAAACATCTTATCTTTGGCGCGAATGAAAACGCCTGCGAAGATCGCTGAGGCAAGCGGTGCGAAAAGGGCGATTAAAAGCCACACAAAAACAGTATCAAGCATCCGGCCCGTCCTTGGAAGGATTTTTAAAGTTTACGAAGCTGTCAAGTTCGATACTGCCTGTTTTCTTATACCACAAGATGAGTAGTCCAAGCCCCACGGCCATCTCGCTCGCGGCGATCGCTACGATGAAAAGCGCAAAAATTTCGCCGTTTATGTTATCGTAAAATTTCGCCACGGCGACGAGGGCTAAATTTGCGGCATTTAATAAAATTTCGCTCGAAAAAAAGAGCATTATCAAATTCCTTCGCTTCATCATACCCGCAAGCCCGAGCCCAAACATCATCGCAGCAACGATCAGATAGTGATTTAGACCCATTTTATCCCTCGCTCTCTTCGTAGCTCAGGTTCGCGTCCATCTGCTTATGCGCAAGCACGATAGCGCAGATCATCGCCACGAGCAGCATCACGGCGGCAAGCTCGAAAATCGCCAGATATTTCGTAAAGATAATCATCCCAAGCGCCTCGGTATCGTCGGTATTTAAAATTTTAAGCGTTTCTACGTTGTTCGCAACCACCGCGCCAAGCACGATAATCACGAGCAAAAATGCGATCACGCCGCTAAGCGCGAAAAATAGCCTTGCGCCCTTTTTCGGCTCGCTTACGTTTTTATCCGCGCCTAAAAACATCAGCGCGAAGCCGTAAAGCACGATCACGGCGCCAGTGTAGACTATGATCTGCACTACGCCCAAAAACTCCGCATCCAGCAAAAAGAAAAATCCACTCATAAAGACCATGCCGCCAGCCAGTGCGCTAAGGGCGTAAAGGACGTTTTTGCTAAAAACGCTGATGCCGAAAAGCGCCAGGCAAACCGCGCTGAAAAAATAAAATGCAAGCGTTTGTATCATTGCTCCTCCCCCTGCGCGGCAGAATCTTCGGCGCTTTGAGAGGCGGAATTTTCTTTGGAATTCCGCGCCGAATCAAGCGTAGAATTTTGAGCGACAGCGTAATTTTCTTTAGAATTTTCAGCGTTTGCAGCGGAACTTTCCTTTAAGCTTGCCAGCTCGGCGTCTTGTCGCTCGACCAAAATTTCGCCGCTTAAGCCCGCGCCCTTTGAAAATATAATTTTATCGTTAGCGGCGCCCTCTTTTTTGGAGCTTTCCGCGGCGCTGCTTTTTAAATTTGAATCCGCGCTCTTTAAGCTTAGCTCATCGCTTGCGGCGTCGCTTTTTATATAAGCGTTCGGCGTCACCTTGATCCGCGCGCCTGCGTTTTCATCCAGGCTGCCATAGCCTGCAAACTCCTGCGCCGCGCCGTTTAAACATAAATTTTCGCCGCGAATCAAAAGATCCTCTTTGAAGCCGTAGTAGGCTCGCTGTTCGCTAGCAAGCTCATATTCGCAGCCGTGCACGATAGCGATCTCGGGGCAGACGTCCGCACAGAGCCCGCAATAGACGCAGCGCCCTAAATTTATCGAGTAGTTATCTACCTTTTTACGCCCGTCGCTGCCGAGGCCGGTCTCCATCGCGATACAGTTTGCCACGCAGATCTTCTCGCACAAGCCACATCCGATGCAGCGTTCGCTGCCGCTTTCAAGCAGGCGCATAAGCTTGTGCACGCCACGGTATCTAGGCGGCATGACAAATTTTTCCATAGGATACCGAAGCGTATGCGAGCCGCCGCGCTTAAACATATTTTTTAGCACCACCCACAGCCCCACGAAAAGCTCGCCGTTAAAGGTGCGAGCTAGGAATCTGCGAAGCTTATCGCCGCCGGATTTAATAGGGGCTCGTTTATCGATCTGGGCGTATCTTGCCATCGCGCCCTCCTTAAACGATCGCTAGCGCGGTAATTAGCACGCAAGCAAGAGCTAACGGCATGCAGACTTTCCAGCAAAGCCCCATCAGCTGATCGGGGCGCAGATGCGGCCACGCCGCGCGCGCCCATAGGAAGCAGAAAAACACGAGGCTTGATTTTAACACCATCATAACGCCGCCAGGGATAAACCAAAACGCGTTAAATCCGCCCAAAAACAGCAGCGTCGTAACGACGGAGTAGGTTATGATATTGGCGTATTCGCCGATAAAAAACATACCCCAGCGCATGCCAGAATACGCCGTCCCCGCACCCGCTACGATCTCGGTTTCGTTTTCGGTGAGGCACAGCGGCGTGCGGTTGCACTCTACAAAGGCTGCGATGAGAAAGAGCGCGAAGCAGACGGGCTCTTTCCAGATAAACCACTTATCAATGCCGCCGCTTTGCGCGCTTACGATGTCGATGAGCGAGAGCGAACCCGTGATCATCACGATAGGGATCAGGCTAAGGCCGTTTATCACCTCAAAGCAGGTGATCTGCAAAAACGCGCGAAACGCGCCTATCGTGCCCCATTTATTGTAGCTTGCAAGCCCTCCGATCAGTAGACCATAAACGCAGGTGCCGCTAGCTCCGAGCAAAAATAAAATTCCCACATTTATATCGCTTAAAATCGGCTGTATAGTCCGCCCACCGATCGTAAACTCCGGCAGCAGCGGTACTACCGAAAGCGCCACGAAAGCGCCCGTAGCCGATATTATTGGCGCGATTTTAAAAAGAAGCTTATTCGCCCGCGCAGGCATCGCGTCCTCTTTGGTAAAAAGCTTTATCATATCCGCGCCTACCTGCAAAAGCCCTGCAGGCCCGACCATAGAGGGCCCGATCCTGCGCTGCATAAAGGCAAGCACCTTGCGCTCGGCATAGGTCGCAAGCCCCGAGAGCAGCGCAATAACGGCTAAAATCACGAGCGCCTTTAAGACGGTAGCTACGAAATAAAATGCACTATCGCTCATCTGCCCTCTCCTTTGGAATTTGAAATTTTCTCGATTTTCACGCTTGCATAGCGCGAGGTTTTGAAAAATATCTCGCCGCGAAGCTTCTCGTCAAAATACGGCAGATACGCCCCGCTAAAGCCTGGATCGATCTTTACGCTAGCGACGATTTCGCGCTTTAAGCTTACGAGCCCCTCTGCGCCGCTTTCGCTATTTTCATTACCGGCAGTATCGGCTTTATGCGCGCCGCTTGCGCGATCCGTTTTTTTAGCACGACTAGCGCCGCTTTTGTCGCTTTCATTATCAGCGGCGCCCGTTTTACGCGCGCAGCTAGTTTTTTCATCATGGCCCGCGCCGTCTGCTTGGTAAATTTTAACGACGTCGCCTGCGCTCACGCCCAAGTTTTCGGCGATACTAGGGCTTAGATACAGCGCGCCCGCTTCGCCCAGCCCGCTGCTTGCGCCGCTAAATTTATTGAATTGATGCAGCGGATTTGCCTCATAGATTAAAATTTCGCCCGCGCCCGCGCTAAGTGGCGCGGAAAGCAAAATTTCAAACTCATCCTCGCTTGCGGCAAGCTCCTTGTTTTGCAACTCATATCCGCGATGATTTGCGCCGCCGTTGTCGTAGAAATTTTCTAAATCGTCAAATTTAATCGGCTCAAAATCCGCGCCCAAGCTCGGCGTATAGCCGATCGCGTGCTCCGCGCAAACCCCAAGCGCACAGGCAATATCGTTTAGCTCGTATCCGCCGTAATCAAGCGCCGCATTGCTAGGCACCACGCGCTTGTCGTAGTTCGTAAACGTACCCTCCTGCTGCACTAAGCTAGGCGCATCCAGATCCGCTTCCAGCACGCCGAAACTAATATCGCCCGCTTCATTGTAGCCTAGCGTCTCGCCCGCATTTTCTTGCGCGCTAAGCTCACAGATGAGCGCGACGCCCAGGCTGTTCGTGCGCGGCGGCACCAATAGCACCTTAAATGGCGTGTAGCGCTGCACTAAACCCGCCAGGCGCGCAAGCATGGCGCTATTTGGCGTGCGGATAAAATCCTCGCCGATGATAAGCGAAAAACGCTCCTTTTTAGCCAAAATTTCATCTATTTTTTGCTCGTCCAGACCTAGCGCGCAGGCAAAATTTGAAATTTTACTTTCCGCAGGATTTTCGGAATTCTGCGCGGAATTTTTTGCGGAATTTTCAGCGTTGCCGTCCGCGCTTGCGGAATTTTCGGCACCGCTCGCACTTGCAACGTTCCCAGAGCCATTTGCCTCCGCAGAATTCTCAAGATTTTGCGAATCTGCGGATTTCTCGTCTAAATTTTCCTTCGCCGCGGCGCGCGAAATTTCAAATTCCGCCGCGAGTTTCGCATCCAGCCACTCAGGTAGATCGCGCCCGAACTTTTGCAAGATCCAAAGCAGGATCTGTGCCTCCAAGCCCGCAGCGTGCGGCTGATGGATAAAATTTTTGCCAAAACCCTTAATGCCCTCGTCGCAAAACGGATGAAAATAGATCCCGCTTGCCTTATTTAGCTTGCAGGCGCTGTTTACCGCATAGCCCAAATTTGGCGCGTCGCTACGTAAAAACGTGCCGCAAACAACGATGAAATCGCTATTTTTAATCGCATGCGAATCCGCATTATAAAATTTCGTGCCGCTAAGCTTAGAAAATTCGCGCAGGAATTTTTGATACGCAAGCGCTTCGTCGTTAATCAAAGCGAGCTTAAATTTTTGCCGCAAAAGCTCTAAAATCCGAGCTTCCTCATTGGTGATGAAGCTATTAAATTTAATATTTTTGATCTCGCCATCCTCGATACCGCGCACGATACGGCTAAAAACCGCTTCGTTTTTGCTCGCCCGTTCGTTTGAAAAATCCCAGCCGAAGCGCGCTCCTGCATGTAGGACGCTAAAATTTATGTCGCTGCTAACGCGATAAATTTTTTCACGCGGCTCGCCTATGCCGCGGCGCTTGATCTCGTAATAAAGCAGCTCGCAATCGCTGCTGTGCGGGTTGGAAGCGGGGATTTGACGCAGCTCCCAGGCGTTTGAAACGTATTTAAACGCGCGCTCTACCAGAGCTCCAGTCGGGCAGACCGCCGCGCTCTCGCCATAGTTTACGCAATCGTCATTTTCATTTACCCGCGCGATTAGGCTTTTTTGCAGCTTGTTCCACACGGCGTAGGCGTCTTTTGGCATCGCGTCCTTTTGCTCCTTACTCGGCGCGTCTCCGCCGCGCGGAACGAGCTTAAACGCATCTACGCCCAAGCGGTCTTTCGCGGCGGTGATACAGCGCTCGCAAACGATGCAAAGGCTAGGATCATAGCTCAAATATCCCCAATCCTGCACCTCGCGCGCCGTATCGCGGATGGCGTAGCTTTGGGCGTTTGTGCGCATCAGATGGGCTAAATTTTGAAGTTCGCACTCGCCGCTTTGATCGCAAACCCCGCACGCCATCGGATGGTTGATACAATAAACCTGCGTGATCGCCTCTCGCTCGGCGTCGATCTCGGGGCTGCGGCTGTAAATGACCATGCCGTCCTTGGCCTTGGCGTTGCAGCTATAGACGCGCTTGCCGTCCGCTTCGACCATACAAAGTCTGCATGCGAGCGTCGGCGTACCGCCGCTTAGATAACAAAGCGCAGGGATAAAAACGCCGCAGCGACGCGCGACCTGCAAGATGTACTCGCCATCGTCGCACTCGCAAGCTTTACCGTCGATCGTGATCTTTGCCATTTTAAACCTTAGAAATTTCGGCTAGTTCGAAATTATAGCCGCTAAAGCCCCGTCCGCCGGAGCCCAGAAGCGCGATCGCGCCATTTATCCACCCCTCTTGGATAAATTCTTTTTCCAAATTTAAATGCGGCGTTTTGATGCGGACGCGATCGCCGTATTTGATCTTTGCGACCATACTAAAATACACTCCGCCGACGAGCCGATCATCCGCATCGTGTTTGAAAACCACGGCGCCGTCGAAGTTCATAGGCTCTTTAAGCGGGCTTAAATTTACCGCATGCGGTGCGGCTAGCTCCATTTGCTCGCCGCGTAAGTTTAAAATTTTAACTCCGAATTCTGCCGCTATGAGAGACAGAAAAGCTTTGATATTTTCGGCATCGGGATGAGTTTTAATAAGCGCATCGTCGATCAAAAGCGCATCGCAGCCTCCCCGTAAAAACTCCGCGATCTGTTCGATCTCCTCCTCGCCCACGTTGCTTTCGCCGTTTAGATACTCCAGATCCAGCTCCGCGAAATATGGCTCGTCGCAAAAGCTCGCGCAGATTAGCGCCAGCACGAAGTTTTGCGCGCCGATCTCGCATTTAATCAGCTCACTTTCTAAATACGGATCTTGCAACGGCGATACGCTTAAAATTTTAGCGTGTTTAAAACCTTCCGTAAGCCCCGGACTTTGCAGTCTAAGTAGCGGCGCAAAATTTAAAATTTTCATATTCTCCCCTTTTTTGCGACTATCATCCAATCGACCTGGTTATATCGGATGGAATTTAATAGCGTGGAATTTAACCCATCAACTAGATCGGCGCTTTTTTGAACTGCGCTGAAATCGCCTATCTCAAACATAAAGATCATCGTCTCGCCGCGAGCGGAATTTTTTAAAATTTCGCCCATGCGGTTTAAAAATTTATCGCCCAGATGCCTTAAATCATATCGCTTCATCGATCCACCTCGCCTAAGATAATATTAGTGCTGCCGATGATCGCCGCGGCGTCGGCAAGATACTGCCCGGGTAAAATTTCCTCATAGACCGCGCAATGCCAAAAGCTCGGCGCGCGGATCTTAAGGCGGTACGGGCGGCTTTCGCCCATCGAGCGGATATAAAATCCAAGCTCGCCCTTAGGGCTCTCGCTCGCGGCGTAAATTTCGCCCACGGGCGGGCGTAAGCCCTGCGTAACCAGTACGAAATGCTGCATCAGCGAGTAGTTTTGCGTCATGATCTGCTCTTTGCTAGGATTTACGTAAGCGGGATCGATCGCTAAAATTTGCGGATCGCTCAGCGAATAGTGCTTCGCGCACTGGCGCAGAATTTTAAGGCTCTCGCGCATCTCCGCCATATAGCACTTATATCGCGCGTAGCAATCGCCCTCACTCGCATACGGCACGTCGAAATCAAGCTCGTCGTAGATGAGGTATGGCTCTTCTTTTCGGATATCCCACGCATGTCCGCTAGCGCGCAAGCTCACTCCGCTACAGCCGCAGCTAAGGGCATCTTCGTGCGAGATCACGCCCACGCCCTCGGTTCGCATCAGCCAAATTCTATTCGTATCGAGCATATCTTCAAATTCTTTAATGTCGCTCGGAAATTCATCGCAAAATTTCAACATCTCCTCTATCCAGCCGTTAGGCAGATCCAAAAATACGCCGCCGATTTTGATATTATTGTGCGTAAGGCGCGCACCGCAGTATTTTTCTATGAGATCAAGTATGTATTCGCGCGAGCGAAAGCAGTATAGAAATACCGTCATCGCGCCGATGTCAAGCGCGTGAGTACCCAAAAATAGAAGGTGCGAGCTGATGCGATTAAGCTCCAGCAAGATTGTGCGGATGATCTGCGCGCGGCGCGGCACTTCGATGCCGCAAAGCTTCTCGACCGCGGCGCAAAAGCCGTAGTTGTTCGAGCCAGATGCGACGTAATCGACGCGGTCCGTTACGGGAACAAATTCTGCGTAGATCATATTTTCTGCCATCTTTTCGATGCCTCGGTGCATGTAGCCCACGCCCGGGCGGGCTCGCACGATTCGCTCGCCGTCAAGCTCCAGCACTAGCTTTAGCTGGCCGTGCGCGCTTGGATGCTGCGGACCGAAATTTAAGATCATATTCGCGCCCTCGCGCTCGTACTCGATGTTTTCGAAAAACGGTCTTAGCTTGCTTGGATTTTGCATTATTTTCTCTTTGTGATGATCTTGTAAATTCCGCGTTTAGCGCGTTTTACGAAGCGCACGCCGCCCTCTTCCTGATATTCTTGTAAAATTTTCTCTTGCGGCCGCGGCTCGCCTCTAGCGCCCTCGTGATAGAGCCGCGTAAAGTTGAAGGTATCTTTTTCGTCTACGAATGCGGAATTTCGATTCTCCTCGCCGATGCGTTCGCGTGCGCCAACCCCAAAAATTTTATCCACCTCGTACCACTTGGCAAACTCGTCTCCTTGCAGCGGATAGGACTTCAAAAGCGGGTGTCCGAACCAATCATCGGGCATTATTAGGCGCGCCAAATTTGGATGATTTTCAATCCAAACGCCCATCATATCGTATAGTTCGCGCTCCGCCCAGTTCGCGCTTTTGTAGATGCCCGCAGCGCTTTGCAAAAAGCTCTCGTTCGGCACGAAGCACTTTAGCCGCGCGCGGCGCACTCTTTTGATATCCAAAAGCTGATAAAAAACCTCGATGCCGCCGCGAGCCTCGGTAAAATCCACGCCGCTTAGCTCGCATAAAATTTCATATCCCGCACCCTTAAGAGCATGCAGCGCCGCTAAATTTTGCGCGGGCTCCACGTAGAGTACGAGAGTGTTAAATTCCACATACGAGTTTAAAATTTGGACGCCTTCAAGCGCATCCAGATCGTCTTTAAAATCGCTTTCGCTTGCGTCTAGCTTCTGCGTCTCCTCGGGGATGAAAAATCTGTCTTTATAGTAATTTTTCTTGCTCGCATCGTTTTTCGGGCTATACTTTCTCATCAGATCAGCCTTTTTGCCTTTTGCGCGCGGCGCGGGGTTTGGGTGCGGATCTTTTTTTGTAGCACCATCATCGCAAACTGCAGCGTCTCGGGGCGCGGCGCGCATCCAGGCAGATAGATATCAACTGGCACTATGCGGTCGCAGCCCTGTACCGTCGCGTAGGTATTAAACATCCCTCCGGTATTGGCGCAGCTACCCATACTGATGACCCATTTGGGCTCGGGCATCGCGTCGTATAGGCGGCGCGTAAACTCGGCGTGCTTTTTACTAAGCGTGCCTGCGATTATCATCACATCCGATTGCTTGGCGCTTGCGCGAAATATCGTACCGAAGCGGTCAAAGTCAAATCTGCCCGCGCCCGCTGCCATCATCTCGATCGCACAGCACGCAAGCCCGTACGTCATCGCCCACAAAGAGTTACTCCTGCCCCACGCGATCAGCTTATCGACGGTGGTGAGAACTACGGGAAGTCCGTTTTCGCGCGCGTAATTTATCTTATGCTCTGCCAATTTAGCGCTCCTTTTTTCCAGGCGTAGATGAATCCGATGCCTAATAATACGATGAAAAACGCCATCTCCACGAGCCCGAACACGCCTAAAATTTTAAAATTTACCGCCCATGGAAACATAAAAATAATCTCGACGTCGAAAAGTATAAAAAGTACCGCCGTTAAAAAGAAGTGGGAGTTCATGCGGTTGGGCTGTTTGACCGCCTCGGGTCCGCTTTCGTAAATTTCGCCCTTTAGCCGCTCGTCGCACTTGTCTGCCAAACGCGAGCCCACCAAAGAGAATAATTTAACGATGAGCGAAAAGACGCAAAAAGCCAGGATTAGCATTACAAATATTCCGAAATATGGGCTTTGCAGCGGAATTCTAGACATTTTTCGCCTCGGTTTTAAAATTTAATGTGGATTGTAACGAAGTATTGATTTAATAAAGCTTAGCGCGCGCCACTAAATTCGCTTTTAAAAGTAAAATTTAATATACCTCGCTCGTGCGATTTAGTGGGGATTAAGGCGCGTGTGGTAAAATTTCGCGGATTTTAAGGGAGAGCTATGAAATCTAGCAAGATAAGTCTCATTTTCTACGGCATATTCTGCGGCGTAACAATCTATTTTCTTATCTGGGGATTCGGTTTTATAGGAAGCGGCGATAAAATGCTATTTTTAGTTTCGGTATTTTTGGGCATCTTTATGGCCTTTAATATCGGCGGAAACGACGTGGCAAATTCCTTCGGCACCAGCGTCGGAAGCGGCACTCTTAGCATCGCGCAAGCCCTTTGTATAGCGGCGGTATTTGAAGCAAGCGGCGCTGTAATCGCAGGCGGCGAAGTAACCTCAACGATTCGCAGTGGCATAATCGATCTTAGCAAAATGGACGTGCATCCGAGAGACTTTATCTACGTAATGATGAGCGCGCTTTTTGCGGCAGGCGCGTGGCTGCTTTTTGCCAGCAGAAAGGGTTTGCCCGTATCTACTACGCACGCTATCATCGGCGGTATCGTGGGCTCGGGACTTACGCTAGGCGCCCTGCTTAATACCGCAGAGACTTCCGCATTCTGGCTCGTGCAGTGGGATAAGATCGGTAAAATAGCTATCTCTTGGGTACTCTCGCCGATTTTGGGCGGCGTGATCTCCTTTGGAATTTTCTGGCTCATCAAACATTACATTTTGGATTACAACCGCTACGCTCAAATAAAGATCGACCGCATAAAGCGCGAAAAAAAATCCCTCCGCAAGCTGCATAAAAAGACCTTCGAGACCCTGGACGACATTCAAAAGATCGCCTATGCAGAGGCGCTAAATCACGATATTTACGCGATGCGCGATCCCGATTTTGATCCAAGCGAGCTGGATAGCGAGTATTATAAAAAGGTGATCGAGCTTGACGCGAAAAAAGAGAAGCTAAAATCCCACAAAGCCCTAGAGTACGGAATTCCAGCCGTAGCCGGTATCGGAGCTTTCGTAATCTCGGCGATGCTGATATTTAAGGGGCTGCATAATCTAAATTTCGGGCTTACGAATTTTTACAACTACCTCATCATCGGTATGTCGACGCTGATTACCTGGCTTTTGATGTTTATTTTCGCTAAAACCCTGCGCCGCTCAAATTTAAACAAATCCGCGTTTTTGATGTTTAGCTGGCTACAGGTACTCACTGCTAGCGGCTTTGCCTTTTCGCACGGCAGCAACGACATCGCAAACGCCGTGGGTCCGTTTGCCGCCATCATCGATACGATGGCTACGAATAGTATCAATCCCTCCACTCCCGTGCCGCAGCAGATTATGATAATGTTCGCAGTAGCCCTAATAGCTGGGCTTTGGTTCATCGGCAAAGAGGTGATCGCCACCGTAGGCACCAATCTTACGAAAATCCACCCCGCCTCGGGCTTTAGCGCCGAGCTCGCAAGCGCCGTCGTCGTCATGGCGGCATCGGTGCTGGGGCTTCCGATCTCCTCGACCCACGTGCTAATCGGCGCGATTTTGGGTATCGGCTTGGTAAATCACAGCACGAACTGGTCGCTGATGAAGCCGATCGGGCTAGCGTGGATCATCACCCTGCCCGTCTCGGCATTGCTTTCGGCGTTTGCATTCGTGCTTTTGCGCCACGTATTTTAGGCTAAATTTAAAGATCCGCTCCCCGAAATTTTAAAATTTCGCAAAATTCTACGCAGGCTAAATTTTAAAATTTACGGCGGCGAACCGAGTAAATTTTACAGCTCCTCTTGCGACGCATAACCGCGCAAAACCAGCTCGCAGCAGCGCAGATCCCGCCTGCGCGCCCTGTAAAATTTAATAAAATTTTAGCTACAATCGCCCTTTTAAATTTAGGAAAGCTATGAGTAAATTTGAAATTTTCAGATCCACCCTTGCCGTGATGATGGGCTACGTGCCGCTGGGGCTGGCGTTTGGTATCTACGGCATCAGCCAAGACCTGCCCGTCTGGGCTCTGGCGCTGACCTCGCTGCTTATATACGCAGGCAGCGTGGAGTTCGTGTTGATCGCATTCATCGTAACCCACGCCTCGCTCGTAGATACCTTCGTCGTGGCGTTTTTGCTAAATTTTCGCCATTTTTTCTACACGATGTCGCTGCTGGACGAGCTGCGCTTCGTGCGTCATAAAATTTACGCCGTATATGCCCTTACGGACGAAACCTTTGCGCTGCTAAAAGCGCGTGCGTTTTTGCGCCCCGAGGAGCTTAGCGGCAAGCGACACGTAACGCCGCTAAGACTAAAAGAGCTTGATCTGCTCTATAATCTAACCGCGATTTTAAATCAATCCTACTGGGTTGCGGGCGTCGTTACGGGGGCTGTTTTGGGGGCAAGCTTAAAGCTTGATTTTAGCGGGGTCGAGTTTAGCCTGACGGCGCTTTTTGCGATGCTAACCTATGAGGTTTTCAAAGCAAATCCGCAATACAAAGTGCTATTTCTGGGCTTTGCCTGCGCGTTTGCGGGGCTTTTTATCTTTCCTGCAAAATACTTTTTATTCGGCACTCTGATTTTCGGCACTGCGGTACTGCTGCTCTTTCGTAAATACTTCGAGCGATCTTCGCGCGCGGGACGCAGGCTGCAAAAATTCCTAAAAAGGGGTAGGTAGTGGAAATTTTGCCCTATATCTTTCTAGCCTCGCTCGCTACGATTTTGACGCGATTTTTGCCGCTGCTGCTTTTTAAGAAAAAGACCGCGAGTCCAAATCTGGCGTATCTGCAGAAAAACTCCGGACTTTTGATAATGGTCGTTTTGACGATCTATGCACTTAAAACTATGCTGCCTAGCTTTTCGGGCGAGCGGGCTTTTAACGCGGACGTACTGCAAACGGCGGCGCTGCTATTTTGCCTGATTATGGCGTTTGTCGTGCATGCTAAATTTCGCAATTCGCTCGTTACGATAGCGTTTCCTACGCTAAGTTATATGGCGGCGCTGCGCTTTTTATTGAATTATTGATAAATTTATAAGTTAGTTTTCGATAAACTTCAAAAATTAATTTTTGAGTTTAAAAAAAGGCTAAAGTTTTATGAATTTTATCAGTCAAATGGTGCATAGCTTCGCTAAAAAATATGCCGCTGAAACTATGCAAAAATCTCTTTATAACTCTCTTAGAATCGACATCACACAGGAAAATATCGCTAAAATTCCAAACCCCGATAAAAAATATATGCTCTACATGCACGTGCCCTTTTGCCACACGTTTTGCCCGTACTGCTCCTTTCACAAATACGCCTACGAGCGCGGCGTGTGCAAGGCGTATTTCAGCGCGCTACGCACCGAGATGCAGCGCACGAAAGACGCAGGCTACGACTTTGAGACGCTTTATGTAGGCGGTGGCACGACGCTCATCGACGAAGATGAGCTAGCGCGCACGCTGGAGCTTGCCAAGTCGCTTTTTAGCATTAAAGAAGTTTCGTGCGAGAGCGATCCCAACCACATCGAGCCTGAGAGCTTGCTGCGATTTCGCGGGCTAATAGACCGCCTAAGTGTGGGGGTTCAGAGTTTTGACGACGATATTTTGCGCAAAGCTTCGCGTTACGATAAATTCGGCTCGGGCGAAATTTTACAAGAAAAGCTATCCCGAGCAGTCGGAATTTTGCCGATTTTAAGCCTGGATCTGATCTTTAATTTTCCGTTTCAAACTCGCGAAATTTTACTTCGCGACATCGAAGCGGCAAAGGCGGTGAAGCCCGAGCAGATCACGCTGTATCCGCTGATGAAATCGCCTTTGATGCGCGATCAAATAGCGCGGAGCCTAGGCGTTAGCAATGTAGACCGCGAAGAGGAGTTTTACTCCATCATCTGCAAGGAATTTGCGAGCTGGCACCGCAGCAACGCATGGGCCTTCGCTCGCGAAAAATCAAATATGAGCGACGAATACGTGGGCACAAACCACGAATACGTAGGCATCGGAAGCGGCGCGTTTAGTTTCTTAGGCGGCAGGTTGCTCGTAAATGCGTTCAATCTCGAAGAGTACGCAAGCAGAGTGCAGAAAAACGAAAGCACCGTCATCGCCACCTGCGATTTTAGCAGATCCGAGCGCGCGAAATACCTCTTTTTGACCGAGCTTTTTAACGGTGAGATCGACATCGCTAAATTTAACTCCGCAAACGATCTAAATTTGCGCCGCGAACTAGGTAGAGAGCTTAGTCTGCTAAGGCTTGCAGGAGCCGTGCGGATCGAGGGTGAGATCATCCGTACGACGGAATTCGGCGCATATCTGTGCCTTGTTTTGATGAAGGAATTTTACACCGGTATGGACAAGGTGCGCGCGGCGTTTCGCGACGATGCCAAGATCAAGCGCAGCAAGCAGCTCATCGTAATGGAGGAGAGCGAGCCCGCCGCAACCGGCGCGGCAAAAAGCGAGATAGCGTCGTAATTTTGCGCCCGATCGCTTCGGCTAATGCTTGGGCGCACCCAAAGCCTTAGTGCAAACTATCTAGGTGTTTTAAAAATACAAACGAAATTTTGATTTCAAAATTTAGGAGCGCCGCTGTGAAAGGCAGAATGGTCAAACTATTCATTTTATTTCTGTTTTTTGTCCTTGTATTTGAGCTCGTCGGCAATCTTTTTAACTTCGGCCGCTTCCCCTTTCATAAAAGCTGCGAGCCGTTTATGATGATAAACCGCCATATAACCGGTGATTCAAACGATAGGTGCATAATGCAGCTTATGGAGCAGGGCAACAAAAGAGATCTTTCGCTATATTACTATAAAACTAAATTTAATCTTGAGGAGCCATTGTCCGAACTGGATGAAAAAGCTATAAAATTTTTAAATATTCCGAACTCGAAGATAATCACCGTAAATAAAGATGGCTTGGAAAAGAAATTTTTAATAAGCGATTAAATTTAAATAGCAAAGAAGCCCTGCTTCAAACGCAATATCAAAGCCTAACAAATCGAGAATTTTAAAATTTATAAAATTAAAGGAGGAAACAATGAGTAATCTAAAACTCATACAAAACTGGTACGCTTCCAAATGCGACGGAGAATGGGAGCATGAATATGGCCTTACGCTAGAAACGGTCGATAATCCCGGTTGGTTGATTAAAATCGATGGCGAGAGCGGGAAAAAGCCGATCAAAATAAATATCGATAGAGATGACGAGGATTGGTTTTTCATCAATGCCACGGAAAACGAACTCAAAGGAAGTTGCGGAGCCGAGAATTTAGAGGAATTATTGGAGCATGTGGTAAAATGGCTAACGGATTAAAATTTAGCAAGACAAATAAAGGAGCTTAGATGATCGAAGTCGAGATAAAAAACGAATCTTGCAAAAAAGACCGAAGTTGCGCTTGCAAATATTGAAATTGTTAAGGACGCCGTAAAGGAATTCGCCTATAAAAGCTTTAAGGGCAGCTATCTGTTTTTTGATATTTACGGCGAGATAGATATGGATTTTCGCGTGCTTGGAGCAATAGGCGAAGGAGATGAAAACAATATCGTAAAAATAGATCTTAAAAAATATGAAAAAAGCTCCGTAGGCGCCACCGACATATCGCAAGATATAGAGGGCGTGGAATTCTGCACCTATTTTAAGCTGGATCAAAGTGAAATTTTAAAGCAAATATTATATTATATAGCCTATGAAAGATTTGAAGGCGGCTATTACGCAAAGGGTAAATTTATAGGCAAAAACAGAGACGATCTTATTTTTATCGGTATCTGCGGCGATGTAAAAAATTGCGCCGAAATAAAGAGCGTCGATTTAGATGAAATAATAAAAAGTATGCCCAAGCTCTCGGAATCAAATAATTTTTATATTAACGAGTTTATGAGATCAACCAAACGGATCGATGAGGTAAATTCTATCGGCAACCGATTAAATTTAAAAAGGAGATACTATGAAATTTAAAATTTTGAAACCGAATGAACTATACGGCTGGATTTTTAACAAAGATGAAGAACTTTATAAGGCTTTAGGATTTGATTGCTGGATGGATTCGTTTATTCGCATATTAGCTCAAATTCCCGGTACCAGAAAAAAAGATATTTTAGATTACATTGAATATGAAATCTTTGATTGGTACGAATGGTTTGAACTATATGGTATTATACAAAGCGACTATAAGCTAGCGGACGAAGATAACCCTGAAATTTCAGCCTATCCGACATATGCGGGAGAGTATTTCGGAGTAATGGGGCAGCTGTTTTTAGGGGGTATGATAGACTTCGGCATAGAGGGCGAAAATTTAAGAAAGAAATGGGCTGACTTCGATACGAATTTATCCAAGATCGATCTAGGGATGTCGCTTTATGAGAAGTGGATCTATTTTAGAGATAATTTCTTTTTTGGATATAAATTTTTAGAGGAGGACAAAATAACTCCCCAAGCAGAGATAACTTGGAAAGACCCTAACACATGGAGCAGATATAGCCATTGGATATGTATGACTAATGCGGGCAAAGAGTATCGTGATAAAATTTTAAAGCCGAGGCTTTATGAAAAGTATAAAGATGTGGTTATAGAGGCGTAATTTAGCGATTACAAATAACGAAAATTTATTATGAACATGTTTAATCTAGCAAGCAAAAAGGACTTTAAATGACCATCTTACCAATATCAACCTTCGACAATGATTTACAAAGAGGCGATATTATAAAATTTAACGACGATGAGCTTATGGTCTGCGATGAGCGCTGTTTCTGGACAGAAAATCCTTGCCTTTTAAATTTAAAAGATAACAGATACTTTGAGCTTCCTAGCGAGATGTTATCAAGCAAAGCGGGGTTTGTCGTGGATAAGGAGCAATTGATTCGTAATTTAGCAAATTTCGGCATCAATGCGAGCCCCCAGGAGGTATTTATATGCTCCGATAATTACCTTAGTAGCGATGAACTAGGGGATTGCGACGAAACAATCCCCGGTTTCAGACTGACAAAACCTAGGGATAAATTCGGACGCAATAGACGCATAAAGACAAATTTGATAGAAAAGCTTAGTATTCCTCTCTTGAAATTTCGCGGAAAGATCGAGGTTGGAGATATTATCGAATGTAGAAAATCCTGCTATCCATACGAGAAAAATGTAAGCTTTATCGTGATAAAAGCAAAAGACGATGATGGAGTAAATTTTATAAAATTGATCGTAATTAGCGGCTACAAGGCAGGCTTATGGGTTCTGCCGTTTTTATTTGAAACGGATAAAAACACAATAGAAGCAGACTGGCTAATTAAAAATTGGAAATATATTTTTTATAGGTGCTGTGATATAAGGCACACTTATGTAAATTTACAAAACCGAAAAGAGATTTTAAATTTTACCGATAAGCAACTGGAAAATTTTATAAAAATTAAGCGAAAGAGGTTTAAATTTAAAAATAAGAAGTGATATAATGCCTCGCCAATCGACATTATCAATATATACGGGAAGAATACACACAAGGAGAAAATTATGGTTAAAGCATTAAAATTTATAATTTGCGCCGTAGTAATTTTGTTATTGTTTATAATTTATGAAAGTAATTTGTGTGCAAAGTGCGATTATACGTTTTTTGTAGAGGAAAGGCTTATGGGTAGATTATTGATAGCAATCGATACAAATGATATAAATTTAGTAAGATATATTGCTGCTGAAGGTAGAGTTTGCAAGCAAGCCAATGTCTATAATAGAGCGCTTAAAGAATTAAGAAAAATGGAATCGGAAAATAATAGAACTAATGAGTAAACCGGTTTTTGCGGAACATAAACTGAGATATGAAAGAAGCGAATTTACAAGACGGCTTTCTTGCTTTATCCTTACACTCATCTGTTACCGCTCTATTACTCCGATACTTTGCCGTTTTTTAAAATTTCAGATGTAGGCGCTAGATATACGCGCATTCAATTGCCGCACGAAATTCTAAAACTCCACGTGAAATTTTAAAATTTCAAACTGTTTGCGTATTGCGAAATTTCAAATTTCGCGGATTAAACTCCGCGCTAAGATTATCGTCTTAAGCAAACAGGCTCCAAGCGCGGTAAACAAACTTCTAAATTTCGCCGCGCGCCCGATTTGCCGGAAGCAGCCGTTTCGCGCAAGCAGGCACTTTGCGCGTAACTTAGACTACGCAGGCGGCAGCGCGAAGCAACAGGAAGCAGCTAGCTATACGGCGAAATTTACGCCAAAGCCTCGCCGCGAGTTTTATTTAATCACCTTGCCTAAAATCCCGGCACCTTTGCCGACGGCGCCGCCGCGAAGTGCGCTTTCTTTTTCCCTCATTACCGCAAACAGCCCGTCCAGCGTCTTTTGCGTGATGTAATCGTTCAGATCCTCGCCCTGCTTAGGCAGATACTCGCTCGCACCCAGCCCGCGCGCGATGTTTTGCACCGCTTCATTACCCGCGATCTTGTTTTGCGCGAAGGAATTTAGCCCGTTATACGCCGTCGCGAAGCTGTTTTTGCTCATCATGTCGCTTACGATCGGTCTAAAAACTGCCCGCAGCTTCGCGCCAGATTTGCTCTGCAAATACTCGCTAAGCGCCGTGTCGCCGCCGCCGATGAGCTTTTTAACGTCGGCATCGCTCATAGATTTCAGATCTTGTAAAAATATCTTGCTCGCACCGCTCACCGCCTTGGTAGCGGCATTGTTCATACTCACGACGAGCTCGCGCTCCCATTTATCGCCGCCTACCTTTCTCGCAAGCTTCGCAGCGGCTTTGAGCGAAGGAGGAAGCTCGATTTTAGCGGTCTTGCTGTGGATGTAGCCCTTGGCGAGCTCGGCTACGGCGCGGTTTGTGGCGGAAGCGAGCAGCTCTTTGTAGTTTCCGCTCTGAGTCGCACCGAGCACGTCCGCGCCCTGCTTTAGGATATCCGTTACGTCCGCATGCGCAAGCGACAGCGACGCGGCGGCTAGTAAAACCATAAATTTTTTCATATTGCAACCTTTGGATAAAATTTGCGCCATTATGCCAAAATGCGGTAAACGCTCATCCTGCGCTCGGTTTAAATTTACGCGCTGCGTGGACGATTTAAAATAAAATTTTAGGTTAAATTTTAAACACAAAATTTCAAAGCTAAATTTAACGGGCAAAATTTACCCGCAAAATTTAAAGATAAAATTTGTCGGTCTTTGTCGTGCTTGCGACTAAATTTTAAAAGCATTGCTACGACGAGCTAAAATTTTAAAACGCTCTGCTTGGCGCTATTTAAATTTACGCAGCACGCAAGATACCAACGCAAGACGCACAAAGCAAATTATGGCGATGAGCGGCTATATCCTCGGCGCAAACGATTAAAATTTTATCAAAGCAGCCAAAAGCTCGCCGTAAATTTAAAAAGCTTAAATTTAAAAGCGAGCTGCCGCTTTTGACAAAATAAAGCGAGTTAAGCTTACACCAGGCCTTGATCCAGCATCGCATCGGCTACGCGGCGAAAGCCTGCGATATTCGAGCCCAGCACGAGATTGCCCTCCGCGCCGAATTCCTTCGAGGTCTCGTAGCTGGTGCGAAATATGTGACGCATGATCTCGCGCAGCTTGTTATCGACCTCCTCGAAGCTCCACGACGCCATCTGCGCGTTTTGCGCCATCTCAAGCCCGCTCGTAGCCACGCCGCCCGCATTCGCTGCCTTCGCAGGGCCGAAAAGAAAGTCTTTTTGCGCGAGCATAAAATCGATCGCCTCAAGCGTGCTTGGCATATTCGCGCCCTCGCAAACCATGCGACATCCATTGGCATAGAGAGTCTTTACGTCTTGCAGATTAAGCTCATTTTGCGTAGCGCTCGGAAACGCGGCGTCGCACGGCACGCTCCACACGCCGTTACGCCCCTCAGGATAAGCACTAACTGGGATAAATTTTGCGTTAGGACGCTCCTTGATATATTCGCAAAGCCCCACGCGCAGCTGCTCTTTTAGCTTTTTAAGAAGCATTACATCGATTCCCTCGGCGTCATAGATAAAGCCCGTAGAATCACTTACGGTGACGGGCTTAGCCTGCATTTGATAGAGCTTTTCGGCAGTGTAGATCGCGACGTTGCCGGCGCCCGAGATCGTGCAAATTTTGCCGTGCAGCGAATCGCCCCTGGTAGCTAGCATCTCGTTTGCAAAATATACCGAGCCGTAGCCCGTAGCCTCGGTGCGCGCAAGACTACCGCCCCAGCTTAGCCCCTTGCCCGTAAGCGCGCCGTCGAATCTGCGGGTGAGCTTTTTATACGCGCCGTACATATAGCCGATCTCGCGACCGCCCACGCCGATGTCGCCCGCGGGAACGTCGGTATTAGAGCTGATTAGGCGGTGAAGTTCCAACATAAAAGCTTGGCAAAATCTCATAATCTCGCCGTCGCTCTTGCCCTTGGGATCGAAATTTGCGCCGCCTTTTGCGCCGCCGATATTAAGACCCGTGAGGGAATTTTTAAAAATTTGCTCAAACCCTAAAAATTTTAAAACGCCCAAATTTACACTCGGATGAAAGCGCAAACCGCCTTTGTAAGGGCCCAGAGCAGAGTTGAATTCTATGCGATATCCCGTATGCACGCAGGGCTCGCCGCCGTCGCTCATATAGACGACGCGAAACATCATCGTGCGCTCGGGCGCCAAAATACGCTCTAAAATTTTATTTTTCACGTATCGTTCATCGCGCTTTAGAAGCGGTATGAGCGAGTATAAAATCTCGGTCGATGCCTGGATAAAGACCTCCTGACCGGGATTGGCGCGCTTTAAATTTAGCAGCAAGCCGTCGATGTAAGATTTCATAGTTCCTCCTTTTGAACCGGATTAAATTTTAATTTTTTGGCTTTAGCGATAAATTTTTTCAGCGCCAGCTCCTCGCGAACGCCGATCTCATAGCCTATAAATTTCAGATAATTTAAAATTTCACGCTCTTTTATGTCACGCGAAAAGGCGTAGCTTTGCAGGATATATCTTGGAATTTTAATGCGCGATCGTAAAAATTTCGTCGCCAGGCGCGAGTAAGCCTTATCGTTTTTCACGCAGCACAGCCGCCCAAAAACAAAGGGCAAGCCCGTGCGCTGCTGCCAAATTTCGCCCAGATCGTAAAATTTATCCCTGCCCTGCGAAAGCAGCGCCTTTAAAGCGTTATCGCCGATCAGCACCTCGCCGCTAAGATCCAGCACACGGGCTAGCATATTTGAACTCATCGACGCGGGATCGAGCCTGGGCGCCGAGTTTTTGCGCACGAGCACGCTTAGCACCTCACGCTTTGCGACGATTCCTAGAGGCAGCCTGCGGTATTTTGCGCGGCGGCTTTCGATGCTCGAGATCACCGCAGCATCTATCCTGCGGCTATAAAGATCGGCGCAGAGTTTGCTCGGCACCCCTTTTTTAAATTCTATCGATTTTTTAACATAAGACGACAGCGGAAGGGCTTTCAGAAATACGTGAAAAGGGAGCAAATTTAGATAATCGATTTTGCCTAATAACATGACTTTCTCCGAATTTAGCGCAGGAAAAGAGGGTTAAATTCCGGCGCTAAATCGGAATTTAACCAAAAATTTTAAAGTTTATTTGACCTCGGTGATCGGGATGGATTTGTATTTGATAAACTCCACTATGCCCTCACCTTTTTTGAAGTGGATACTCACTCCGTCTTTGTTTTCCATATAGATGCCGTCTGCGGCTCGCTCACGCTTGAGGTTGTAGCTTTTGCCGCTATCGTCCTTTAACACGGCGGTATTGAAATCGTCGTTTGAACTAAGCGATAGTTTTTTGCCCTGCTCATCGACGAAATAGAAGATCTTTGCGTTCTCTTTGGTTATGGTTTTTTCGCTCTGTGCTTGCTTATTCATAGCGCTGTCCGGGGATTGGCGGAGTTGGTTTGAGCCACATCCTAGTAAAACTAACGCCAAAGCGGCGCACGATAGAACTTTAAACATATTTTTCCTTTAAATTGAGGTTGCACTCGTTAATGAGTGATTTTCGGATATCCCAAAGCTTTTGAGAGAGATCCACTTTGTAGCTCTGCGGATGGACGTTGCGAAGGTGCTCAAGCCAAAATTTACTCTTCTGCTCCTTACTAAAACGCGCGATCTCACTTACCGTGCGGCGGGCGCCTACGAATTTGCCCTCCTTAAAAACGGGACGCAAGAGCTTATGCGCGCTGAAATTCGTTAAAATTTTGCGTTTGTAGGTGTAAAGCGGGTGGAAAATTTCAAGTGGCGCACTCTCGTCTATACTCTCGCCCTCAAGCGTGATCAGATCGGCAAGCGCCATGCCGTTATCCTCGTCGAAGAGCCTAAAGACCTGTTTGTAGCCCGGGTTATTGATCTTGCGCGGATCGTTTGAAATTTTGATCTTAGCCACGATCTCGCCATCTTTTTCGATACCGCTTAGCTTATACACGCCGCCTAGGCTCGAACTGTCTCCGCCGGTAATAAGCCTCGTACCGATCCCCCAGCTATCGATTTTAGCGTCGAAAAGCTTGAGCTGATCGATCGCGTATTCGTCTAGATCATTCGACGCAGTGATCTTTGCGTCATTAAAGCCCGCAGCATCGAGCATCTTGCGCGCCTGCTTGGTTAGATACTCCAGATCGCCCGAATCGATGCGAATTCCAAGCGGCTTATGACCGCTTGCGCGCAGCTCTTCAAAAACCTTGATCGCATTCGGCACGCCGCTTGCGAGAGTATCGTAGGTATCGACGAGCAGAAGCGTACTGTTTGGATAAATTTTAGCGTAAGCGCGAAACGCCTCCAGCTCGCTATCAAAGCTCTGAATCCACGAGTGCGAGTGAGTGCCGATCGCAGGGACGTCAAATTTCTTTGCGGCGAGCACGTTTGACGTGGCACTGCAGCCCCCTATAATCGCAGCTTTTGCGCCGTAGATGCCCGCACTTCGCCCCTGAGCGCGGCGCAAGCCAAACTCCATCACCGAATCACCCTTAGCGCTAAAATTGATGCGCGAGCTTTTCGTGGCGATTAGAGTTTGAAAATTTATAGTATTTAAGATCGCGGTCTCGATGAGCTGCGCCTCCATAATGTTTGCCTTGACGCGGATCAGCGGCTCGTGCGGAAATACGATCTGCCCCTCGTCCATCGCGTAAATTTCGCCGCTAAATTTAAAGCCTCTTAGAAATTCCAAAAATTCCGGCTTAAAGAAATTTAGACTTTTTAGATATGCGATGTCGTCGTCGCTAAATCTGAGATTTTCGATATAATCCACGACCTCGCTTAGGCCGCAAAATATCGCGTAACCGCCGCCGCTTGGGTTTTTGCGGTAAAAAACGTCAAAAACCGCCGTCTGATCGGGCTTTGTAAAAAAATAGCCCTGCATCATACTAAGCTGATAAAAATCGGTAAGTAAAGCCAAATCTTTCATTTACGCCTCTTAAATTTAATCTCGCCTCGCGCAGGAGCAAGGAATCATAGCTTTTTGGCTTCTAGGCTTTTTTTATAAGCCGCAGCGTCGAACTCTTTGACGCGAGCGACACCGTCATCTACCGCAGCTTTTGCAACCGCCGTCGAGATCACGGCAAATACGCGCGGATCGAAAGGATTTGGGATAACGTAGTCTTTGCCGAATTTCAAGCTATCTTTGCCCAGCATCTTGCGGATTTCTGCAGGAACTTCTTCGCGAGCAAGATCCGCCATCGCGCGAGCGGCCGCAATCTTCATATTTTCGGTGATCTTTTTGGCTCTTACGTCAAGCGCGCCGCGGAAGATATACGGAAAGCCCAAAACGTTATTGATCTGATTTGCAAAGTCGCTTCTGCCGGTGCCTACGATCGCGTCGTTTCTTACTTCCTCGACCTCGCTTGGATAAATTTCCGGTACCGGATTTGCAAGCGCAAAAATGATTGGATGCGGCGCCATAGTCTTTACCATCTCTTTGGTTAAAACGCCCGGCTTGCTAAGACCCAAAAACATATCCGCGCCCTTCATCGCATCCTCTAGCGTGCGATCTGCGGTATCTAGGGCAAATTCTTTCTTTTGCTCGGTAAGATCGGTGCGACCCTTGTGGATCACCCCTTTGGAGTCAAGCATTATGATATGTTTAGCGCCTAAATTACGATACATCTTCGCACAAGCGATGCCCGCAGCGCCCGAGCCGCTTACGACGATCTTCATATCCTCGATTTTTTTGCCGCTGATAAGGGCTGCATTGATTAGCCCTGCGCCCGTAATCATAGCGGTGCCATGTTGATCGTCGTGCATGACGGGGATATCGACGGCTTTTTGCAGCTCGCGCTCGATCTCGAAGCACTCGGGAGCTTTGATATCCTCTAAATTTATACCGCCGAACGTAGGCGCAAGCGCTTTGCAAATTTCAATTATCTTTTTAGGATCTTTTTCGTCGATCTCGATGTCAAACGCATCGACGCCGCCGAATTTTTTGAACAAAACCGCCTTGCCTTCCATTACGGGCTTTCCGGCGATTGCGCCGATATCACCAAGCCCCAAAACCGCTGTGCCGTTAGTGATAACGGCTACGAGATTAGCCTTATTCGTGTATTTAAACGCAGCCTCGTGATCACCTTCGATCACCTTGCAAGGCTCCGCGACGCCCGGCGTATATGCAAGCGCCAAATCCTCCGCCGTAGCGCACGGGGTTTTTACATTCGTTCCGATTTTACCGCCTATGTGGTACTTCAAAGCCGCTTCAACGTTTACTTTAGCCATTTTATAATCCTTTTTTGATTAAATTTGAAATTCTCGTTTTAACTTCGTCGCTTCCTAAAATTTCACAAATTTCAAAAATCGACGGACTTACGCTTCCCCCCGTGATCGCAACGCGCAGCGGCTGGGCAAGATCCTTTAGCTTGGCGCCGTTTGCGTCCAAAAATCCCATCGTCCTTTCCTCGCACTCCTTTGCATTTAAATTTGCGCTTAGAGTATCCGAAAATTTTGCGAGTAAGCTTAGCGAACTTTCGGTTACAAATTTCTTATACGCCTTCTCGTCATAGCAGCTCGGGCGATTTAGAAGAATTTTAATGCCCTCGGCCATCTCCACTAACGTCTTTGCGCGCTGTTTGTACTGCTGGGCGATGAGATGTTTTTTCGCGTGCGAGCGGATATCGACGCCGAATTCTACAAGGTGCGCGGCAAGCTCATCGTCGTCAGAGTTTTTAATATAATGCGCGTTTAGCCACTCAAGCTTGGTTTGGTTGAAGGTGCTAGCGCTCTTGCTGATATGGTTAGGGTCAAAGTATCGCTTCATCTCCTCCATGCTAAAAATTTCATCATCCCCGTGGCTCCAGCCCAGGCGCACTAAAAAATTTAGCAGAGCCTGCGGCAGATAGCCCATGCGCTTATACTCCATCACGTCGGTAGCGCCGTGGCGTTTACTTAGCTTACTGCCGTCGGCGCCGTTGATCATCGCGACGTGGTAAAATTTCGGGATTTTAAAGCCTAGCGCATTATACAGCACGATCTGCTTCGGGGTGTTGCTTAGATGATCGTCGCCGCGGATCACGTCCGTGACGCCCATCAGCGCGTCGTCGATCACGACCGTGAAGTTGTACGTAGGCGTACCGTCGCTTCTGGCGATGATGAAATCGTCCAAAATGTCCTCTACGTTAAATTTAATATCGCCTTTGATGCCGTCTTTGAATTCTATCGTACCGCTAAGCGGGGATTTGATGCGGATCACAGGCTCGATACCCGCAGGCGGCGTGCCGGTAAAGTCGCGATAGCGATTATCGTAGCGCGGGCGCTCTTTGCGAGCTTCCTGCTGCGCGCGCAGCTCATCCAGCTCGTCCTTACTCATATAGCATTTGTATGCCTTGCCCTCATCTAGCAGCTTTTGGACGTATTGTTTGTAAAGATCAAAGCGCGAGCTTTGATACACGATCTGCCCATCATAGTCCAGATTGCACCACTTAAAGGCTTCCTCGATCGCCTGCGCGGCCTCCTGCGAATTGCGCTTCAGATCAGTATCCTCGATACGCAGCAGGAATTTGCCGCCGTTTGCCCTAGCATAAAGATAACTAAAAAGCGCCGTTCTAAGTCCGCCGATATGTAAATATCCCGTAGGACTCGGCGCAAAACGAGTTACTATCATAAAAATTCCTTTGCAAAAATTACCATTTAATGTTATAATCGCGACCTTGTAATTATAAAGCAAAAAGACTAAATAAAGGTTAAAAATGATAAAGAAACTGCTTTTTTCCGCAATGATCTGTGCTGTTTGTGCAAATGCCGAAGTAGTAAACGGTGTCATCGCCGTGGTAGATAATGAGCCGATCACCGGCTACGAACTAGCCAAAGTTCAAAAACTAACGGGCGCTTCGCCGCAAGCCGCGATGGAAATTTTAATCGGGCAAAAGCTGCAACAATCCGAGATTAAACGTCGCGGTATCGCGGTAAATGACGCGGAGATCGACGCGAGGCTCAAAGCGATCGCCGATCAAAATAAGCTTAGCTTAGACCAGCTCAAAACCGCTGTGCAAAAGCAAGGTATAAACTACGATGACTTTAAAGCAAATGTCCGCCGCACACTGCTTGAAGAAAAGCTCTATGGCTCGATATTCGCAGACGTACAGCACCGCACGACCCCCGAAAATGTCAAAAAATTCTATAGCCAAAATAGTTCATTATTCACGACTTTCGATAGCATCACGCTCACCCGCTATATCGCGAAATCTCAGGCTCCGCTAGATAAGATCCGCGCAAATCCAAAGCTCCGCCCAAGCGACGTGTATGTGATGAAAGGAACCCTCAAGGCCAATCAAATGGACGAGGGGCTCAAATACATCGTCACGAACGTCGAGCAGGGCAAATTCTCGCCGATCATTCCTACGCGAAACGGCTACGAGATGTTTTACGTAAACGACAAAAAGGGACTTCGTACGCTTGATTTCGATAGCGTGCAAGACAGAGCGATCGAGGGCTACGTGACCTCCGAGCGCAAAAAAGCGGTCGCCGAGTTTAACGACAGACTCCGCTCAAACGCCAATATCCGCATCATCGAGCGCCCGCAGGCAAAATCGCAAGGCGCAAAAACCGCTCCAAAAGTTAAAGTGCAAAAAAGGCGGTAAATTTTAAAATCCGCCGCCGTGCATTAAATTTTATAGAATTTAACGCCGATAACGCAAGGGCAAGCGCGCAGTTCGCCCTGCCGTGCGTTAAATTTGATAAATTTAAAGGATTTGCGTGATAGTAATCAGCGATTTTGCCAAGCTTAAAAGCGATCCTAGAAGCAGCGGCATAAGCGCTGCAGACTTCGGCGCGAGCAAATTTTGCTTTGGAGTCGATACGGTCGCAAAGTTAACAACCGTCTAAAATGATGGAATCGACGGCGAAGAGCTAGATTTTAAAATTTATATAAATCTGCTTAGAACAGATTATACTTTTTTGCGCATTTATTAAAGCCCCATCTACCGAGCCTCATACGCGATTTGCAGTAGCTCAAACCTTAGCTTGCAAATCCTTGCGTTGCCTATCTTCACTCATTTAATAGTATCTCTTAAAAAATTTTATGTATATAGAATGGATGCTGCCGATAAAATTTAGAAATTCCATGCTCTAATTTTCACAGTAGAATTTCGCTTCCTAAAATTTTATCGCGGCACGGTGCCGGCAGAAGCCTGCTCGCGCTACTTGCCGCTTAGATACTCCTGTAGCGTTTTAACTTCAAGCGCGGATTCGTCCTTTATCGAGCAGATCGAGCGCGTAGCGGCGATCGCCGCCTTCATCGTCGTAAAATACGGTAGTCTAAAGCGCAGTACGCTCTGGCGGATCTTCGCGGCATCGGTGGAGCTTGATTTGCTATCGCTAGTGTTGATGACGAGCGAAATTTCGCCGTTTTTGAGCTTGTCCTCGATATTTGGGCGACCCTCGCTAATTTTATAGACAAACTCGCACTCTACGCCGTTTTCTCCCAGCAGCTTGTGAGTGCCGCTCGTAGCCGCGATACTAAAGCCCGCATCCGTAAACGCGCGCGCAAGCTCCACGGCTCGCAGCTTGTCGTGATCAGCTAGTGACAAAAATACCTTGCCGCCGCTTGGAAGCGCATTGCTCGCGCCGATTTGAGATTTAGCAAAGCTCTTGGCAAAGCTCTCGCCGATACCCATCACCTCGCCGGTGCTTTTCATCTCAGGCCCCAAAATCAAATCCGCGCCCGCAAGCTTGTTGAAAGGAAAGACGCTCTCTTTAACGCAGATATGGTTTTTAATACGCGGCTTTAAAATTCCCTTCTCTTCGACCAGCACGCCGAACTCGTCGTAAAATTTCAAAGCCTCGCGCAGGTCCCCTTGCCACATTACGCGGGTAGCAACCTTTGCCATCGGAATTCCGGTCGCCTTGCTCACGAACGGCACGGTGCGGCTCGCGCGCGGATTTACCTCGATAATGTAGAGCTCGTTTTCAAAAATCGCGAATTGAATATTCATAAGCCCCACGACGCCGAGATTTAGCGCGATCTCTTTGGTTTGGCGACTTACCAGATCGATCATCTCCGCGCTTAGACTAAGCGGCGGCAAAATGCTCGCGCTATCGCCGCTGTGGATACCCGCTTCTTCGATATGCTCCATTATTGCGCCGATATATACGTCGCGCCCATCGCAGATCGCATCGACGTCAAGCTCTGTCGCGTCAAGTAAAAATTTATCTATCAGCACCGGCGAGTGATCGCTCACGCTCACGGCTTCGCTCATATACAGCCTAAGCTCGGCTTCGCTATGCACGCGCCGCATTGCGCGACCGCCGAGCACGTAGCTAGGGCGCACGAGCACGGGGTAGCCGATCGCAGCGGCCTTTTCGATCGCTTCGGCTTCGCTTACGGCGGTATCGTTTTTAGGCTGCTTAACGCCGATACTTGCGATGAACTCGCTAAATTTCTTGCGGTCCTCCGCTACGTCTATCGTGCGCGCGCTCGTGCCGATGATCTTGGCTCCCACGGTACTTAAGCGCTTGGCGAGCTTTAGCGGAGTTTGGCCTCCGAAATGCACAATCACGCCGTCAGGGCTCTCAGCCTCGATGACCGCTCTAACGTGCTCGAAATCGATCGGCTCGAAGTATAAAATATCGCTCGTGTCGTAGTCGGTGCTGACGGTTTCGGGGTTGCAGTTATACATTATCGTGGTGATTCCCATATCGCGCAGAGCGTAGCTGGCGTGCACGCAGCAGTAGTCAAACTCGATGCCCTGTCCGATGCGGTTCGGACCGCCACCGATGATGAGGACTTTTTTATTATCTTTTGAAATTTTACGGCTTGCGATGGCGGGCGTTATGTTGGTGCTGGAGTACAGATACGGGGTAAGCGCCGCAAACTCGCCAGCACAGGTATCTACTTCGTTGTATTCAAGGCCGATGCCCTGTCTGGCGCAGGCAAAATAGATGTCGTTTTGCGTAAGACCCAGACTATCTTTTTTGTTGATCAAATTTGCGATCATCTTGTCGCTAAAGCCCCAGCTCTTGGCCTGTCTCAAAAGCGCCGCATCGTTGATGATCTCCATATCGATGCGTTCTTCAAATTTTACAATCTGCTCTATCTGGCTCAAAAACCAGCGGTCGATCTTGCTAAGCTCGTAAATTTGATCCACGCTCATGCCCGCTCTAAAGCCCTGGGCGATATATAAAATTCTATCTTGCTGCGCGTTGCGAAGCCCGAAGATGAGATCCTTTTCGCTTAAATTTAGCTCCACGAAGCCGAAGTAGCCCTTCTCCAGCGAGCACAGCGCCTTTTGAATGCTCTCTTTAAAGCTGCGCCCGATCGCCATCACCTCGCCGATACTCTTCATTGCGGTGCCGAGATAGGGGTTTGCGCCTGGGAATTTTTCAAACGCAAAGCGCGGAATTTTAGTCACGATATAATCGATCACCGGCTCAAAGCTCGCGGGCGTGCCGGTGATGTCGTTTTTGATCTCATCCAGGCTAAAGCCTACCGCCAGCATCGTAGCGACCTTGGCGATCGGATAGCCCGTGGCTTTGGACGCAAGCGCCGAACTGCGGCTTACGCGCGGGTTCATCTCGATGACGATCATCCGCCCCGTTTGCGGATTTACCGCAAACTGCACGTTACTGCCGCCCGTATCCACGCCGATCTCGCGTAAAATTTTAAAACTCGCGTCGCGCATCGCCTGGTATTCTTTATCGGTAAGCGTAAGAGCGGGCGCAACCGTGATACTATCGCCCGTATGCACCCCCATCGGGTCGAAATTTTCGATCGAGCAGACGATGATGCAGTTGTCCTTATGATCGCGGATCACCTCCATTTCGAACTCTTTCCATCCAAGCAGGCTCTCTTCGATCAAAATTTCATTTATCGGGCTTACATCTAGCCCGTTTTGCGCGACCTCTTTAAACTCATCGATATTGTACGCCACGCCGCTACCTGCGCCACCTAAGGTGTAGCTAGCGCGGATAATGAGCGGAAAGCCGATCTCATTTGCAGCAGCCATCGCTTCTTCGATATTGTAAGCGTATTTGGATTTAGGCAGATCCATTCCGATCTTAATCATCGCCTCTTTAAATTTTACCCTATCCTCGCCCTTTTTTATCGCTTCAGGCTTGGCGCCTAGAAATTTTACCCCCGCTAGCTCACCGCTTTCGTAAGCCTCCATCGCGACGTTTAGCGCGACCTGTCCGCCCATCGTAGGCAGGATCGCATCGACGCCCTCACGCTTTATGATACGCAAAATGCTCTCTTTGGTGATCGGCTCGATATAGGTAGCGTCGGCAAAATCGGGATCGGTCATAATGGTAGCAGGGTTAGAATTTATTAGCACTACGCGGTATCCGAGGCTCTTTAGCGTCTTAGCCGCCTGCGTGCCGCTGTAATCGAACTCGCACGCCTGACCGATTACGATCGGACCGCTGCCGATCAGCAAAATCGTCTTAATATCATCTCTTTTGGGCATCAATTTTCCTTTGTAACGACATACAAAAACGCCGGCATCTCGGAGCTCACGTAGGGCTCTACGACGGCGCTTTTATATAGCTTCCCGCTTTGAATCTCTTTAACTTTCCCTACCGGCACGCCGGCAAAAAAAATCCCGTCCTTGCCGCTGGTAAGCACCTCATCGCCCACCTTGGGATCGAGCCATTGAGGGATGTATCTGACTACGAGCTCGTTTTTTTCGCCGCCCGCGACGCCCGGAATTTGAGCATCTCCTATGAAAACGGAGAAGTTGCTCTTTTCGTCGCGCTGCAAGATCGCAAGCGGGCGCCCGTCTTTATTTACTAAAATTCCTGCGGTCTTGCCCTCGCTGATGAGACCGTAAATTTTGTTTGGGTTAAAATTTTCAAAATTTACGAAGAATTTGTTGTAGTCGTTTAGATTCGCGTAGCTCAGCGCCTTTACGAGCTGGACTTTGGGCTCGTAGACGGAGCTGTTTTTGTCGATCAAAATTTTATTCAGCTCGCCCGCGAACGTACTAAGCAGCATCGCCGATTTTTTTAGCTCGGCATTTTCTTCTCGTAGAGCTTTGATCGTCTCTGCTTGATTAAAATGCTCGTTCACAGCGCTTTTTACCCGATCGCTCACGCCGTAATAAACCTCTAAAATTCCTCCTGCAAATCCGATAAATTTGCCGTGGATATACGAGCCGAACGTTAGCGAAACGGCTACCAGCAAAACCGCGACGAGGAGGAGTTTGAAATTAGTCATTTGCCGCTTGTTTTAGCGATTTGATCTCTTCTAGGGCTTTTCCCGTGCCGTTTGCGACGCAAAGCAGCGGCTCATCCGCGACGAAAACCGGAAGCTTTACGGTGTCGCTTAGATATTTATCTAATCCGCGAATGAGCGCACCGCCACCCGTTAGCACGACGCCGTTTTCGACGATATCGGCGGCAACTTCGGGCTGTATGCTCTCAAGGACAAATTTCAGCGCGTCCGCAATCTCTCTGATCGAATCTTTGATCGCCTCTCTAACGTCCTCGCTCGTAAGATCGACTGAGCTTAAAAGCCCGCTGATCTGGTCTTTTCCTTTGACCGTGTATGTAAGATCTTTTTGCTGCTGCACCGCCGTGCCGATCTTGATCTTAATCTCCTCGGCCGCACGCTCCGAAATAAGCAGGCTATATTTTTCTTTGACGTAGTTAACGATGCTTGCGTCGATCTTATCGCCCGCGACTCGGACGGATTTGGCACTGATGATACCGCCTAAAGAGATAACGCCGATTTCGGTGGTACCGCCGCCGATATCTACGACCAACGAGCCGCGCGCTTCATTGACCGGCAAACCCGCACCGATCGCCGCAGCCATCGGCTCTTCGATTAGATAAACCTCGCGTGCGCCCGCTATCATCGCGCTTTCTCGCACAGCTTTGCGCTCGACCTGAGTTAGCCCGTAAGGAACCGAGATGATAATGCGCGGGCTTACGAAGAAGCGGCGCTTGTGGGTCTTTTCGATGAAATACCTAATCATCTTCTCCGTCATATCAAAATCCGCGATAACGCCGTCTTTCATCGGGCGCACCGCTTCGATGTCGCCCGGAGTGCGTCCGAGCATCTCTTTAGCCTCGGCGCCCACGGCGATGATTCTTTGCTTGCCGTAGCGTTCGTTTTGCACCGCGACGACGCTCGGTTCGTTGATGATGATGCCTTTATCTTTTAGTAGCACCAGCGTGTTTGCCGTGCCTAGATCAATACCCATATCCCTAGAAAATAATCCTAGAATCGAATCAAGTAACATTTATCCCCTTTATGCAGTTAAATTTTGTTTTACAAGTATCGGCTTAGAAACGCCATCTACGACCTCTTTCGAGATGATGACATCATAGCCTTTAAGCTCAGGCAGATCAAACATAATATCGATCATGATCTCCTCGATTATGCTACGAAGCCCGCGCGCACCGGTTTTGCGCTTAATCGCAAGGCTCGCGACCTCCCTTAGCGCGTCGTCGTCAAATTTTAAATTTGCGCCGTCTATCGCAAAGAGCTTTTGATATTGCTTTAAGATCGCGTTTTTCGGCTCGGTTAAAATTCTAACCATCGCCTTTTCGTCGATCTCATTTAGCGTAGCCACTACGTGCAATCGCCCGATGAGCTCGGGGATTATGCCGTAATGCACCAGATCGTCGGCCTCGACCATGTTTAGTAAATTTAAACTCTCTTTTTTGCTGCGCTTGGTTTGGTTAAACCCTAACACGTTTTGCCCGATGCGGCGGTTTATGATCTCGTTTAGCCCGTCGAACGCGCCGCCGCAGACGAACAAAATATTTGTCGTATCGATCTGGATGA
>NZ_CALKTC010000082.1 GCF_937996225.1 uncultured Campylobacter sp. | reverse complement strand
CGGCGCAAATCTGGCACGCAGCAGCAAATGTATCAGCTCGGGCGGCGAGCGATAGTTAAAGCCGTGCGGGCATAAAATTTAAAGCGCCTCTTAAGATAGTGAAATTTAAAGACGAAATTTCATACCGAACGACGAGCCGCTAAATTTAAACCGCCTGCACGATCGTTAAATTTGAAAGGCGAAATTTTAGCCTAACGGCAAGCGGCAGAATTCTACGGCCGAGCAGCGAGTACTAGAGCTTAAAGCGGTGCAAAACTGACGCGCGCAACAGCGAATGTATCAGCCCAGGCAGCAAGCGATAGTTAAAGCCGTGCAGTCATAAAATTTAAATCACCTCTTGAGATAGTGAAATTTAAAGACGAAATTTCATACCGAACGGCGAGCCGCTAAATTTAAACCGCCCGAGCGATCGTCAAAATTTAAAAGCAAATTTTACGACCGCGCGGCAAAAGATGAAATTTGACCACCCGCGCGATAAATTTAATCGATCTTAAGCACGCTCAAAAACGCCTCGCTCGGCAGATTTACCCTGCCGATCGCTTTCATGCGCTTTTTGCCCTCTTTTTGCTTTTCGAGGAGCTTGCGCTTGCGCGTGATGTCGCCGCCGTAGCACTTGGCGGTCACGTTTTTGCCCATGGCGCGGACATTTTCGCGCGCGATGATCTTGTTGCCGATGCTTGCTTGGATCGCGACCTCAAAAAGCTGCCGCGGCACGATCTCCTTCATCGCTTTGACGAGGTCGCGCCCCTTGGATTCGGCCTTTGAGGCGGGCACGATGATAGAGAGCGCATCGACCGCTTCGCCCGCGACGCGGATGTCGAGCTTGACTAGATCGCCGCGCCTGTAATCGATCGGCTCGTAATCGAAGCTCGCATATCCCTTGGTGCAGGACTTGAGCTTGTCGTAAAAGTCCATTATGATCTCGTTTGTCGGCACGTCGTATTCGAGCAGGACGCGTTCCGGCGTGATGTAGTCCATCTTGGTTTGGATGCCGCGGCGCAAATTTAAAAGGCTGATGAGATTGCCCAAAAACTCGCTCGGGGTGATGATGGTCGCCCTGACGTAGGGCTCTTCTATGCGCTCGATAAAATTTGGCGCGGGAAGCTCGCTGGGGCTGTGTATTCGCACGCACGAGCCATCCGTGAGATACACGGCGTATGTGACGGTCGGCGCCGTGGCGATGAGATCGAGATCAAACTCGCGCTCGAGCCGCTCCTTGACGACCTCCATATGCAGTAGCCCCAAAAACCCGACGCGAAAGCCGAATCCTAGCGCGAGCGAGGTCTCGGGCTCGTAGCTAAGCGAGCTGTCGTTTAGATTCAGCTTATCCAAAGCGTCGCGCAGATCTTCAAATTTATCGGTCTGCACGGGATAGATGCCCGCGAACACGAAGGGCTTTGCCTTCTCAAATCCGCCCACCGGCGCGGCGGCGCGTTTTTTAAAAAGCGTGATCGTATCGCCCACCTGCACGTCGGCGACGTTTTTTAACCCCATCACGACGATGCCCACTTCGCCGCTGCTAAGCTCGCGGGTTTTGGCGGGCGCAAGCGGGTTGGGATACATCAGATCGAGCACCTCGTGGCGGTTCTCGCTGCCCATGATATAGACCTCGTCGCCCTTTTTCAGCAGGCCGTCGTAGAGCCTCACAAGCGCGAGCGCGCCTAGGTAGTTATCAAACCAGCTGTCGTAGATGAGCGCTTTAAGCGGCGCGGCATCGTCCGTTTTGGGCGCGGGGATGCGAGTGATTATCGCCTCTAAAAGCTCCTTGATGCCCACGCCCGTTTTGGCGCTGACCTCGATCGCGCTGCTGCAATCAAGCCCGATGACGTACTCGATCTCCTCTTTTACGCGCTGCGGATCGGCGGCGGGCAGATCGATTTTATTAAGCACTGGGATGATCTCGAGGTTGTGCTGTAGCGCAATATAGACGTTTGCGATGGTTTGCGCCTGTACGCCCTGGCTCGCGTCCACGACGAGGATCGCCCCCTCGCAGCTAGCCAGCGAGCGCGAGACCTCGTAGCTGAAATCTACGTGGCCCGGGGTGTCGATCAAATTTAAAACGTATTTCTCGCCGCCAAGCTCGTACTCGAGCCGCACGGACTGCGCCTTGATCGTGATGCCGCGCTCCTTTTCGATATCCATCGTGTCCATGATCTGGCTGCTCATCTGACGCGCCTCGACGGCGTTGCACTCGCTGATCAGGCGGTCTGCGAGCGTGGATTTGCCGTGGTCGATATGCGCGATGATGCTGAAATTTCTGATATTTTTTGTTTTCAAGTGGCTTCCCTGATGAAATTTTAAGCCGCATTGTGCCGAAATTTCATTTAAAAACGGGTAAATGAGCGAATAGAATTTATGAGGCGAAATTTATAAGGCGGCTCTAGGCGGATTGGAATTTTACGAAATAAAATTTTGAAGGATAGGGGGAATACGGGCGACTTTGAGTAATTTTAAATTTTATCGGCGGTGCGTTTTGCCGCGATAGAATTTTATGATGAGAGTTGAGAGCAGATTTTACTAATGGAATTCTGCGTCCTGGATGTGACTGAGATCTTTTATACCTCGCTTAGTGTAGATTTTACTAATTGAATTTTGCGGCTGTATTGAAATGTAAAATCTCGCGCAATAAAAAATTTACAACAAGCTTTGCATTATCACGCTGCACGAAACTTGCAATGCTAATGGCTGAGAATTTTAATAAGCAATAGGAGGGATCCCTCATACGAGATTTTGCTTTGAATTCTACCAATTGAAATTAGCGCGTAAACTTATATGTCATTACGACGCACAAATATCGGTAAGTAAAAATTTTACCGCTAAGCTTCGCAGCGAAATTTCGTAATTTAAAATTTCAAAAAATTCTATCTCATAGAATTTTTAGGCAAAAATTTGCAAAGCAGAATTTTGAAAGATCTATCGCCAAGAAAACCGAAATTCCGCCCATAAAAAAAGGCTAGCCCGAAGGGCTAGCCTTTGCATTGCGAACTTAACATGAACGCTACCAATCGGTCTTTTGATTGTAGATATCGCGAATGTCGCCCGTACCTAGCTTGCTCGTCGAAGTATCGCTAGTGCTATTATCCGATGCACTACCGCCAGCGAATGATCCCACGTCATCTTCCGTACCGGACTTGACTTGACCCTCGCCGCCCCAGACTGTAGGACTAACAGCTCTTACGTTTACAGTAAGAGGATTGAAATACTGTGGCACACCAGGGAACCTGCTAGAGTAAGCTCCAGTAGTAGGAGGTACGGTAAACATAGTTCTCTGATTTCCAGCAGGCGTATGGATAAGCCATGGGTTAGTTTCAATACGTATCCTAGCCTGACCTGGTACGGTAGCCTGGATAGCTATATCTTCCTTACCGCCGCTTACTACATTACCCCTGCGAACAGTTACGCCAGTAGGTGTAAAGCTAGTATAAGCGCTTACGAATTCTGCTCCTATATTATTTAGGGTAGCCCTAGTATTTACTACGAACTTCGTAAAATCAGTTAGGCTACGATCTTGAGCCGCTAGCACGGTAAATATATTCGAGTTAGGGGCTTCATAAGCAAGTTCTGCGCTAGGAGCAGGCATATTCGCGCACCTATCGGTTCTGCCGCAATAGATCTGCGTATAAATAGGTACGGTTACCCCGGTTCTGGTAGTGGCTTGATACACTCTAGATCCCAGGCTCTTGTCATATGACGTACCGTAGACAAATAGCGCATAAGTGCCTATATTGTCACTAAAATCCGTAACGGTCGTACCGGTCGCGTAAGTTTTGGTATTGGAATTAGCGGCGACAATATAAGCAGCCTTGTCTGCTACGCTCGCATTTTTAACTCCCGTCGTCTCTTCTACTTTCCTAGTAACAAAGTCATCGAAGCTCTCATGAGATAGCTTTATATCATCTTTCTTATATTGCTCCGAAGTTGTATCTGAGATAGCATTGTATGATTTATCAAATTTTGACGGCCAAAAATTTTCGGCGATACTAATCGTGCCATTTCCGATATTAAAGTCACTAGCGTAGATAAGCACCGGAGTGCTAGGGGTTTTATGCATCCTAGCGAAATTAAAATATACAGTTGAACCAGGGGTCTGCCCCTCTCTAAATCCTTGTGCTAAAATCCTGAAATCCGTTGACTTAGAATCGTAATTAATTCCTGTGCCGCCTTTTGGTCTATTAATAAGTCCGCCTATTAATGAAGCGTCGGAATAATAATTAAGCGCTATTCCAAGCGGTATAGGCAAGCCGTAGCCCGTATCAGCAGCGGAAGCAGCTTCCTCCCAACCTCCGGTAACAGTTGAGCTTAAGGTCCTTGCGTTATACGTATAGCATCTGCTATCATATCCCGTAGAGCCTAGGCACTCGTTAGAATTCTTAGCAAAAAACTGTGTACCACCAGGGATATTGTAGACAACGGTAGGTCTATTAGGATATGGCACGTAATTTGTAGCTCCGCCGGTTCTGCGAGCGATAGCTGTGGAGCAACGTCCGTCGGCACTATTGCTAGCGCAATCAAATCCAAAATTTAGCGCAAAATCAAGATCGCTCGAAAATCCGCACACGGCTTGAGGAGTGCCGCCAACATCTTGCTTATATCCGTCATAAAGCGTAGCAATGACATCCTTATAAACTTTGTCAGATAGATACGCTACGGCATTAACCTTAAGCTTAGCTAGCTGACTTATCTGATGCGTCACCGCTAAATTTTGCGTAGAGTTATCACTACCATATATTACTACATTATTCTCAATATCCGGAGCATTGAAATATGTATACGCAGATGTTCCACCCGTGATATTATTATCGCCTACGCCGGTTGTTATACCATTATCAAGGCTTACGAGCGACACTCTGATACGATCCGGCTTATAACGCAATACAATATTGTCGTTTATAGCTTTATCTTTGTTAGCAGCAATTCTCATGCCTACGTCGCAACCTACCATGCCTTTAGCGTCCGGAGTATTGCTAGATGAATTGATAATGCATTTAGCGCTCTTCCACTTTTTAGAGTATGTCTGATCGGAATAAGCATCCGTCCACGAATTATCATAGATGTTTACGAGTACATCGCCGACATTATAGTAGTTAAAAATTTTATCGGCATCTTTACCTATGGTTTCGGTATAGATAACGGCATAGCTTTTATCTTTAGCTTCCGGATCTTTTCTGGACTGGGTCATCAGATATGCACCTTGAACATGACCTTTGCTATCAAATTTCGCAACGCCTCCTGCTTCTACGATATTTCTAGCGTTAAAATTCGCCCATAAGCTTACGGCATTTTTATCCCATACTCTTCTATACGATGCGTCGAATTTTGAGCTTGTACCATTTAATACGCACGAGACATCATCGCTCTTGCCAAAAGAGCCTTTTTTGATAGCTTCCGGATCAATCTCATATTTGCCTGTTTCGGCATTGTATTTAGCACCGGAATATTCCACTGCGGTACCGCCATAACAACTATCTTCTTTAACACCACGTTTTAATGTAGTGGAAGCGTTCTTTCTATCTACATAATAGGATTGAGTAGAGACATTAGCCGCGCATTCATTAGATATAAACGGACGCAAGTAGGTTTGAATACCGCGAATCTTAGTTGATATATCTTGAGTATCGTCGGAATCTGCACCATAACTTTTACGCAGATGATAACGTTGATTGCCAAGATCGCCACCGATTTCTGCTGTGTAGTTAGGTACGCCGTTGTCACTATAGCTTCTGGCCGATATTACATGAGCCAAGATATCTGCGTTCTGCTCATAGTCACCACCCACGCGAAGTTCGGTAGGATTATAAACATCGGTACTAACGCCTTTTTTAGTTATATCGCCGCTAGCGGTAGTGTCTACGATCTTGCTATACTTGCCCGAATTCTTCAGCGCTTCTGTATCTACATTAAAATATGCAGGGCGAAGCACGAAGTTATCGCTACCGCATATGTGGAACGAGCCGTCTTTTGACATTTTAATACCAAACTCATCGCTAGCCGTATCTATACTATTTTTAAGCTCGTCTAGCTTCTTTTGTATGATATTATCCCAGATATCCTTCTTTTGTTCCGCAGTCAGACTTTTATTGCACCAATCAAAATCTTCATTGGCTTCACAATACCCGTATTGCTTCTTAAGCTCCCATTTCTTAAGCTCTAAATAATAAGCCTTAGGATCGCTATTATTTAAATCTTTATTTTTTATATACTGATCTAAATCAGATCTTGAGGTAGCTTGCTCGTCCGGACGATAGCTAAGCATAAACGTAAGACCCTGATACGCGTCTCCTATTTTTATATTATTTAGCTCTAAAATAGACTTGTCTTTAAAATCCACTTTCTTATCTATGGAATAAGCATCGCCATTTAGTTTAAATGGAATTTTTAAAGAGTCTGTTACGGATCGGCATGAGTAAACTGCGCTATTCCCCTTATCGCTATCGGCAACTTTATCCGAGGTAGTAGCGGCATTTCTCGCCCTGACAACGGATAAATACAATTTACCACTCAAATCAAATTTTTCAAGCTTTCTAGCCTCGCTACCGATATATACAAGCTTGCCCGTAAGAGGATCCCTTTTAAAGTATTTGGAATTTGCAGCCGCATCAATATACTCCTCGCATTTACCAGTTTTATCGTCATAAGACTTACAATATTGGCTTTCATAATCCGGTCTAAAGATAAGTTTCGCATCAAAAGGCTTATCGGAGATTTGAGTATATAGTCTATCATCGTCGTCATTTTTACTAAAATTCTTATTGACTACCTGCAAACCGCTTAAAGGTAGGATATTAACGCTTTTAGAAACCTTTGTCACATCGCATAATTCAAGTTCAGAAGCGCTATCCATCTCTATGAAGACTCGCTGACCGCCGCCTATATCTAAACTCATCTTATAACTTAGTGTCACGGCAGGAGCCTGCAATATGGTTGCGCCCGTATTGACGGTGGCGTTAAACTCACCATACGCCGCTTTACCTGGCTGCATTAATCCGCCTACAGGTACAGGACTACCGCCCGGTGTTGAAGAAGGAGTTAAGTCTCCCGCGCCTTGACCTATATAAAATTTCAATATATTACCATCAAGTGTAGTAAACTGCCTATCTTTATAAATAGCCTTCGTAACGTTTGGAGTGCCACCTTTTATGACGTCTTTCATAGTCTCGTATGCACCCTTTTGACCATCGCGTAAATAGACTAGTTCATCGGCTGCCGCCGCAGGTATGGTATTTGTAGTGGTAGTGATAGGATCATTTACGACTAGCTCGTTATTTATAGTAGCGCTATCTTTGGTATAGGTAGCGCCGGCTTGACCAAAGTCGATCGATACTACCGCACCTGCTGCATCTTCGCTATCGCCGCCATTCAATCTATTTTCAAATTTCATTCTATAATAGATATTTTCACCCGCAACTACCGGGTTTTTGATCTGCTCAGGAGGTTCATGTAGTTTTTTTACATCCTCTTCGCTTCTTCGGTTACCATCATTATCAAAGAATTTAACCCAGTTAGAGGCGTTATAGACTTCATACTGATAGCACATTTGAGGGACATACAAATCGGCGGAAATAGCAATCATACTTATGAAGTTTTGATCGGCTTGACCTCCGTTGAGATTTTCAAACGCCGCACCCAAAGAGATGTTTAGACTAGATTGCGCATTCTTCATCTTTGAACCGATATCGAATTCGTCCAGATCAAATCCACCTAAATAACCAGTGCCGTATGGATAGCTATACTTATAGGTGCCGTTATCATTTATAAGTAAAGCGACAGAGCCGTCGTATATATTAGCGCGATCGTTAGCTAACCGTTGATTAACCACACCGGATCCGTATAGCGAATCCATTTGTGCGGTTCCTTTGTGTTGAACTTTAAAATACTCGTCGGAGGTCATTTTTCTCTCGCCACCAAACCCTAAAAACCCTAGCTTTGCACTTACGGACCCACTTCTAGGTGTATAAAATCCATTGATGGTAGCGTTAATGTTTATAGGCGTATATCCATGATCCCAAGGGGTGAGGACAAAATAATCGCCGTAAATAGTTACGTTTTTTGGTTTAAAATATTTATTTTTATATTCTACGGCCTCTTTATAAGTCATTTTTTGACCCGTTACGCTATCGTTAGATTGTAAATTATCTAGCAAAGCCCTTCTGGACGGGGCGGTTTTATCATATACTACGATTATTCCCCATCCGCCGTACGGCCCAAGACGAACGCTGTTGAACTCTCCATTGGTAAAATCTGCACCGCTTTGATCCTCACCATCACTCGTTTTTACGTTTCCTACAGTAAATTCAATGCTGTCGGAATAATCTTTAAAATATTGCTTGACTAGATCGGTAATATCTTTAGTGCAGCCATATTTTAAACGCAAACGTAAGGGCTTGTGAGATTTTGCCAAAAAGTTCCAAGCAGCCGTTCCTTCGCATCTATCTCTATAAACATCTTCTATTATGCTAGCTTTACCTTTCGAGCTTTTCATTTTAAATTTCACCCGTGTATACCCCTTAGCAAAACCGGTCAATTTTTTTCCGTCTTTGCTGTTGTATTCTGCTTCGCTGTCAAAATCAGTCGTGCTGAATATATTTCCCTGCCAATAAAGTCTCGCATAGACTATATCGTCTTTAGTCACGCCCTTAGGAAGCCTCAAAACAGCTTTTGAACTATTCAAATAAAACTGTCCGTCGCCGTCATCTTTAATGTATGTGCCTTTTGCTCCCCACATGTAATCACGGCCTGTAGCAGAAGGCCAGCTTAAACTAATCACCGGCTTTCCGGTCACGGCGTAGTCTCCAAAGACGTATGTGCCCGCACCGCCGAATCTAACTATCGGCTTTTGGTTTAATTCGTCAGACCGATTTTTTATAGTGGTGAAATTATACAAACCCTGATCTCCGTGCCAATCCCAACCACTTCTGCCTTTCTTTCCGTCCAGCACGCCATCGTCACGATACTCGTTGCTCATTGGGGTAGCAGAATTTATCTTCACGTTCGACCTAACATCATCTGCGAATACTCCCGTCGCGAAACAAAACAACAGCGCCAAAATGGGCGCAAAGCTAAAACTCTTAACTTTCATGATACTACCCTCCGGTCAATAACATAATTTTTAGCTACTATTTTACATTTTTTTTGCTTAAATTTTATATGGATATGGAACAAATATAAATAAATTTTAAAGATTTCCTAAAAGAAAGATTTTATAAAATGCGATTTTGTTTATCTTGGGCTACATTAAAAATAATATAATAACAAATAAACAACAACTCTCAAACAATTAAAGTAAAGGCGCGAGAATTCCGCGCCTTAAAAATTCTAAAATTCTAAAATTCTAAAATTCTAAAATTCTAAAATTCTAAAATTCTAAAATAAGCCGAATTTACCATCTTTACGCTTATAAAGCACACGCATCTTAGCATCCATATCGTTAAATACCAAGAACTGATCGGTACTTTCTTTAAGCTTATTTAGCGCCTCATCGATCTCTAGCGGCTTATATAGATCCAGCTCGGTAGGGACGATCTCATCAACTTCATCGTTTAAATTTGGCTTATTGGCACCGACCGCATTATCTACGGCGTTTTGTTTCATTTCGTCGCGATTTTTGTGAGAATTTACCTTATCGTGGTATCTGCGAAGCACTTTTGAGGCGCGCTCTACGATGAGATCGACGGCGGCATAGAGATCCTTATCTTTTTGGCGCACGACGATAGTGTCTTGATGCGCTAAATTTAATGAAAAATCCACTACAAAACCTTTTTTGCCTTGCTTCTCGTCGGCAGAAATTACACAACGCCCCGAGATGATGTCGAGATTATATTTTTCTAGCGTCTCAAATGCGTTTTCGACATAATTTTTAATAGCTTCCGTTAGCTCAAACTGCTTACCTACGATATTTAAATTCATCGTCTCTCCTTTGCATTATGGTTTTTGAATAGTACGCCTATGATATGTGATCTGTGGCCTTCCCATAACCGCTACATTAGATTTTACTACCACATCTACAAGCGCAGCATGGCTTAGAATTCTGCCCACACTACCATTTGCAAGTGTTTCGGACGAGCCTTGCCCAAAATTACTATAAGCGACGGTATGATTGCCGGGCGCACCCAGCTGTCTATCGAAATATCCGAATGTCACGGTGATATCAAACATCTTTTGAGCCGGATCATTTGACGGATACTCAAGAGTAATCGTATTTAATGTAGGATTAGTCGCAGCAGTAGCACCTCCTGCCTTAAGCGGGGTAGTTAGATACTGATGCTTTTGCATAGCAAGAACGGCTAGCTCCGTAGCACTCTGAGCTAGTAGTAGCGCCTGCTCTCTGCCTTGGATATTATTGACATCGCGAGCCGTCATAGATGCTATAGATAGTGCCGTAATCGCCGTAGTTGCTACAATGATGATAAAAAATATGGCCGCTACTAGAGCAAAACCTTTTTGCATAGTTTTCATTAGTACACCACCTGTGCTTTACAAACGTTTAGATCCAGCTCTGCAGGATCAAAATTTCTGCCGTCATCCCTCATACATAGTTTAAGCGCAACGGCGCCATTATCGTCCTTAAACCTAAATAAGCTCACATCCTCTGCTAGTAACGAGCTGCTAGCAGTGTTATATGAGTGCGCATCATTTGCAACAGTGCTCCATGGACGATAGTTATACCTCAATACTAGATCAAAATTCTTACTCAAATTTCCCGCATTGTCTTTCGTATAAGTTACGACATTAGCGGGGACGATCGCATAGGCACTATGAGCTATATAATACTGCTCAGAAAATTCCTGAGAGTTAGCGTTGTTTGGATTGAACGGATATTGATTGATAGTGATAGTTTCACCTTCCATACTACCGCTACCCGCATCACTAGGAGTGCCTACGGCGATTAGCACGCGGTTTCTACCGTCTGCCCGAACAGCCCTATCGTAACCGAAGCCTATGCCTACGCTAGTAGGCGAAGCATCGTTAGTAACGACCCTAAAAATAACAGCAACTTGGGTGTTAGTAGAAGGTCTATTATATGTCGTAGCCCTTAAATTTCCAACTATCCTAGCTACTTGCGGAAAATTACTACCCAAGGATACCATATTAAACGCAGCCCTAGTATCTGCGATATAGCCGGCATCTCCTTTATCTGCATCCGCTTTCCATGTGCTATCTCGGAGTTGAGACATTGACATAAAGCCGCTCCAGCCAGGATTTCTCTGATTTATATTTCTCGTCTCTACACTTTGTCCGATCCACTCTAATATATCAAATCTCGGATCGGTAAGATCGCTAATCGGCACAAAATCATTTACGGCAAGATCTCTGCCTATGGTAGAGCTTTTTATTCTATCTTCTAAGCGATTTGTGATCAGCATCATTGCATTTTGCGTTCTGGCTTCCAGCTGATTTACCGCACGTACATGCACGTAAGATTTATAGATCTTGGTGTATAGATCAGCGCCAAACATCGAGATGATCCCTAGCACTACGATAACAAACACAAGCTCTATAAGGGTAAAGCCTCTTTTCATCTCGCGCTCCTATTAGTTATGTAGTCTAGTGACGGTTGTCTGAACGCCGACGCCGATATTAGATAAAAATGCCTTTAAAACAACTGATTTAGCAGCACCGTCTCTCGCTACGGCGTCGTTTAGATCCGTAGCAGCAACCCTAACCATCTTGATATTGGTAACGGCGCCATTAGATGGTTGATCGCTAAGAACACCACTTATATCGGTACCGGAAGCATATTCCGCCGCGCTAAAAGGCTCTGCTACATAATCTACATCGACATTAATCCTAGTATTGAGGATAAAATCACCTCTACTGCTAGAGCCCACCAAATTACCGACTGTTATATCGGTCGTGAACTGGTCGAAATCGTCGATATCGTTATAACGACCGCCACCAAAAGAAATTCCATTTCTACCAAATTGCTTTTTTGTAGCCGGAGTTTGGGAGCTGATTCCACGCTGACTAGCTTCCGGCAAAATCCCCGGTCTAACTTCCTTGGTACTATTGCCCGAATCATCTACGCCTGGAGTTACGGTCAAAATTCTATCCATGCAGCTCGCATCGCCTCCGCATGTAGCATCATTAGCATACGCACTATCCCATTGCGCCTTAGATACGCGAGACATTAAAGCTTTGGCGTTATATACGAGCTCCTCTTTGATCGCGAGGGCGTTTAGCTCGGTGGTTTGCGCGACGATACGCGGGATCGCCATCGTCGTGATCGCCAAAATCACGATGGTAAAGATCAGCTCGATTAGAGTAAAACCTTTTTTCATCTTACATCCTTTCTTTAAAATTTTGAAATTACGGAAACGCAAACTTACTCTGCGTTATCGGCGCTAATTATACTATTGTTAAACTTAAATTTAGAATTTATCGCGTAAATTTTTTTGGTTTACAAAGATTTTTAAGCCCGAACGCATAAAAAATTTTAAAGAAATTTCATTTTTAAATTTGAACGCGGAATTTAAGCTTGCATTTACCCTAAGACTATAAAATTACAAGCTAAATAAATTCCAAGGATTTCTTTATGACAAATCTAAACAAAATTCTATTTTACGCCCTATTTGTCGCTTTTATCGGCGGCTGCAGTGGCAAAGGCGACGGCGAGCTTTTTAATCTAAGCCCCGAAGCGTGGTATTCTAAAATTTTAGAAGATATCAATAACGCCAGCATGGAGGATGCCGAGAAGCATTACACTAGCTTTTCGAGCGAGCATATCGCCTCTCCGCTGCTTGAGGAGATGACACTCATTATGGCGTGGGCTTTTGTGGAGGACGAAAACTACGAGAAAGCAAACAAATACCTAGACGAATACATCCGCCTCTACGGCACGACGCAAAAGATCGAATACGCGAGATTTCTAAAGATCAGAGCAAATTTCGACTCCTTTAGCCGCCCAAATCGCAACCAAAAACTAATGCTAAACAGCATCGACGAAATTAGAAAATTTATAGCTGAATACCCGCAGAGCGAGTATCGTCCGCTACTTGAGACGATGCTAACGAAGCTAAGGCTTGCCGAGCATCAGCTAAATATCGACATCAAAGACCTTTACCAGCGCACCGACCGCGAAAGTTCTGCCAAAATTTACGAGCAGCGCATCGAAGAATCCCCATTAAACGGTACCGACGTCATCAAACCGCGCTCACCTTGGTATCGCGCGATTTTTGAGTAGGAGGAGCGATGCAACTGATGCAAAATACAACCTTCCCTAGCGATCTACCCATCATCGTCGAGGACGAGCTATTTTTATATCCGTTTATGATAGCGCCCCTTTTCATCGGCGACGAGCATAACAAAAAAGCCCTCGATCTAGCCGCCAAAAACGAATCTATGATAATGGTCGTAAGCTCAAAGTCGGAATTTAGCGGCGATAGAAGCTTCGGCGGTATCTATAACGCAGGCGTAGTGGGCTCCGTGATGAGAACCGTGCCGCTTCCTGACGGTCGGGTTAAAATTTTATTCCAAGGCGCGCTAAAAGGCAAAATCGTAAAAGAAATTTCACAAGATCCGCTAATCGCTACCGTCGATATCATCCACGACGAGCGCGGCAACGATCAGAAGCTAGACGCTCTGGTAAGCGTGCTAAAGGAAAAAACCAAGACGCTTAGCACGCTTACGCATTTTTTCCCGAACGATCTACTAAAAACCATCGACGACGGCACCGACGCAGCGCGCGTTTGCGACCTGATTTTAAGCGCGCTGCGCCTAAAAAAGCAGGTAGCCTACTCATTTTTTACAGAGAGCAACTTGCAAAAGCGCCTTTTCAACCTCATCAACTACATCTCCGACGAGATCGAAGCGCAGAGGCTCGAAAAGGAGATCAAAAGCAAGGTTCATTCCAAGATCGATAAGACGAACAAAGAGTATTTTTTAAAAGAGCAGCTCAAACAGATCCAAAAGGAGCTCGGCGGCGACGCCGATCGCGACGTCGAGATTGAGGAGTACCGCAAAAAGCTGGAAGCCAAAAAGCCATATTTAGGCGAGGATGCTTACAAAGAGATCAAAAAGCAGATCGATAAATTTGCCCGCTTGCACCCCGATAGCGCCGATGCGGGGCTAGTACAGAGCTATCTGGACTGGGTTTTGGAGGTGCCTTTTGAAAAGACCGCCAAGCACAAGATGTCCATCGAGGGCGTTACCGCTCAGCTGAATAAAGACCACCACTCCCTGCAAAAGCCCAAGGCGCGTATCGAAGAATATTTCGCGCTAAAGCAGCTTTTAGAGCTTCGCGGCACAAGCGGTAAGAAAAGCAAAGAGGACGGCAAAAACGGCGGCGCGATTTTATGCTTCTACGGCCCTCCCGGCGTGGGCAAGACGAGCCTTGCGAACTCTATCGCGACCGCGCTTAAGCGCAAACTCATCCGTATCGCTTTGGGCGGGCTTGAGGACGTAAACGAGCTACGCGGACACCGCCGCACCTACATTGGTGCGATGCCGGGCCGCATCGTGCAGGGCCTCATCGAGGCAAATCAGATGAACCCCGTCATCGTGCTTGATGAGATCGATAAAATTTCAAGCTCATACAAGGGCGATCCGACGGCGGTTCTGCTTGAAATTTTAGACCCGGAGCAAAACTCGAGCTTTAGGGATTACTATCTAAATTTCAATATCGATCTTAGCAAGATCATCTTTATCGCCACGGCAAACGACGTATCTCTCATACCCGCGCCGCTGCGCGACAGGATGGAGTTTATCGAGCTTAGCTCATACACGCCGCAGGAGAAATTTCAGATCGCTAAGGACTATCTGATCCCTCAGGAGCTGCAGCGCCACGGGCTCAAAGCCGCCGACGTAGCGATCAACCCGGCAGCCCTTTCCGAGATCATCGAAGAGTACACGCGCGAAAGCGGCGTACGAAACCTGCGCCGCCAGATCGCAGCGATCTTCCGCAAGGTTGCGGTTAAAATTTTAAAAGACAAAGAGTTTAAAAAAATCGTCGTTACGACGAAAAATTTAAGCGAATTTCTAAATAAAAAGGTTTTCGAGATCGACGAAGTTGAAAAGCGCGATCAAATCGGTATCGTAAACGGGCTTGCGTGGACTGCGGTAGGCGGTGACGTGCTCAAGATCGAAGCAGTCAAGATCAAAGGCAAGGGCGCGATGACGATCACGGGCCAGCTCGGCGACGTGATGAAAGAATCCGCGCAGATCGCCTTTAGCATCGTAAAGGTGCTGATCGACGAGGGCAAGCTCAAAGCCGCTCAAGACGCGGAGAGTGGCGCCGCAAAAGCCTCACGCGCGGGCAAAAACTCCGCATTACGCGCAAATGGCGGCGCATCTAAAAGCTCGGCGGCACAGAATTTAGACGCGGAGGAGAATTCCAAAAGTTCCGAGCAGATTTATAATAAATTCGACCTTCACATCCACGTGCCAGAAGGCGCGACACCGAAGGACGGACCGAGCGCGGGCATCACGATGAGCACGGCGATCGCGTCGATTTTAAGCGAGCGCAAGGTACGCGCCGATCTAGCGATGACGGGCGAGATCACGCTAAGCGGCAAGGTGCTGCCGATCGGCGGGCTTAAGGAGAAGCTCATCGCCGCGCACAAAGCCAAAATCGCCGAGGTTTTGATCCCGCGCAAAAACTACGAGCGCGACCTAGCGGAGATCCCGGACGAGGTCAAAAATGATCTGAAAATAACGCCGGTGGATCGGATTGAAGAGGTGCTGAAGCTGGCGCTCGTTTAAATTTAAAGCGCCGCTTTAAATTTAGCCGCTTTAGCCACTTTAGCCGCGCGCTCCGGCGGAATTTTAAAATATTTGTAGCGGCGTTTTTTATTGCACAACTGGACATTGACGCGCTTGCGGCAAAATTTCTTGTAACGATGTGGCGAACGTAAAATTTCGTAGAATTTTGCATTCGCGTAATCGCGCGATGTAGAATTTGTGAACTCTCGCCAACAAGCCGAATAGCAAGGATGACAAAATATCGCACATTTTAAGATTTAATTTTACGGTGATATCAACGCACTGAATGTAAGAACTTACAAGAGCATCTAAAAGAATATAAATTAAATTAATGTATAAATTGATAAATTTTAAGTCTTAATTTAAAATAAATAAAGTAAGATATAGGCATAGAAATTAAATCCATATTTTAAAATAGTACCAGACAATATAAAAGGTAGGCTATAAAAGCATATCTGGTTTTAAATATGTCTTTAGGCTTATGTTAAGATAAATAAAAAATTTAATTAGGATAAGAAATGTCTAGACTGATAGTAGAAAATTTAAGTCCATTGCATAATGTTGAGTTTGAAACTAAACAATTCAATATTTTGATTGGGCAACAAGGTGTTGGCAAAAGTACGATATGCAAGGCAATTTATTTTTTTAGGTTACTAAAAAGTAATATTGTAGAGTACCTTTACGATATAAGTATTAATGGCGAACGTGAAAAAAATAGTCACTTTCCGCAAGCTTTAAATAGTAAAAACAAGGAACTTTTTGTATTACTTTTTGGATATACTTGGGATATGCCAGAGAATTTAAAATTTAGCTACGAATATACAGATAAAATCATAATTGATGTATTGTTAAATAAAAAGAATAATAAGAATTATCTAGAAATTAAATTTAACTCTCAACTCCTTAAAAAAATTAGAGAATTAAAAGGTGAGGCACTTAATAATCATAAAAAGCAAAATATCTATTCTATAAGTCTGAATATCAATAATATGCTTAGAGAAAATATAAGTAAAGTTGTAAATAGTATTTTTGGTGATGATGAGTTGCCAACATATTATATTCCAGCAGGCAGAAGCCTTTTGACATTATTGACAAATCAAAAAACGAGACTCAGTTACGATAATATAGACTTAGTTACAAGATACTTTATGAATCTTATTGAGATATTTAGTCCAAATTTTAATAGCGGTATACAAAATTTAGCAAAATTCTATCCAAAAAATGAGAGAAAATTTGATCCAGGTCTTATAGCAAATGATATTATAAAAAATCTAAAGGGGGAATATTTTAATGAAGGTCAAAGAGAGTATTTAAAGGTAGGAGATGATAATGTATTAATAAACTACATATCATCAGGTCAGCAAGAAGCACTATGGGTATTAAACTTGCTTTATGTTTGGCTTTTAAAAGATGAAAAAAATTTTATAATAATAGAAGAGCCAGAAGCTCACTTATACCCAACTATGCAAAAATATTTATTGGACTTTATATGCTACTTTATGAATATTACTGGTAGTACGGTACTAATTACAACACATAGTCCGTATATGCTAACTAACTCAAATTTACTTTATTATGCCGGCGCTTTAAAGCTAAAAAATATCAATTCGGAAAAAGTGACTGGTAAATACAAGTATATAAACCCGGAAAATAGTAATATATATAAAATTTCAATCGATAATAAAAATAATACAATAAAAGAAGATCTTAAAGTAAAAGACGAAAACGATATAAAATCGGAGCTTATCGATGAAGTTTCAGATATAATAAATAATCAATACACAAAGCTTATTGGTCTGGAAAGTTAATAATGGTTGATTTGTGTAATAAATTTAAGAGCTTTTCAAGAATTGTACAACAAGAAAAAAGCGATTGTATTTCAGAAAATAAGTCTAAATTATTTTTTAAAGCAATAAATGAGCTATGTGTAACGAAATTTGATAAAGGCTTGTGTAACGATAATAATTCTTATAAGTGCGACTATATAATCTCCGGTAAGAAATCTTTATATTTAGTTGAGCTTAAAGGTGCCAGTAATTTGTCTGATGCCCCTAAACAACTTCTAACATCTTTAGAAATCTTAGAACAAAAGTATAAAAATGACTTTATTTCAGGAAAGATAAAATTAAGAGCTTTTATAGTAAGCGACAGTTTTTCGCAAATACCTAAAAATATAAATAGCGTGCGTACGAAGCTAGCCAAAAAGCTTTATCAAATGTCGAAATATAAGGAAGATTGTAAAGATTATAGCTATTGTGTAAAACAAGTTAGAACAGTTGTGGGATGCAAAGAGTTGTCATTACCGCCCAAGCAATGGGATAAAATAGATTGCAATGGGTTATCTCCTGTTAGCCTAGATTAGCTAATGTAATTCAAATGATTTATCAAATTTTTATCTCTAGACCATCATCTATCCCGGCTTTTAATAGTGTGTAAATTTTATAATCCAAATGATTTAAATTTTTAAACTTCTATATATTGCCTTCAAAATCAAACTTTAAAATTTCTGCTTATTTCTACCACCTATTTACAATTTTCAAACCCCAAAATTTAACCCCAGCTTAAGCATAAGCTTATATACTTTGGCTTTAAATTTAAGGCGGCAAATGAGATCTCAGAGCGAATTTTTTGGCGTATTTATCACCCTTCTTGGCGGCGTATTATGGGGATTTAGCAGTGTTTGCGGGCAGTATCTGTTCACGCAAAAAGGCGTCAGCGCCGACTGGCTCGTGCCCTACCGCCTGAGCATTGCCGGGCTTGCGATGGTGGCGTACTATTTAGCGCGTTCGCCGCGCGCAGCTCTCGCGCCGCTAAAAGATCGCGCGCTATTGCCGCAGCTGCTCATCTACGCGTTTTTTGGGCTTATGATGACGCAGTATTCGTACTTTTGCGGTGTCGAGCTCTCAAACGCCGCCGTCGCGACCGTGATCCAGTACTCCGCGCCCGCGCTCATCCTTGCCGTCGTTTGCTTTTCACAGCGGCGCGCGCCTAAAAAGGTCGAGCTCATCGCGCTCATTTTCGCGGTGCTGGGCGTCGTGCTGCTCGCCACCCACGGCGATCTTGGCTCGCTGGTTATCAGCGCGGAGGCGCTGGTTTGGTGCCTAATTAGCGCGCTTGGCGTCGTGATCTACAGCCTCATCCCGACTAAGCTAAATCAAAAATACCCCGTCGCGTTAAATTTAGGCTGGGGCATGGTCATCGGCGGCGGCGCGCTTGCGCTTTATACACGTGTTTGGCAGCTAGGCGGCGTGAGCGACGCTGACGGCTTTGCGGCGCTTGCGGCGGTGGTGATCTTGGGCACGATATGCGCGTTTAGCTTTTACATGACGGGGCTAAAGATAATAGGCGCGAGCAGGGCGAGCATGATAGCGTGCATCGAGCCTGTGAGTGCGGCGGCGTTTGCCTATTTTTGGCTGGGGACGGAGTTCGTGTTTCTTGATTTTGCGGGCTTTACGCTCATTATCTCGTGCATATTTTTGCTGGCTAAAGATAGGAAAAAGGCGTAAATTTGGAGGAGAGATGATCTATTTGGCGCAGACGGATACGACGGCGGGGTTTTTGAGTAAGGATTTTCGCGAGATAAACGCGCTCAAACGCCGTCCTGCGGATAAACCATGCCTCATAACGACGGCGAAGCTTAGCGAGCTAAAAAATCTCGCTCGCGTGCCAGCTAAATTTAAAAATTTAGTGCGCCGCGCGAGGAAAACGACCTTTTTATATCCAAACGCCAAAGCCGTGCGTGTCGTAAAAGAGTGCGCCCACGAGGAGTTTTTACGTAAATTTGACTGGCTCTACTCCAGCAGCGCAAATTTAAACGGGCAAAATTTCGATGAAGCCTGGGCGAAAGCGGCGGCGGATCAGGTCGTGGATCAAAATTTCAGCCAAAACGAAAGCTCGAAAATTTATAAAATCTCAAAAACTAAAATTTTGCGGATTAGATAGAGCTGCCGATTAAAATTTATGCGTGCTAAGAGCGCTCAAAAAAAGAGGCGAGAGCGAATCCGCTTTACAAATTTAAAACCGGATGCCTCGTTTCGGTACTTTGTCCTCTGCACAATTTTAAACGACCTTCTAAAATTTAAAATGGCTCTGTAAATTTAGCCAAGCCGCGAAATCCCGCCGCAGATAGACCGCGCAAAGACCGCCAGGAATTTTGAAAAATCCAAAAAAGATCACGGCAGACTCGCAGAAAAATTATATAAAAAGCCGCAAATCCCCGCTGCTTTCAAGTAGTAAAATTCCTGCCGTTCTCAAAAACGCAAAATTCCACCGCAGATAGCCTTTGAATGAAATTTTATCGCCCAAATACTCTCGATCAAAATTCCGAATTGGGCGAGCTAAGATTATCGCTAGAAATTCTCGCATCCCGAGTGTTTTCGATCTAAATTTTGTAGCTCAGGCGTTACCGCCGATTTTTACCAGAGCCGCTACGCGCGATATTTTGATCGAAGCTCTACCTATGTTGCCTGCTTTCAATTAAAATTTCGCCGCTTCTGCCGATAGTTTTGATTAAAATTTCATCGCCGCGTGCGAGTAATTCCAATCGAAATTCTATCATCGCCGATTATATATCAAAAATTCCACCGCTGCCTCATAGCCGCCGTCGCCGATACTATCACCGTCACCTCCATCGCTGTTATTACTACTTTACCTCGCCGCTATTGTCGCCGCAGCAAACGTCGCAAAGCGTCCGCGTCGCTCACGCCCTTTAGCTGCCAAAGCTGCGCGTAAAGCGCAAGCGCACTGCCATTGCTGTGTCACGACGACAACTGAACCGCGATAAAATTTCCGCCGCCGCGCAGTGTATCAAAGCAAACGCTGCAAATTTTAAAATTTTAACCGCTCTCGCCGCGCGGCACCGATAAACTCCAACCGATAAACTCCAACCGATAAACTCCAACCGATAAACTCCAACCGATAAATTCCGCCAGCTAGTCCTTCATTCACGTATAAATCATAAATTTTCATGAATTTAACGCCGCCATTCTTGCTTTATATTAAAATTTCGCTAAAATTACCGCATTAAATTTGAAGCGCAAACGGCTTAGCTTAAACCGCTTGCGGGCAAATTAAATCCATTCAAGGAGCTTTTATGAGCGGTGTTGCGTTAATCATCTGCTTCGCCATAGCGGTCGTCGTGATGATTTTTTTGATCTCCAAAGCAGGCGTTCACCCGTTTTTGGCGCTAATGCTTATCTCTCTGGCGCTCGCGATCGTCGCGGGCATACCGCTAGCCAAGATTCCCGCGATTATCGGCGACGGATTCAGCGGCACGTTTAAGAGTATCGGTATCGTCATAATCTTCGGCGCGCTCATCGGCACCGTGCTCGAAAAGACCGGCGCGGCGCTCAAACTCGCCGATATGGTCGTAAACGTAGTCGGGCAAAAGCGCCCCGAGCTTGCGATGCTCATAATGGGCTGGATCGTAGGTATCCCCGTATTTTGCGACAGCGGCTTCGTCGTTTTAAACCCGATCCGAGAAGCGATCAGCAAAAAAATCGGCGAAAATCCGATCGCTCTTGCAGTAGCGCTCTCCGGCGGACTTTATGCCTCGCACGTATTCATCCCGCCGACTCCAGGGCCGATCGCCGCAGCAGGCGCCGTGGGTCTAGGCGGCAATCTACTGCTCGTAATCGCAATGGGCGCGGTGGTGTCCTTGCCGGTGCTGATCGCCACATACTTTTTTTCTAAAAAAGTCGCCAAGAGCGTGCATATAAGCGAGGCTGAAGCGAATGAAGTCATCGCAAAAAGCTACGACGATCTGCTTAAACAATACGGCAAATTGCCGGGCGGATTTTTAAGCTTAGCCCCTATTTTGATACCGATCCTATTTATGGCACTGGGCTCCGTCGCCAAGATCCTAAAAGTAGGCGGATTTGCGGGCGAAATTTCGCAATTTTTAGGAAATCCTATCATCGCGCTAGCCTTGGGCGTAGTTTTTGCGGTATTTCTGCTCGCACAAACCGGCAAACTAGGCGAATTTAGCGAGATCACCAACGAATCCTTAAAGATCGTAGGCCCGATCCTCTTTATAACCGCAGCGGGCGGAGTGCTAGGCAAGGTCATCACCGACGCCGGCTTCGTAACCTACATCAAGGACAATGCGACCGCGATTAAAGCCGCGGGGATTTTCTTCCCGTTCTTAATCTCGGCCGTCTTAAAAACCGCGCAAGGAAGCTCCACCGTTGCGATCATCACTACAGCTTCGATTATGGGCGCATTTAACGCAGATGGCTCGCTAATGCAGGTACTGGGCTTCACCTCCGAAATGTCCGGAGCGCTTGTGGTAATGGCGATTGCAGCGGGCGCGATGACGGTTTCGCACGCTAATGACAGCTACTTCTGGGTCGTTACGAATTTCAGCAAGATGAACCCGCAGCAAGGCTACCGCACCCAAACTATGCTAACCCTAATTATGGGCATTACGGGCATGATCAGCGTGTGGGTTTTGTCGCTGTTTTTGATCTAAGCTAGCTTATTCTAGCCGCTACCACGCTAAATCAGTGCGGAGCGCTACGGGCATCTACCAGCGGCTAGCTACATAAGATTCTTTAAATTTACGTAGCTAGCCGTACCGCGCAAATGCCTTAATATTAAAATTTCGTATAGCGGAGTTTTAAATTTACACACAAAGCCTCAAGGAGCGAAATTTTAAAATTCTATCGCTACGGAATTTTAAAATTTAGCCGAAATTCTGTGGCTTACAAAATTTTAAAATTCCACGACATGAAATTTTAAAATTTGCCCCATAAATTCGGCAACGAGATTTTAAAATTCTACTCTTGTTTCAGTCTCGTCATCGTAAATTTAGCCTACGCGCTGTAAAATTCCAAAATTTTAAAATACCAGCCAAAGGAAAAATATGAAAGTTTTAGTCGCGATCGACTCGTTTAAGGGCTCGCTTAGTTCGCTTGAGGCGGGCAACGCCGTAAAATCAGGCATCGAAAAGCTAGGCTGCGAGGTGCTCGTCAAGCCTATCGCAGATGGCGGCGAAGGAAGCGTTGAAGCCCTTGCCGACGCACTAAAAGCTAGGTTCATGGACGTCATCGTAGCAAATCCGTTAGGCGAAAAAACGCCCGCGCGCTACGCCTTAAAAGGCGAGCTAGGCATCTTAGAGATGGCGTCCGCATCGGGTCTGCCGCTCATCGAAAAATCGCGCCGCAATCCGCTAAAAACGAGCACTTATGGCTTTGGCGAGATGATAGCGCATGCGATCGCACACGGCGCGCGAAAGTTTATCATCGGCATCGGCGGAAGTGCTACGAATGACGCGGGCATGGGGATGCTGCGCGCGCTCGGCTTTAAATTTAAAGATGCAAATGGCGCAGAGCTTGCGGGAGCGGGCGAGGATCTGATTAAACTCGCCACGATAGATTGCACTTCGGTGCTACCACATCTTAAAGAGTGTGAGTTTCTTATCGCCTGCGACGTAGATAATCCGCTTTTTGGCGAAAACGGCGCAGCATATATTTACGCCCCGCAAAAGGGCGCGGATGCGGCGATGGTAAAGCAGCTCGATGCGGGACTTATCAATTTCGCAAGCGTCGTAAGCAAACACCTCGGACGCGAGCTTTGGAATAGCCCCGGAGCAGGAGCTGCCGGCGGGCTGGGCTTTGGTTTTGTAAGCTTTCTAAACGCGACGCTTAAGCCGGGCATCGACATCATCACCGAAGAGATCGGGCTAGAGCGCGATATGCAAGGCACCGAGCTCGTCATCACAGGCGAAGGAAGGCTCGATTTTCAAAGCTCGATGGGTAAAACCCCTTGCGGTGTTGCGAAAATCGCCGCTTCCTACGGTGTGCCCGTAATCGCGCTGGCAGGCGGTATCTCGCCCTGTGCCGGCGGCTGTAACGAGCGTGGCATAGGCGCATTTTTTTGCATCCTAAACGAACCGATGAGCCTTGAGCGCGCGATGGGAAAAGAGATCGCGACACAAAATTTAGCCCGCGTCGCCGAACAAGCAGTGAGATTGTTTATGCTCGGACGCGGCGCCAAATAGGGCTTTTGGACCAAAATTTTAAGGCGCATCCGCTAAAACTCGAAGCGGGTACGGCGAGTGCGGGCAGGGATACAGCGCGGCGACAGTTCGCAGCAGGCGACGCGGCAAAGAAGCGAAAATTGTAGTAGGATAAATTTTCGTGCTTTTGAAAAACGCGGTGCAGCCTTGACGCAGATACAGCGCTCGCGTGGCTTACAGCACAAAAATATGCGTAACGAGACGGATGAGCGGCGACGGCTCGCGGCAGACGGATGCTAGTCCATGACGCGTATACGCGGTAAGCAAACCGCACAACCGATACGAAAAAACCCCGCTGGGCCGTGACGCGCATGCACGACAAGCAAATACCGCGCACAGCTTGCGGCGAGCGGCAGAATTTCATCCGCCGCAGTCTGCGGCAAGCGAGTAAATTTTGCATTAGAGCAAAACCCAAGCGGAGCTTCGCTGAAATTTAGCCGGTTCGAAAAGGCACGGGCGGCTCGGCAGTAGCGTAGCGGCGGGCGACATGAATTTTATGGCGCAATTTTACTTCGCTGCACGCAGGATATACGCAAGGCGCGATCTAAAACTCATTTTCCAATCAAGCGGTTCGCGAACCCTCGCAATACATAACCTCAAGGCATGATTAAGACAGACAGAATTTTAAAATTTAATCACTGTATTCGCAGCCTATGAGATTTGCAACGTAAATTTAAAAGCAGCGATCCGCCTTATGAAATTCCGTTTCGAATTTTAGTCCGCGATATGCCCTTTTTGAGGCGTAAAAGACCGCCCAATCGCAAGATCGCGCTTCTTGCAAAGATGACGGCGACGCATTACTCCGCTCACTCACAACGCCCGTCAGTCTTCCGATGACGCTTTGATGAGAGGCGAGTTGCGTCTGCGTAAATTTGTATTATTAAGATCGCGGATTTGCTTATCGCTAAATTTAGCGCGGATGCGGTCTCCGTACGCCGCTAGGACAAAGCCTGGCTTGCGTTTAAATTTGCTCCGATCGCGCTGTATTTTGCGATAGAAATTTATGAAATTTCATTTGCGATCGGCGCCAAAAAATTTTATAACACTCCATTTTAAAATTTGCGGCACGGGCACGTACTGATCAGGTCGTCAAGCCAAAATCAAATATCAAAATTCCAAGCGACGAATGCGGAAAACCCTCGCGCCTAGCGTATCTGCGGCGCTGGTACGGGCACGCTAAATTTATCGCTTTTAGGACGCAAAAGACGCGCAGGCGCGGGCAAAATTTATTGATTTTAGCGTTTAAAGCATCGAATTCGCGCGTCTAGGCTAAATTTTAAATTTAAAGCGCGCAACGCTTCGGGCGCATCCGCGCGACTGCAAGCGCTCATAAAATTCGCCCGAAGCAAGGTTGTAAAACCGCGGGCGGCCGCAAAATTTATCGCCGCGAAAATAAAATCCGCGAAAGCAAAAAGGCTCCACGAGCACTCGCTGCCGCACCCGCCCGAGCAAATTAAAATCGCATGATCCGCCTAGCCGGCATACGCGGAGTGCGCCGCTGCGGGCATTTACACTTAAATCCGGTGCGATCGCATTGCGATTTAAAACCACGCCTGCTTAAATTCGCGCCGTTTCGGTTCGCTCGCAATCACATCTCGCCGCAGTAGCGCTTTAAATTTGCGCCGCCGCGATTTGTGCGTATTCAATCGCTACGGCAAGGGTAAAATTTCAAAATCTAGGTCCATACGCGCCGATTTGCGCCGCCCAAAATCGCTCGGATCGAATTTATGCTACCGCAATCCGCGCAGATTAAAGCGCCGTCGCTTAAAAGCGCAAAATTTACCCCTCAAACGGCAGCGCGAAATTTTACTAAAATTTCATCTCTTAATTCGGCGTGCGATTTATAAAATTTCGCCCTCGCCGCGCCCCGAAATCTGCGGCTTAGGCAGCGCCAGGCTCTTTGCGGTTTTGCTAAAAAGTATCAGATCCTCGGTGCTTTGCACGCTCCACGGTAGCCGCGAGAGCGCGAATTTGAAAATTTCAAAGCAGGAAACGGCATCGCTAAATGCGCGGTGGTGGACGTTTTGTACCCCTAAAAGCTCTTTTAGCGAGCCGAGCCCGTATCTTTGCGCCTCGATCGTGCGGCGCGCGAGCTCGACGGTGCAGAGCCTGCGATTTAAAAGCATCCCGAAGCCGCATTTTTGCAGGCTTGCGTCGATGAAGCCGTAGTCGAATTTGACGTTATGCGCCACAAAAACGCTATCTCCTAAAAACAGTCTAAACCGCTCCAGCACGCTAGCTAGCGGCGGCGCGCCCACTAGATCGTCCGTGCGGATACCAGTAAGCTCCGTGATATTTTCGGGCACGGCGGGCGCGTAAACGAAGCTCTCGAAGCGGCCCAGCTCCTGCGTGCCGCGCGCTTTTATCGCGCCGATTTCGATGATCTGGCCGTTTGAGAGCCCGCCGTTCGTCTCGATGTCCACGAAGCAAAAAATTTCATCCGAAATATCCGTTTCGCGGGTTTTGAGCGTGATTTTGCCGTTGTCGAGCTTTATTATCTCTATGCCCAGCGCCCGCCACATCGAAAGGTCTTTGGGCTCGAAAAGCTCGGTAATTTCGGCAATATCGCTTGCTTTTGAGATAAAATCGTAATAATTTATGCTCTTTTGAGCCAGTAAATTTATTAAATTTTCGATCTGACGCGTCAAAATTTTACTCCCGTGCCGCGCCTAAATTTTAAGCGCACGGATCGCCTCCGCGTAGTCTTTTGAAGAAAATATGTAGTTGCCCGCTACCACGACGTCGGCGCCAGCTTCGTCGATATCTGCGATATTCAGCCCGTTTACTCCGCCGTCGACCTCGATGAGGCATTTTGCGCCTTTGCGATCTATCAACTCGCGCAGCTGCTTAATTTTCTCAAGCGCCGATGGGATAAATTTCTGCCCTCCAAAGCCTGGATTGACGCTCATTAAAAGCACCATATCGACCTCGCTCAAGATAAACTCCAGCGCGCTAAGCGGAGTGTGCGGATTTAGCACGACCGCGGGCGAGACGCCGCTGCGGCGGATATGATCTATGAGGCGCAGAGGGTGCTGCTCCTCCTCGATGTGGAAGCTAAGAAATTTTGGCTTTAGCGGCAAAAAAAGATCGACGAAAAACGGCACGTTTTTAACCATCAGATGGATGTCTAAAGGCTTGCTGCTCGCCTTTGCCGCGGCGCTTGCTACGAGCGGTCCGATCGTGAGATTGGGTACGAAATGCCCGTCCATCACATCTACGTGAATGAGATCGGCGCCCGCTTCGCAGACTGCGCGGATTTCCTCCGCAAGCTTTCCAAAATCCGCCGATAAAATGCTGGGTGCTACATACATTAAGATTCCTTATAAAATTTCAAGATGCGAAATTTTACTTAGTTTTGTCATAAATTTCGCTAAATTTAAACCGCAGCGGATTTTAAGCATAATTTGAAATTTTTTCGCTATAATCGCCATTTATTTTAATCATCAAGGATTTATTATGGCAAGAAGATGCGCAATCACCGGCAAAGGTGCGATGGTAGGAAACAATGTCAGCCACGCAAATAACAGAACCAAAAAGAAATTCCAGGTCAATCTACGCACCATCCGCGTTCAGCTAGAAGACGGCTCAACCAGACGAATCAAAGTCGCCGCCTCAACTCTACGAACTATGAAAAAACAATCAAAATAACCTCTTAAAGAGGAATTTATGTCTGTTTTGGACAAGATCAAGCGATTCCTCGACTGGTCCGGCTCGACTAAGCCGGACATCAACCTCTATACAGAAATTTACGACCAGCTACGCCCTTTTCGCTTACCGCTTATAACCATCGTGCTGATGATGCTAATCGGCACGCTAGGCTATGTTTTTATAGCGGGCTTTTCGCTCGTAGACGCCTTTTATCAAGCAGGCATGACCTTTACGACGGTAGGTTTTACCGAAGTAGCGCCGATATCGCCCGCTGGTAGAATTTTTACCGTCTTATTCATCCTCATGGGCTTTGGAACCTTTTCGTTTTGCCTGGGCGTCGTCGTCGAGGTCATAAAAAACGGCAAACTTCAAAATTTACTTAGGGAGCAACGAATGATCAACAACATCGCAAGGCTCAAAAACCACTACATTATCTGTTACAACAACATCTACTGCGCCGAGCTTGCCAAGCAGTTTCGCGAAAATCATCTACCTTTTGTCGTGATAGACCCCGATCCCGCTCTAGCCAAAATCGCCGAAGAAAACCGCTACCCCTACTTCATCGTAGGCGAGCCGCACGTGGAAACCACGATGCTAAAAGCCCACCTCTCATCGGCCAAATGCGTCATCACGCTGGCTTCAAATTTAGCCGATAATATTGCAATAATCTCGCTGGTGCGCCTCTACGAAAAGGAGCTTGGTCGCATCACCCCCTACTTCATCATGGCAAATAGCGATGATGACAGCGACACCGAGAGGCTAAAAAAACTCGGCGCAAATTCTATCGTCTCACCCTCTAAGCTCGCCGCACAAAGGCTCTCTGCAATCAGTGTGCGTCCTGATATGGAAAACATTTTGGAGCGGTTTTTGTATAAAAAAGACTCTCTCATCGATATCGAGGAGATCACGGTGCCCGATTTTTCGTGGATCCGCTTCAAGCGTCTAAAAGAAACTCGCTTGCGCGATTTTACAAACGCCGACGTCGTGGGAATCAAAGAGCCCAACAGCCGCTTTATCCCGATGCCGGATGGCGACTACCTCATCGGTACTGGGGTGAAATTTTTAGTCATTGGCACGGCAGAGGGCATCCGTAACACCAAAAAACTGATCCGCAGCAAATACAAGCCGCAGGAGATGAGATATGTTTAAAATCACTAAGCTCGATGGCGGCTTACAAAACGTCGGGGGCTTTTATTTTGACGGCGTAAATTCGGGCTTTAAAAAAGAGGGGAACGATCTAGGATTTATCCGCGCAGATGAGCCCTTTGCCGTAAGCGCGATCTTTACGAGCAATAAATTTCAAGCCGCGCCGATTAGGCATTTCAAAAGGGCGCAAGAGCGCGCGGGCGGAGAGCTTAAAACAAATTTTATCCTCGTAAATTCTAAAAACGCAAACTCTATGACCGGGAAGCAAGGCATCGCCGATATCGATGAAATTTTTAGCGAGCTTGGCAAAAAAATCCCTCTGATAAACCCCGTCATGAGCTCGACCGGCGTCATCGGATACCGCCTCAAAAAGGAAAAAATTATCACCGCCGCGCAAAATTTTGACCTCTCGGCACGAAACTCGAACGCCCTAGCCACCGCCATTATGACGACAGATACGATAAAAAAGGAGCTTGCATATGAAATTTCTTTAGAAAACGGCGAGAAATTTCACATCGCAGCCGTTTGCAAGGGCGCAGGCATGATCAATCCCGCGCTTGCGACCATGCTCTGCTTCGTCCTAACCGACGCAAAAATACCGCGCGCGGATATGGACGAACTACTAAAAAAAGCAGCGGAGCAGAGCTTCAACACAGTAAGCGTCGACGGCGACACCTCCACCAACGATACGATTATGCTCTGCAGCAGCGCCAAATGCGCCTACGAAAAGGAGGCCTTCGCGTCCGCGTTAAACGCCCTGACGCGCGAGCTTGCGCTAATGCTGGTAAAAGACGGCGAAGGCGCGACCAAGCTGGTGCGATTTAGAGTAAGCGGTGCCGCAAACGCCGAAGACGCCCGCACGGCGGCAAAGGCGCTAAGCAATTCGCCACTTGTTAAAACGGCGATCTTCGGCGAAGACCCGAATTGGGGTCGCATAGCCTCCACCATAGGCGCCTGCGGTATCGAATGCGACGAAGAAAAGCTGCGCATCAAATACGACGATGTGCTGCTTTATGATGCGCAAAATCGCGAGCTGGACGCCGCGCGTGAGGCTGCGGCTCACGCCGTGATGCAGCAAAAAAGCTTTACGATCTGGTGCGATTTAGGGCTCGGAGAGGGCGATTTTAGCGCGTACGGCTGCGATCTTAGCTACGACTACGTAAAAATCAACGCCGATTATAGATCATAAAGATTCACAGCTTACTCTTTAATAATAAAAATCTCGTCTCGAAAATAGCGAATAGCGGCAGGGTTTTAGAGCTCTGCTCTTAAAATTTTATCATTTAAATTTGCCTGTTTTAAATTTTTAAAGCTAAAATTCTACCTCTTAAAATCTGGAATCTCATGCGTGAAATTCAGTCTAAATTTGATAGCTGAAATTAGGTTTTAAGCGCTTTATTGATATACTTGAATAAATTTTTCAAAGGAGTAGGCATGTTTCATGAATACAGAGATTTAATCACTGAGTTAAAAGGCAAAAACGCGCGATTTGATTCGCTATTTGAGAAGCACGACGAGCTGGATCACAAGATCGCCGACGCGCAGGCCGGCAGAGTGCATATGAGCGATCTGGAGATCGATGCGATGAAGAAAGAAAAGCTTCGCATAAAAGATGAGCTAGGCAGCTTGCTAGCGCAATATAAAGCCGAAAAGGCAGATAAATAAAGTTGCTTGCGGCGAAATTAAGATGCAGCAGAATGCTAGCAAGGCTAATTTCGCCGCTAAGCTTTAATCCGTGTTTAGAATTTTCTAATCTCAATAAGTTTACCGCTTAAGTTTGCCTCGCACGATAAATAAAAACAGCGCGCCAAAACGAGTTAAAATTTATACCGCACGCTTCACCATATTGACACCGCTAAATAATTTTTACGCATCGGCTACATCACTGCATATACCAACAATGCCCGTATTAGCGCAATCAAATATAATTCGTTACGGCTCTCTATCGCCCCTTCTGTTTCCGAAAATATCTCTTGCTGAATTCGTTTTGCGCTACAGAGTAAATTAAATTTATACTGCATCGCCCTGCAGCCTGGCTTTTAAATTTTAATTTGCAGCGAGCATTTTCTAGTAAATTTCAAATCTTGCGTTTTGCTTGTTTCAGGCGCAATACCTACTTTTAAAATTCCGCATTTCGCAGAAATCTAAAGTGGCGCTAGAATTTTAAATTCCCGTTCGCGCTAACCGCGAAATTTCAAATTCGCAGACTCCGACCAAGCGCTAGTTTATGCTAGAGCCTGCTTTAATCTCTTCAAAGAATTTAGCCAAGCTTGCTTATTTTAACCCGCTTCGTTGAGCTTTAAAAATTTAGATTATTTCTTTGATCGTATCGGATAATGCCTACCGCCACGGAATTGCTCAAGCCGCCCTATTACCATATGTGCAATTAAAAGCGGCGCTAACGCGGAATTAAATAGTATAAGTTTGCGATCTACAAAAGGTATGAAATTTAATCATAGAATTTTAAGCGCTAAGGATTTGCGATAGAATTTCGCCGCGCAAATCAAATCCCAAAGCTAGCCTAGCCTACTCGAAAACCTTCGCTTCTAAGCCATGTAGCCTTTGCAAGCCGATATCGATATATTCGTTAAGCTTCTCATTGTTTTCCAGCAATTTGTCGTAATAGCTCTTGGCTCTTTCTCTCGCGGTCGCATCAGGCTCAATATACTTTAGACCACTTTTGAAAAGTCCTTTGGATTCCACAAAATAGATCGAGTGGATCTTCTCGCAGTGCGATAGCCCTGCTTCAGTGTAGTTTAAAATCGATTCGTACGCGATGTTGCCTAACAGCTCCTGCAGCCTATTCGCGGGATTTTTGAAAAACTCGGCAAACTCCTTATACGGCGTAAAAACCTGATCCAGGTTTTTCATCGCATCGCCGTAGATACCCTTTTTCAGGCGAAACATCGTCATTTCTTGAGAACTTACAAACTTCTCTATTGCTTTTATCGTATCGTTTTTATTCACTAAATTTTCCCTTTTAAAATATGAAACGCTCGGATTATATCGTTTGTTTTATAAAAATCCGTTAAAAATCGGTTAAATTTTGCCCTAGCATTTTAGCCAAGCTTTTTGAGCGCTTTTGATTAAATTTCCCGCCTCAACCGCCGCATTCGTCGCACAATCCTCGCACGAGTACGCTTTTGACATTTTTTTGTGGCAAAGTGGGCATCGAAATCTCCTCCATTTTATGGCAGCTTTCGCAGACAAAATACGCTTTGGCGCCATCGGTGAGCTCATAAAAGCTTTTATGATTATTTTCGCTGGTAATTATCAAATTTTTCTCTTCCAAAAGCGCTATATTGCGATATATCGTGGTTTTATTAGCACCTGTTAGTTCTACTAGTTCATCATAGCTTACCGGGCATTTTTTCTCGCTTAGGATCTGCACGATCTGCACTCTAAGCGCTGTAGGAGCGATATCGTGACTCGCTAAAAAATCTTTGGGATCCATTTTACGCCTTTTTTAAAATTTAAGCGATGATAGCGAAATTTAGATAAATTTATATTAAGTTGCAACTAAGTTGCTTTTGATATACTTCCGCAATTTTTTTGGAAAGGAATTTTATGAAAAAGCTTGTTTTCACGCTTTTAGCAGCTAGTTGCGTAGCATTCGCCAAACCTACGGTCACCACGACCATACTTCCTACGAAGTATTTTGTTGAACAGATCGCAGGCGATACCCTGCAGGTAAATACGATGGTCGGCAAAGGCGCTGATCCGCACACATACGAGCCTAAGCCTTCGGAGATGAAAATGCTAGAAAATAGCGATCTGTATTTTGCAGTCGGTATAGAATTTGATGAAGTCTGGCTACCAAAGCTTGCCGCATCGTATCCAAAGATGAAAATAATCCGCACCGAAGATGGCATTACCAAAATGGCTATGGCAGAGCATCACCATCACGACGAACATGATCATAGCGCACATCACGATGATCACGATCATGACGCGCATCATGAGCATGGCGACAAAGACCACGAGGCGCATGAGCACCATCATCATCACGGCGGTTTAGACCCACATATCTGGCTCGATCCGCAGCTTGTAAAAATTCAAGCTAAAAATATTAAAGACGCGTTAACCAAACAGTATCCTAAGGATGCTAAAATTTATGAAGCAAATTTCGATAAATTTGCTAAAAAGCTTGACGAGCTGGACGCTTACGCAAAGCAGAAATTAGCGGGCGTCAAGGGAAAGAAATTTATGGTTTATCATCCGTCTTGGGGCTATTTCGCGCACCGATACGATTTGGAGCAGATCGCGGTCGAAGTGGAGGGCAAAGAGCCTAAGCCTGCGGATTTAGCCGAGCTGATCGAGGAAGCCAAAGAGGAAAAGATCAAGGTGATTTTCGTCGCACCGCAGTTTTCCAAAAAGGCAGCGCAAACTATCGCCGCACAAACAGGCGCAAAGGTGATGGAGATCGATCAGCTGCCGTTAGATTGGTACGAGACGATGAAAAAGACGATCGACGTTTTCGGAGAAAATTTGTAGTTGATGAAATTTATTAAAATTTTACTTTTATCCGCGATCTTTAGCTCGCGGATATTTGCGTGCGCTCTGTGCGCCCTATACACGCCCACTGCGCACGTTAGCATCACTCCCGTCGCACAAGACGGCAAGATCGTGAACCTGCATTTTTCGTGGCTTTTCTCTCAAAATTTTACCGACGTCATAATGCAGACCTACGATATAAATTCCAATGGCAAGCTTGAAAATAGCGAGCTTGCCGAGATAACTAAGGCGATGACCGATTATCTAACCCCCAAAAACTATCTTTGCGAGGCGGAATTCTACGATCAAGCGCCAAAAAACGCAAAGCCTGCGCTTAGCAACCTCGTAGGCACGCAGATCAAAGGAAATTTTAAAAACGCAATAAGCCTCGTCAAAAAGGGCAGACTCGTGTTTGAGTTCGATCAAAAGGTCGGCTTCGAGCTGCGCAATAACCGCGTTCTTAAAATTTCCATTAACGACGATCAGGGATTTTTCAATTTCAAAATGCTTGACGACAAGCCCATTAATCTAGGCGAGGGCTTTGTAGCGAAGCCTAATTCAAATTTAGCCACCACTTTTATAGAATTTAGCGGCGAAAAACCAAAGATCGCAGATAAAAAGCCGCCAATTTCAGGCGCGCCGAACTCCGATTTAACGCAGAACAAACTTACATCTAGCGAGCAGAGCCTTGCGGGCTCAGAGGATAAACTTGCGCAAGGCGGGCAAGGAAAACCTAATGTCAGCTCGGCGCGCAGATCAAACCAAAGATCGGTTGGTGATATCGTTTCGGAGGCTGCAGTAGAGGCGCAAAAAAATATCGCCGCTTCGGATGCTCTCGCGCAGATTAATAAAGCCGCCAAAAAGGACGCGCAAGCAAAAGGTGGTCCCGCAAATTCAGGCCACTTAGGCAGCGAAAGCTTAGAAGCCGCCGCAAAAAACGGCGAAAAAACCGCGGCTTCTTTAGGCGATGATTCAAATTTAGCGCAAAACGGAGGCGACAGGAGCGCTGCGATAAATTCTAACAAATTTGCAAATTCTGCGGCGCCTGCAGATGAATACGCGGACAGAAATTTAGCGGCGGCTAAAGATAATTCTTTAAATTCCGCGCATTCTACGCAAAATTTTGCGACGCCGCCTGAGGAGAGCTCTTTAAATTTGGCGCAAAATGGAGCGAGCAAAAACGGCGCCGCGTCCGGTAGCGGCGACATTTCAAACGAGCCGCACGAAGAGGTTGCTCTGGGATTTATCGCGCAAAAGACGGTGGATTTTATGAAAAACCTCAAAACGGCGTTTCGCGCAAGCAGCGAGCATGCAAGCGCAAGTACCATTCTATGGGTCTTAGCGCTTTCTTTCATATACGGCTTTTTCCACGCGGCGGGTCCGGGACACGCGAAGCTGCTAACGGCGAGCTATTTCTTAGCCCATGGCGGCAGCTACGTCAAGGCCTTCGGATTTGCCCTTAAAATCGGGCTTCTACACGTCCTAGGAGCGCTCGTTTTGGTAAGCGCGAGCATGTTTGTGTTGCAAAACGTCGCAGGCCTCGTCTCTGCAAACTCCGCCTCGATCACTACGAAAATTTCGGCGCTTCTGATCATCGTCATAACGGCGCTCATCATCTACGACAAAGCTCGCCGCGTAAGATCGGGCGCCCGCCACGATGCGGGCTGCTCCTGCGCCGCTTGCGCTTCCGCCGCAAACACTGCAGGGACGGACGCGCACTTAAAAAATACGGCGTTTACAAACGCTGGGGATTCCGCTCACGCAGCATCAAAGAGCTATAAATTTTCTAAATTTAAAACCCCTAGCGGCGAATCCGCGCAGTATTTGGATGCCAAAAATTTAGGCGCCGCAACGGCAGAGCTAAATTCGGATTCAAATTTAACCGCAAATTTACAAGAAAACTCGTCTAGCCAAAACGAGCAAAAAAAGGCTTTAAATTCTACAAATTTCAAAAACCAAACCTCATCTCGCTCGCTACAAAATGGCGCGACTAGCGGCGGCGAGAAAGGGCGAGAGTGGCTTATCGCGCTTGCTGCGGCGCTCGTGCCCTGCCCCGGCACGATCCTTATTTTTGTGCTTGCCTTCAGCCTCGGAAGCTTCGCGCTTAGCGTCGCGAGTGCGCTTTTCATCGGTTTTGGAATGAGCGTCGTGATATTTTTAGCCGCGCTTTTCGGCGCGAAAGCAAACGAACTAAGCTCAAAACGGCTCGTAAGCTTGAAGCTTTACGTCGAATTTTTGGGGCTTTTCGTGATGTTCGGGCTCGGGATTTTTATGTATTTCATCTCAGACAGCCTCAGGATACTGTGATCGCAAAATTTAAACGCAAATTTCAAAAGCGGCTCGCGTGAAATATAAGCTTACGCAATGCGTTAAATTTTAAAATCCGGCGCGGATCTGATTTCAAAGAGTAAGATTTTAAAATTTTACGCCTCACGGACTGCGTAAATTAAATTTCGATCTCTACTATTTAATTATGCAGTGGAATTCGCTCTTTATGAATTCCGCTAAATTCGCTACAATACTGGCGAAATTTTCTCAAGGATAGATATGTCGCCTTCTTTGCAAGATGCTATTTCGCAAACTTTAATCGAGCAAAAAGCGTGCGCTAAAATTTTTAATAGATACCGCTACCTCAGTATAGCCGCCTTTTTTGCGGTCCTGTTCGTATTAGTGTTTCTAAACGGCGTTAAAGCAGACACTCCTCTAATAGAAATTGCCGAATTTTTGGGCGTCTTGATCCTTTTTCAGATCTTTTGGATATTTCTTCTTCATTGTGCCGGTCAAGAAACTGAAGCAGAAATTCGCTACTACAAATTTTACAAAGAGATATTCGTCCGCGCCGTAATAAACGATATAGATGCCGGTTTAAAATATGATCCATATACCGGTATGCAAGAAGAGGAATTTCAAAAATTTAGAATTTATAGGAAATCTAGGATCAAAAGCGAGGATCGGATTACGGGTGCGCACTGCGGGATTAAATTTAGCCTCAGCGAGGTACATAGCAATAGCAGGTTTTACATGAAAACGGATAATCCGCTCATAGCGGCGATTATGTTGATCAAGATATTCTACGATAACTATATGGACTTTGACGGCAACGTACTGATCTGCGAGCTCGCGAAAAAAACCTCGGGCAAAACGATAGTGGTAAGCAGGGAGCTAAACGCCAAGATCTTCGGCGAAAAAGAGATGATGGATGATGTGGATTTTATGCGCGATTTTCGCGTGTTTGCGGATGACAAAGTAGAAGCGCGTTATCTGCTAACGCCCGCGTTTATGGAGCGTCTGCGCGAAATAAATCGCGAAACGAGCGGCGAGTTCAGCTTGAGCGCGGTATTTATGGATGAGCGCTTATATCTATTTTTAAACGGTGCGCCCGATCTTTTTGAAACTACGCTTTTTGATAGGCCCGCTAGCATAGAGCTCGCGCGCGAATACCAAACGCAGATCCGCAAAATTTTAAGCTTAATCGAAACACTTAAACTCACAAATTAGCAGGGCGCATTACGGCTGAAATTTTGCATCGACTAAATTTAGGCCGGGCGGAATTTTCACCGAAGCGTAATTTGGGCAAAACGTAAAATTTAATCAGCGGCGCAATCTCTCGGCGGCTGCATAAATTTAAACTGGCGATACGATTAGAGAGATGAAGCGCCTGCCGCGCATAAATTTGAATCAAAAGCGCCTTGCCGTGTCTAATAAATAAAATTTGACCGCGTTTTGTATCGTGGCACAGTGCTTTGAGCGCCAAACCTAGGTAGCGGCAAAATTTAATCGGCGGCGCCCGCGATGATTAAATTTAAAAGCAGCTCTGCAAGGAAGAAATTTAAATTTAAAAGCAAGCTCAGGGCGAGAGTTAAATTTAGAGCACGCGCGGCGTTTACAAAAGCCGCGCGCCAAAAGGTGTCTGCCTGGACACAGCCACAACGTACCGCAAGCGCTTGCCTGCACGTACTCAAGTTCCGCTAAAATCCTAGCCTCGCACTCCTGCATCGCCTAATCAAACGCCGTCGTAGGTTGGATTGTAAATTTAAATTATTAAAGAATTTGGATGAGGCGAAATTTAAAATTCCGCCTCTTAAGCAGAGAAGGTATTAAAGCGCCGCGTAGCGCACCATTAGGCAGGTTTGAAGCGCCGCCAGCTTATCAAGCGTGCCTTTTTGCACTTCGGAATCGACCAAAATGACCGCCAAAGCGTCCCCCTCCTCGCCTCTGCCTAAGCGGAAGTCCGCAATATTGATGTTTTCGTCGGCTAGGATCGTGCTTACGGATTTGATAACGCCCGGCACGTCGGTGTTTTTGAATATTATCATCTTGCCCTTCGGCTTAAAATCAGTCTTAAATCCGCCGATATTTACGATACGCTCCTCGCTTCCGTCAAAGACCGTGCCCGCGACGTTTGAGATCGCCTCGTCGGTCATGATTTTTACCGCGATCTCGCTTTTATAGACGCTGTTTGCAAGCTCGCCGAAGCTCGTCTCGATCCCCTTTTCATCCGCAAGAAATTTAGCATTGACGTAATTTAGCGAATCGCCCAAAGAATCGTGCAGCGCGCCTACGATCGCAAAAACGAGCATCGATTTTAGATATTGCACCACCTCGCCGCTGCCCTCGATTGCGATCGATTTGATCGGGCCCTTGTTGATCTGCGCCGCAAGATAGGCCATTTTCGAGACCAAATTTATATACGGCTCGATACCGCGCGGCAGATCCTCAAGCTTAAGCGGCAAATTTAAAGCGTTTGGATAGTTTAAGCCGCGCGCGGCGCTGATCGCCTGCTCTGCGGCTTCCCTGGCGATATTGCTTTGCGATTCGAGCGTATTTGCGCCAAGATGTGGAGTCGCACTTAAATTTTCGATATCCAAAAGCTCGTGATCGGTAGCAGGCTCTTTGTCGAAAACGTCTATGCCGAGATATGCGATCTTGCCGCTGCGTAGATTGTTTGCAAGTGCTTTTTCGTTGTAAAGTCCGCCTCTGGCGCAGTTTATTAGGCGCACACCATCCTTCATCTTCGCTATTTGCGGCTCGTCGATCATATTTATCGTCTCTTGATTTTTCGGCGTATGGATCGTGATGAAGTCGCAAGATAAAATTTCATCGAAATTCTTCGTATATTTTACTCCGAGCTTCGTGGCCTTTTCAGGCTCGATATACGGATCGTAGGCGATGACGTTCATCCCAAACGCAAGCGCGCGCATCCCCACGCGCGAGCCGATGTTTCCAAAGCCGATGATGCCGAGGCTCTTTTTATAAAGTTCGGTGCCGTACCACTTCTCGCGCTTCCAAATTCTATTAATTTTCAGATCGTTGCAGGAATTTACATATTTGCGCGCCGCATTTAGCAGATGGCACATGGTCATTTCGACCGCGGCGATGGTGTTTGCCGTAGGTACGTTCATCAAAATAATGCCGCGCTTGGAGCAGCCGTCGATATCGCAGTTATCTACGCCCACGCCAGCACGCACGATCGCTTTTAGCTTGGTGCCTGCGCCAAGGAATTTCTCATCCACCGCCGTAGAGCTTCTGGTGATCGCGACGTCCGCATCGCCTAAAATTCCGTAAAGCTCGCTCTTGGGCACGTTCGTAGCGTCGATTACTTTAATGTCCGATTCTTGCTTAAGCAGATCAAAACCGATTTTGTGGATTGCGTCGCAGACTATGATAGTTTTCATTAAATTTAACCTTTTGAAGTAGGTCCGCAAGGCGGAGATGCCTTGCGGAAAGAGTTTTATTTATTTAGTTGATCTTTGATCAGATCCCCTAGGCTTTGCTTCTCGTCGTCGTTGCTATTGATCTCGTTTAGCGCCTCGCGCTCTTTTTGATGAGTCAGCCTGCGCACGCTTAGGCGGATTCTATTTTTCTTCTCGTCGATGAAGGCGATCGCAGCCTCGATCTCGTCGCCCACTTTTAGGCTATCTACGCTTACGTTGCCAAGATCTTCCTTGCGGATAAGCGCGTCGATACCGCCTCCAAGCTCGACAAAAATTCCGAACTCTTTAATATCGCGGATCTTGCCTTTTACGACATCGCCTTGATTGTGGCTCTTGGCATAATCGCTAATAGGGCTATCGCCGAGCTCTTTGTGGTTTAGAGAAATTTTTTGAGTGTCTTTGTCGATCTTGATGATTTTAACTTCGATCTCGTCGCCTACTTTGAATAAATTTTTACACTTCTCGCCGCGATCCCACGAAGCGTCTTCATTATGCAAAAGTCCCTCTACGCCGTCGATCCTCACAAACGCGCCGAAATTCGTAATCGTAGTGACGCTGCCTTTTAGCACATCGCCCACTTTGTATTTAGCGACGAACTCGTCAAAAGGCTTGGTGAGTAAATTTTTAAGGCTCACGCGCAATCTACGCTCGCTAGGGTTGATCTCTACGACCTCAACGTCAAGCTCTTCACCCTCGCTGATGAAATCTTTCGGATTTTTGATATTTTTATCCCACGAAATTTCGCTGATATGCAAAAAGCCCTCGATGTCGTTGCCAAGATCGACAAACGCGCCGTAAGGCTCGATATTACTTACTTTTACGCGGATAGTATCGCCCACTTCCAGGCTATCTTTGATCTCGTTCCAAGGATCGGGCATCGCCTCTTTAATCGAAAGGGAGAGGTGCTTTTTATCGTTGTCGTATTTGATAACTTTAACCGGAACCTTATCGCCCTCTTTGTAAAGCGAGCTTGGATTTACCGGGCCTTTATATGAAATCTCGCTATAGTGTACGAGCCCGTCCACGCCGCCTACGTCTACGAACATACCGTAGGTAGTGATCTTTTTGACGACGCCCTCGATAATGCCTTCGGTAGCGACCACCTTTTCGATCGCCTCTTTGCTTGCTTTGCGATCCTCATCAAGTAGCTTCTTGCGCGATACGACGACGCTTTGCTCGTCTCTATCTACTTTGATGATCTTTACCTTGAAATTTTTACCGACAGCGCCATTTGGGTTTTTAAGCGCACTTTGCGAGCGAGGCATAAAAAATTCCACATCATCTGCGTTAGCGCAAACGAAACCGCCCTTATTAAATGATAGAATTTTAACGTCATAGACATTCTCTGCGTTTTCATCATAGGAGTCGATGAACGCCTTTACTTTTTCCTTCTTTAGAGCCTTTTTATACGATACGACCGGGCGACCGCCTCTGCTTCCGATAATAGCGACTTTGATGTCATCTCCTACATTAACCTGCGGGTTTCCTTGATCGTCGCTCACCTCGGCGGCATCTAAAATGCCCTCCGACTTCCTGCCTACGTCTATGAAAACCTCGCCGTCCTTAAGGGCGATAACCTTACCTGTGACGACCTCGTCGCGAGACTTCCCGGCGTCATACTCCTCTAACAATGTCGCAAAATCTTCCTCTGCGTGGTTTTGAACCTTCTCGTTCACCTCAGCCATATGCTTCCTTTAAATTTATTTGTGCTTTTTTGAAAAGAACTAAAATGCGCGATTCTAGCCAAAATTTGCTTTCGATTTGATAAATTTCTAAGAGTAAATTTGATAAGAGGGCTTATAAATTCTGCGTTAGACTTTCGATTCTCGCTACTACTTTTTTGATGATCCAATCAGGCGTGCTAGCTCCTGCAGAGATGCCGCAGAGGCTTTTGTTTTCAAACCACGAGCGTTCAAGCTCGCTTTCGTTTTCTATGAGATAGCTGTCTTTGCAAAAATTCTGCGAAATTAAAAAAAGCTGTTTGGTGTTGGAGGAATTTTTCCCGCCTACGATTATCATCACGTCGGCCTTTTGCGACAGGCTTTTTACGGCCTCTTGATTTTCCAGCGTCGCATTGCAAATCGTATTAAAAATTCTCAGCTCCCTAGCGCGCTGCATCAAAAAATCCGCGATTTTGGTAAAGCTTTCTATCTTTTTCGTAGTCTGCGAAACGAGCGCGACGCGAGTCCCAAGCTTGATCTGTAGCAACTCCGCGGGCTCTAGCACTACGTAAACTCTTCCTTTGGCGTAGGATTTCACCCCCTTTACCTCGGGATGATTTTTATCGCCGAAGATCACGATATCATAGCCCTCCGCGCTCATCTTTTCTACGATCTGCTGCGGCTTAGTCACGAAGGGGCAGGTAGCGTCGATGAGCTGCTTGTTTTGCGCTTTTAGGTTTTGCAGATCGTCCTTTTGGATGCCGTGCGTGCGGATGATGAGCTTTTGCTCGTCCTTGATCTCGCTAACGCCCCCCAGGGTTTTGACGCCGAAATTTTGCCTTAGCCTATTGATCTCTTCGGCGTTATGTATGAGTTCGCCGATCGTAGCGGCCTCGCCGGCGCTTTCTGCGATCTTGATCGCGCGCTTGACGCCGAAGCAAAAGCCGTAGCTTTTGGCCATCTCAATCTTCAACGCCGGCTCCGATCTGTCTTAAAATCGCGGCAAAATTTGGAAACGACGTCGCGATACAATCGCTATCTTCGATGATCATCCCCGATCTTAAGCCCAAAATCGCAAAGCTCATCGCGATGCGGTGATCTCCGCACGGCGTGATGATCGCCGCGTTTGCCTCGCCGCCTTCGATCTGCCAGCCGTCCTGCAGCTCGCGCGCCTTAATACCGCAGGCGCGAAGCCCTTCGCAGGTTACTTTTATGCGGTCGCACTCCTTCACGCGCAGCTCGGCGGCATTTCTAAGCACGCTACTTCCCTGCGCGCAGGCAAAAGCGATCGCAAGCGCAGGCGCCTCATCTATCAGCCACGAGATATTTTCGCTCACTTCCACGGCGTGAAGCGGCGCGTAAGCGACCTCTATATCGCCGATCTGCTCGTAAATTTCGCTCGTTTTATTAAATTTAACCTCGGCGCCCATGCGTTTTAAAATTTCATACGCCTCTATGCGAGTTTTGTTTAGCAGCATATTTTTTAGCACGATGCGCGAGTCTGGGATTATCGCTGCGGCTACGGCGAAGAAAAACGCCGAGCTGGGATCGTTTGGGATAAAAATTTCAAGCGGTTTAAGCGGCAAGCTAAGCGGCGCGACTTCGATCGCAAGGCCGTTTCGCGAAATTTGCGCACCCATCGCTTTCATCATCCGCTCGCTGTGATCGCGGCTAAGCTCGGGCTCGCTAAATTTACATCCGCTGCCGCGCAAGGCCGCTAAAATCAGGGCGGTCTTTACCTGCGCAGACGCAATCTTACTCGCGTATTCAAAATACCCAAGCTTTTGCCCCAGCACCGCAATCGGCGCCTTTTCGCCGCCTGCTCGTCCGTAAATTTTAGCGCCTACTTTGCAAAGCGGATCCGCAACGCGCCTCATCGGGCGCTCGCTTAGATAGCGATCGCCGCATAGCACGAAAAAGCCCTCTCGTCCCGCCAAAAAGCCCATAAATAGCCGCATCGCCGTACCCGAGTTGCCGCAATCAAGCGGAACGTTAGGCTCTTTAATAACCTCCGGCGGAGTGATCAGAATTTCGCCCCCTACGCGCTGCACGCTAGCGCCCAAAAGCTCCACAATCTTTAGCGTATTTAGCGTATCCTCAGCGGCTAGATAGTTTGAAATTTTACTCGTCCCCTCCGCTAGCAGCGAAAAGATCGCCGCACGATGCGAGATCGATTTATCCGCGGCTATGTTTGAGATATCCGCTCGCAAAGGGCTCGCTTGCGCAAAAATTCTCATCGCAGTCTAAGCCCTAGCTCGCTGCTAAGCGCGGCCAAAATTTTATCGGTAAAACCCGCTACTTCCTCGTCGCAGAGCGTTTTTTGAAGGTCTTGAAATATAAGCCTGATCGTTAGGCTCTTTGAATCGCCCAGGCTTTCGTCACCGTAAAGATCGCTCGGGATGAATTCCTTTAGCGCCTCGATTTTAAGGGCGTCTATGCACTGCTTGATCTGCTCGAAGCGCATTCCGCTCGGCACCAAAATACTTAGATCGCGCGATACGCTAGGGAATTTCGAATAAACGTCCGCTACGATATTTTTAAATTTAAGCTTGGAAAAATCGATCTCGCACAGATAGCTTTTATCCAGATCGCGCCCCGCTTCTACGGCGTAATCCACGCGCCCGATAAAGCCCACTATCTGCCCGCCCTGCTCGATCTGAGCTTGCTCGAATTCGCTTAAAAATTTCAAATTTTCGCCAGGCAACCTGACGTTAAATTTACCGATGACGCTTTGGATTAAATTTGCAAAATACAAAAAATCGACCGCGGCGGGTTTTGCGCCGGCCGCAATAGAGGGCTCGGCTTTTAGTCCGCTAGCGATAAAGCCCAGTCTTAGACTCTGTTTGCCGTCCGCATCAAACACCTCTCCTAGCTCAAAAAGCTTGACGCTTCTGCGAGAATTCTTTAAATTTCGCTCAGCAGATTCCAGCAGATGATTAATCAGCGTCGGTCTTAGCGCGTCCAGCTCGCCGTTTATCGGATTTAAAATTTTAACCTTGCACGGCGCAAAGCCTAAGCTTTCCAGCGCTTTCCCGTCGTCAAACACATAATGCACGCACTCGAAAAATCCCACTGCGGCCGCCTTGCTGCGAAGCTTCCACCCGTTTTGTAAATTTACGTAGGTATCGTTTAGGCGGTTTTTCTCGTAGAAGCTTAGCGGCGCTGCGGCGATATTGTCGATGCCTACGATGCGCACGATCTCCTCACACACGTCGTGAGAATTTACGATATCGTGACGGAAAGGCGGCACCTTGGCGGTGATTAGATCGGCTTCGACGCCCACATCAAAGCCCAGCCTTTTTAAAATTTTTACGATCTTGTCGCGTGGAATTTGCGCGCCGATCATTGAGTTTATCTCTTTTTCGCTAAAACCCACGATAAGCGGCTCCAAAGCATTTGAAATCTTTTGTGTGCCCGCATATAGGCTAACGGCGCTGTTTTTTGCTAGCAATCTAAATAGCAGATCGAGCCCCGCCCTAAGCTTTGGCTCGCTGCCTCTACTTGAGCGATACACATGCTCGTCGCCTTTTAGGCCTTTGTTTTCGTTTACTGCTTTGGCGATAATTAGTGGCGCGGTGTAGTTTGCCTCTAATAGCACCACTTTGCTACTGCAACACGCCTTTAGCTCCGCGTCTTGGCAAATCCCTGCTACGCTAAGCAATCTCTTGCCCGCATAAACGCCGAACTCGCCGTTTGGCATAGGCTTTATGTCAAGCGCCACCTTGCCGTCTGCGGAAGCGATCTTTTCAAAATCATAAGCACGCAGCAACACTCCGGTAGAATGAGTAGCGTAGTTGATGAAATTTTGCACCGCGCAGCTTTGCAAAATACCAACGCTTGCAAGACGCAAGGTCTGCTTTAAATTTAACTTCAGCTCGCCTTTGATCTCATAAGCTCGAAAAGCAAATTTAGCGCTTACCTCATCGCTTGCACGCACGCTTAAAATTCTACCGATACCAGGCGCTCCGTCGGCATCTTCAAACTCGTGCTTTTCCTTTAGCGGCAGATCAAGCGCTGCGCCTAGATCGCGCGCTATGCCTAAGATGCTAAGGCAATCGCCGCGATTAGCGGTAAGCTCGATCTCGATAAGATCATCATTAAAAATTTCATACTCGCGCAGCTCCTTGCCCAGCACGAGCTCGCCGATGCTGCTATCAAGCACCATAATGCCGTCATTCGTCTTAGCAAGCCCGAGCTCGGTTGCCGAACAGATCATGCCAAAGCTCTCCACTCCGCGAAGTTTGGCGGGCTTTATCTCAAGTCCGCTAGGCAGCACGGCGCCGACGAGGCTAACCGCGACATATTGCCCTGCCTCGACGTTTTTCGCGCCGCAGACGATCTGCAGGCTCTGCTTACCGACATCAACCTCGCAGACATTTAGATGATCGGAATTCTCGTGACGACGCTTACTTTTTACGAGTCCTACTACGACGCCTTTAGGAAGTGAAATTTTATCGTGAGCGTCAACCTCAAGACCGATAGAATTTAGCGTAGAAAGCAGCCTTTCGCTTGAAATTTCGCTTATGTCGATCCACTCCTGCAACCAATTTCTCGTTATTATCATTTAAACTGCTCCAATAATCTAATATCGCCTTCAAATAGCGAGCGCAGATCGGGGATACCATGTAGCAGCATCGCAAATCTCTCCACGCCGAGCCCGAATGCGTATCCGCTGACGTTTTTCCAGCCTACCGCTTTAAAGACGTTAGGATCGACCACGCCGCTGCCTAACACCTCGAGCCAGCCCGTCTGCTTACAGACGCGGCATCCCTCGCCGTGGCAGAAAATACAGCTGATATCGACCTCGGTGCTAGGCTCCGTAAACGGAAAGAAGCTCGGACGGAAGCGCACCTGTACGCTACCGAACATATAGCGCAAAAATTCCTCCAAAACGTATTTTAAATTCGCAAAGCTCACGCGGTCTCCCTGCTCGACTACGAGACCCTCCACTTGATGAAACATCGGCGTGTGGGTTAGATCCATATCGCGGCGAAATACCGCGCCCGGGGCGATCATACGCACAGGCGGAGCTTTAAATTTCTCCATCGTGCGAATCTGAACGCCGCTAGTGTGCGTGCGCAGCAGCCGCCCGTCGCCAAGATAAAACGTATCTTGCATATCGCGTGCCGGGTGGTATTTGGGTAAATTTAGCGCCTCGAAATTATGGAAGTCGTCCTCGATGAGCGGGCCGCTTTCGACGCTGAAATTTTGCGCGATGAAGTAGTCAATGATCTTATCCATCGTCTCCATCACGGGGTGCAGCGCGCCGCAGCTTACGTTTTCGTTAAAAAGCGTGACGTCGCTCGCTTCATTTTTCATCGCCTCTTTTTGCTCCGCCTCTTCCAAGCTCGCCCTTTTTGCGGCGATGAGCTCGCTGAAATAATCGCGCTTTTCATTCGCGCTTACGGCAAGCTCTTTTTTCTGCTCGGGCGCTGCGGATTTGAGCTCGGAAAAAAGCGCCGTTATGATGCCTTTTTTGCCGAAAAGCTCCAAGCGCACGGCTTCCAGCTCGCTTAGGCTCGATGCGGCGTCGATTTTTGCTTTAATCTCTTGCAAATTCTATCCTTGTGGTTAAATTAATGGCGCGATTGTAGTTAAAATTTGATAAAAGCTAGGTAAATTTGCGTGTTTGGATTTTTTGGCTATAATCGCGGCTAAATTTCAACCTCATAAAAGGATCTAAAATGAACATCTTCGAAAAGATCGTAAACGGCGAAATCCCGTGCAACAAAGTGCTTGAAAACGACGAATTTTTGGCATTCCACGACATCAACCCAAAAGCGCCGATCCATATCCTGGCGATCCCTAAAAAATGCTACGAAAACTTTCAAGTAACACCGCCTGAAGTGATGAGCAAAATGAGCGCTTTTATCCAAGAAGTAACTCGCAAAATGGGGCTTGATAAGAGCGGATACCGTCTCGTTTGCAACTGTGGCGAAAATGGGGGTCAGGAGGTGATGCATCTGCACTTTCATATCCTCGGCGGAATGAAGCTACCGTGGGACCGTGTCAGCGACCGCAATACCGAAGAGAATTTTTAAGACTAGAGCTTAATTCTATAAAAACTAAAATTCCGTGAAATTATAAAATTTTACGGAATTTGCGAAATTCTTTGAAATTTTTAAAATTCCGCTTCATTTATAAACACCGAAGTTTTAAAAATAATCAAAATAGTAAAACTACAAGCTAAAATTTATCATCAGACGGCTAAAGAGCAATATAAATTTATCACAAACGAACTCTTAGCAAATGCCACTCTTTAGCTACAAAGCCTTAGCTCTTAGAATTTTTACGGCTATGAAATTTGAAATCGGCAAGAAATTTTAACGACGCGGCAAAATTTTAAATGAAACCGAGCTTTACAAAAAGAGTTATGTTTTTACATGGCAAATGAGTTAAATTTCGATGATATGAAATTTAAAACCTACATGAATTTTGCTTTGAATGAGCGATTTAGCTTCAGTTTTCAAGCAGAATTTAAAATTTTAGCGCAAAATTACAATCTTAGAATTTTAAAATTTTTTGAACTAAGTTCTGAAAAGAATTTAATCAACCTGGATTTACAAAACTGGAGAAGTTGGAAAGAAGCAAAAGCAACTTGATGAGGAATTTCTACTAATGAGCTAGATAATCATATGCAAGCGAAAAAAGTTTCTTGACTATATTTTATTTGAGAAGTTGTTGATGTTACAGGTAAAACATGAGGATTTAATTTACAATGGGCTTGGAGTAGCGCTTTTGTCGCAAGTAAAAATATAAATGAAAAATTTATTAAATAATTTATAACAAGGAGTGATAATTATGCAACCAACAAAAGAATGGTTAGAAAAATGGGAAAAGGTTAAAAATAAATTACAACCAAATTCTAATATTGAAGATTATTTTACTTTAAAAGAAATTGCTGGAAAAGAATTAGATGTTATGGATATTGGACCTTGTTCTATTCCTAC
>NZ_CALKTC010000081.1 GCF_937996225.1 uncultured Campylobacter sp. | reverse complement strand
CGTCGCCGCCATAGAGGATGTCGTTGTCATTTCCGCCGTAGAGCTTGTCGTTACCTTCGCCGCCATAAAGGATATCGTTACCATCTTGACCATAAAGGATATCGTTACCTTCACCACCATAAAGGGTATCGTTACCTTCGTTAGCTACGATAGTATCATCTCCCGCTCCGCCATAAATTTCATCCTTAGCGTTTGCACCTATAATAGTATCGTTACCATCGGTTCCTTTAAAAGCAGCTTGAGTTTCTAATTCATGAAGGGAGAGTTTTGTTCCATCCGCAAATTCGAAATTCTCTATCATACCACCATTGTAATATCTTCCATCGCTATGATATGTGTTTTCTACGGTTATTTTATCCTCGGTTCCTTTGATGGAAATTTCGAGGCTATTGATATCGTTTTTAGCTCTTTTTACAAGTAGATCGTTTACAGTAATCCCCTCTTTAAATTTAATCGTATCGTTGCCCGTAAAGTCATAGATAGTATCCGCTCCATCGCCTCTTCCGAATATATAGGTATCGTCTCCCCAAGCACCTTCCAATCTATCGTTACCGGCTCCGCCTTGCAAGGTATCGTTACCGTTCTCTCCAGCAAGAATATCATCTCCGTCGCCGCCATAGAGGATGTCGTTGTCATTTCCGCCGTAGAGCTTGTCGTTACCGTCTGAGCCGACCATAATATCATTTGCATTTGTGCCGCTGGAATTAGAGGTTATTGTTGCTATATCTAGCTTATTTTGCGTCTCTTGGCCTATGGCGGCTATATACTCGCTTAGCACCCCTCGTTTATTCGCTCCGTATGCAAACTCGGCAAGTAGGCTAAGCCCTGCGGCAAATTCCTTTTTGCTCTGAAATAAAGTAGCGAACTCCGCCAAATCCACGAAAGCCTTCTTCGGATCGCTTAGGTTTATCTCTTTAAATTTATCGATTACTTTGGTGAAATTTAGTCTGAAATCATGCTTCGGCTTAGCAGATGTATTTGCGCCGCCGTTTGCGGTATCGGATTTTGAATTATCGCCCGCCGAAGCGCCGCCCGCAGCCGTATCGTTAGGCACGGAGATCATATCCAGACTTATCAGATCCGCATAGCTTTTTAGTCTGGTTTGAGCCAGTAACGAAGCATAGGAGTAGTTTAAAATTTTATCATAAGTTTCGTTTGTGTTTTTGATGATAGCTTTTATATCGTCATTGCTTATATAATAGAGCTCTGCAGTCTTTGAACCGGTGAAAGCATCGATTACTTTGATCTTATATTTTATACTCTCAAACTCCTTTAGTAGGTTTTCATCTACGGATTTAGAACTATCTAGAAGCGCTCTGTATTGAGACGGAGTGAGGCTTAGTCTTCTAGCGTTTGGATTACCGGAGCTTATCACGTTACCGTCTGCATCTACATTGATGTTTGATCCTGCGCCTAGATTTACATTGCTTGGAAGCTTCACCCCTTTTAGGCTTACTTCGTAGCCAGCAGCATTAGAATTTCCGTCCGTGCTTCTTGCCGCAGTCTCGCTCCAGGCTTTTATGAGAGCAGGTAGAGCCTTGAGCTGCTCCTCTTTGGTACTTAAGCGAGAGTAGCTATCTAGTGCGGCAGCTAGCTCTTTATTTAATGCAGCGGCCGATCTTAGATCTCTTAGTAATCCAAAGCCTTTGATATTTGCTCTAGCCATATCTTCTGAGTTTAACGGCGTTTCATCTTTAAATTTAGAGTTTATCGTATCGACGTTGAAATTCAGATCGCCCATACTATGAGCGGTGCCGTCAGTTTTAGTATAGCTTCCCTTTAGACTTAGGGTATTGCCGCCTCCTAGATCTTCGTTTACCTCGTTGTGATTTAGGCTCAGACTAGCGATGCCTAGCTCATCTAGGCTCTTTAGCTCGCCTTCATCTGAGATCCCGTTAGAGTTCGCATCCTGCCAAATTTTAAGATCTTTGAAATTATCGTCTTTATTATCTATAAGCCCGTCGTTATTGCTATCAAATTCCTTTAAAGCTTCGTAACCGTCCTTGGCTAGTCTTTGATTGCCCTCTTTATCTTTTATCTGCGTGAAATTTCCAAACAGCTCGCTGCCGTCGTCTATCTTACCGTTGCCGTTACGATCGTAGGCTAAAATTCCATCCTCTTTGCTTATCCAAGATGATCTGTGAGATACTCCGTCGCCGTTGTGATCGAAGTAGGCTCCGCCGTTAGGTGCAGGGCTGATGCCGATCTTGCCGTCGCCGTTAAGATCAAGGGCGAGAGGGTCGTAGATAAAAAATTCCAAGATAGAAACGGCAAGTCCGATATAAAACTTCTTAGTGTTTTGAAGTTTGTTAGATAATTCTTCATTCATTTTATTGACAGCCGCGATCGTAAAATCTATAAGAGCATCCGAAGCGTTCGTTATATATTCATCGAGCTTATCCACATAAGGAGCCGTTAGCTCCTTAATTACTTCAAGCAACCAAGGATCTCTTCCTACCCAATTCGGATCATATAGATTTAAAAAATATGACAACGAATCTCTATTCTTATAAAGATTTAGGAGATAGTCGCTTCCCAGATATGAGCCTATCGCGCCGAATAGTGTAACCAAAGCTATTGCTTTAGTTTTGCCCATACCCTTATTAGGCATAATCAGCGAGGCAAACATATATCCGCCTATATTCGCTCCGGTTTCTTCTAGCATATATTCTTTGACGATGGTTCTTGCTTCTTCTCTATTTCCTGCGCTAAGTGCCTGATCTGCTCTTTGCATAGTCATATCAAAGCCTATTAGTCCGCCCATAATCCCTAGTCTATTTAGCTCTTTCGTGATGAACGGTAGCTTATCGCGACCAAAAGCTTTAGTTAGCTCTTTGACCTTCTCTGAATATGGAATTCTATCATTTGTGACTATATCATTGATATAATTTTTAACTAGCGCATTTTTATTTTCTTTGAATATCGCCTCGAAATTTGTGTTTTTGCGTGCTTTATCGAAATCATCTTGCGTTAGTTCGGATATTTCTTTGCCCGCTATTTTTGCTACGGCGTTTTGATCGCTGATAATATAATTTAGTTTTTCTCTATCGGTAGCATAAGAATTTAGTTTAGAAGTGAATTCCGCTTTATCCATACCGTTGATTTTAGTGATATTTTTGTTTTTGAGAAGTTCAGGGAGTTCGGTTTGATAGAAAGTCCTATCTGTGCGAGCACCCTCACCTATTAAAGTTATTATTTCACCTTTGGTCTCTGCAATAAAACGTTTAGAGGCAATATCCCATAAGCCACTATCTTTTTTACCTGCATCGTGAAAGAATTTGTTGAGTTCGGATGGCGGCACTTTACCATCAGCACTACCGCGTTTCTTATATTCTTCAATTACGTCAAAATCTGGATCACCATTACCAAATGCTCTCGTTAAAGCATTTTGTAAATTTTCATTTTCCCATATATTTAAAAAATCACCGACTGACGTTTTATCTATCATCCTAATATTATTATATTGATTAGTCTTTTTTAGATAGTCTTTAAAACCATCCATGTCCTGTATGCCAGAATATAATATCGTCTTTGTTTCGGGTGAGCTAAGATTCAGCTTATTTAATATATTTATTATATCTTGTTTAGTGTTAGCTGTTTTTAGCAACTCATTTGCCTGTTCAAGTGTTAGATTTTTCATAATCTTATCCTTTTAACTTATTTATTAGTGTTACTTTATAGTTTGGTGATTTAGCCTGCCTCCACGCACCACCCAATCCATAAACATCAAGAATTTCTTTCAAAAGTGTAAAAATTTCTTTATTAGTTAATCTACTATAAGTAATCGGTCTTACATCCAATAGAAGCCATACTTTATCATATGATACTTGATCTATAATTTTATTATAAAGCTCGGTATCTAGTATAATTTCGAACATCTCACCTTTATAATAAAGCACCCATAAACTTTTTGAGAGGTAAGCGTGGTCTAGCTCCGGATCCGGAAAAAATCCACTCTCCATAAACCAGCAGTTGCGCTCTCTGTCTATGACCCAATACCATCGATCCGGCAAACCTCTATCGTGCCGATTATACTTGAGAAACATCTTAGTAAGTCCATATTTTTCATCATCCTCTTTGGTGATGATCGCATTTTCAAACGCCATTCTCTCCTCCTTAAGTAATTTAATAATTTGAATTTTACGATATATGTATATTCGCCTATACGCTCATAAATATATAGTAGGAAGTAGGATTTGTTTTATTAGAGCTTGCTTAGCAGAGCGTTTATCCGTTTTAGCGCTTGCGTTATAAAGAGCTTTTTGCTGCTACCGGCTCTTTATCGCAATCTCTCATCAAATCCCCTACTCATATAAAAATTTCGCCGCATTTTATCTTTTTATTCTTACGGCATATTTAAAATTTAAAACTGCTTTGCCATATCGAATTTCAAGGTTCTTTACTACTCTAAATTTTTAAATTTACTTCCCAGCACTACAAGATACAAAGCCTAAAGCCAAATACAAGACGCTATGTTAAAACGCTATAGCCGCTTAAACTATTCGACTAGCCGCGAAATCATCTACTTGGCTACCAAACGTCCTACTCACACTTTCCGTATCTAGACATTAGTTCCGCTTTTTTGATATTAAAGCTGGCTTTTTGCGCATGTTCTTTAAGAGCTAGCTCCTTTTTTAAAGAGGCTATTAGAGAGTTTAAGACATCTATCTTTGAGCTTTCGTTGCCGGCATTTAATCTCTTTTGCATAGTTAGGATATCTTTTGAAATTTTAGAGGAATTGGATAGGATTTTATTGTATTGGTCCTTTTTGGATAGAAATAGTTTAAGATCTGCTATCTGCTTTTCGTATTCTAATTTAGCTTCTTCTTTTTTAGATAAAATCCTTTCTTTATTTATCTGCTTTTCTTTGATCTGTGCGGCACGTTTGCCTCCGTCAAATAGGCTCATATGCACCGTAAGTCCCGCTCTATATCCATGTCTTTTGACATCCTTTCCGGCGCGGCTAAAGTCATCTCTGTCGCTGCCGTAAAGATCGTATCTGCCGTAGAGAGAAACGGTAGGATAATAAAGTCTTTCTTGCGATCTCATACTTAGCTCATTTGCGGCTAATTCATGATCAAATCCTTTAGCGATTACGCTATCTTCAAAGGGTACGAACTCCGAGTTGATACTATTAGCTCCGCCTAGATCCGAGAGATAAAATATGTTTGGAATTTTAACTCCAGAAAGCGAGTAAATTTTATTTAAGGCGTTATTGGCATTAAGCTGTAGTTGAGATAGCTCATAACTCGTATCGGCCAATGCTATGGCTTGATCTGCTAGAGCTGTTTTGCTTAGCTCTCCTGCGCCCGATAGTCTCTTTTCATAGATATAAAGCATCTCGTAGGCATCTTTTAACCGCTCGTAAATTTCTATTCTGTTTTTATATCCGAGCGCCTCGTCGTAAAGCTCCAAAAGCTTAATCGAGCTATCCATATAGGCAGAGCATCTTTTAAGATCTGCTTGTTTGATATTCTCTTCGGCAGCTTCGATCGCTAACTCATCCGCACCGAATTTAAATATATCTTGGCGCAGCACGAGCGATACGGAATCGCCGTAGCCGCTTTGCGAGACTAGGCTATCATCGCCAATCTGCACGGAATTATAGCGAGCGCCGTAGCGTTTGGCGTATTCGCTATTGGCATTAATGCCTAGCTCTGGGTAGCGTGAGGCCTTTTGATACTCAAGCTCGTTACGTGCGCTTTGAACATCGAGCCTGGTTAAATTTAAACTCGGAGAATTAGCTAAAGTATGTTTTAACAGGGCGTCGAAAGAGAAGGAATTCAAACCTGCTTTTAAATTTGGATCGAGCTCTCCGTCCAATCTTTTTTGATTTATATCCCGTATTTTTGATCTATCTAGTCTGTAAATTTTAGCAGGGGCTTTGGCTTTAGCTTTGGAACTTGAACCTTTGGAAGCGTCTTGCGAATTATCTTGCTTAGAACCTACCTCCGGGGTAGAGAGATATTTTTCTAAGGCGCTTTGGTTGTTTTGCAGGGCTGCTTGGTTTTGAGTAGACGTTTTATTTGAGGCAGGTTTTGATGAAGCGGAGCTAAATTTATTCGCTGCGTTTAGTGCATCCGCACCCAAGATCAAAGCAAAAGCGGTGAAAGCTATTTTAAATTTATCCAAACGAAGCTCTTTATAAATGAAATTTTAATGCATTTTATACGAAAGGGGATTAAAATTTTATAAAACGGATGAGGAAATTTTAAGTTTGCCGTCTTAAAATTTAAAGACCGAGGCACGCGGTGTATACGATCGACGATCCGAGGGCTGTGCTTTTGCACGAAAAGGCTTCCAAGCTTACAAAAGAAAAAAAGTGCGAAGCGGAATTCCGCCTCTATGACCTTATCGCAAAAATTTCTCCCGACGTGCTTGCCGAAGTGCACGAAGGTGAAAAAAAAGATCTGCCCGAACGTCGATTTTTATTCCAGCTTTGTGTATTTGATGCTCAATATCCCGCGTGAACTCTACACGCCCATTTTTGCGATTTCGCGCATTGCGGGCTGGAGCGCGCACCGCATCGAAGAGATCGTCGCAGGCGGCAGAATTTACCGGCCGGCGTACAAAAACGTGTGCGACGTGCGCGATTACGTTCCGATCGAAAAGCGCATAAAGTAGGCGCTTATGATCCGCCTCGACAAATTACTATCTCACGGGGGCTTGGGTTCCCGCTCTTCCGTAAAAAAACTGCTCCGCTCGGGCGCCGTGACGGTAAACGATAACAGCGTATCCGACGCATCGATCCGCATCGATGACGAGAACGATGTCGTCGCCGTACGGGGCAAAAGAATCGAAGTTCGCAAAGCCGTCTATCTCATGATGCATAAGCCTTCGGGATTCGTGTGTGCAAAGCGCGACGGGCTTTACGAAACGGTTTTCGATTTGCTAGGCGATCCATACCGCACGCCTTTTTTCGAAGAAAATCTGCATACGATCGGAAGGCTCGACTGCGATACCGAAGGTTTACTTATTCCGACGACCGATGGAGCGCTCACGCACCGCATCACTGCTCCGAAAAGCGAATGCGGAAAAACGTATGTTGTGCGCCTAGCAAAAAAGTTCGAAACGAAGAAAGGGCGGCATACGTTTGCAAATGTGCGCAAGGCATGCACATGGAGCCTGAAGGAAGAGAAAAAGAAGCCGACTGCAAAAGCGCGGAGCTCGTATGGCTCGGCAGCGGCGATGAAAAAGACGAATGTACGCTTACGATCTGTGAAGGAAAATTTCACGAAGTAAAGCGCATCTTTTCCGCGCTCGGAAACGAAGTCGTCTATCTGAAGCGCATCGCGATCGGCGCGCTTCGGCTGGACGAAAGCTTCGCGAAAGGCGATTGGCATGAACTTTCCGAAGACGAAATCGAACTGCTATACCGAATTTGAGAACTTGCGCGCGCGTTTCAGCACTGTACGCCCAATTGTTCTTTGAGTGCGGATTGTGCGACTGCCGAAACGTTGATTTTAAGGATTAATTCATTTTTACCAAGGGGATGGTTACCGTCGCCGTGCCGTCTATAAAAACCTTGTGTTTTTTGAAGTTGCCGGGCGGGCCTTTGCCGTCGTAATTGCTGAATCCGAACGGCTCTTTTGGTATGCCGATCGCGTTCGTATTCAGTTTTCCGTCGCCGTTGACGTCGTGATAAACGCAAAACGCATACTCTCCGGCTTTGAGCCGTATGCGATATATCGCCTTTTCTCCGTCAGCTGCCGTTTCGGCGGTTCTATACGGAAGACGTTTGCGAAAACTTTCGGAGGAATCGTGGATACTGATAACGATTGTTCCCGACTTTTCTTTTATGCCGGTAACGACGATTTCCGTGTCAAAGAACACTTCGCCGTCCGCCGTTTGGGAATACAGGGAATACGACGGGTTGAAAATCATCGCGCAGAAAAATAAAGTGAACAGTTTTTTCATAGTGTTTCCTTTTTTGCATAATTGTCAAAGCGGCACTGCTCGAATACGTCCGTACCGATAAGCGTGATCGCCTTCGCCGGGCAGTTGTTTATGCAGCGGTAGCATATCGTGCAGTTTCCGGGATAAAACACGGCTTTACTGTTTTCGATATATAATGACTTTGTCGGGCAGTGTGCCGCGCATATGCCGCAGCCGATGCAGCGGTCCGTTTTGATTTTGAGCCGTTCGGTCAGTTTTTTCGCATGCATTTTAAACCACAGGCGCTGGCCGAATAAGCCTGCGATTCTGTGAAAAAACGATAAGCCGTCTTTCGGATAGATTCCCCGCTTTATGCCTTCCGCCGCTTGCAAAATCTTTTTTTGCGCCGCCGCTATGAGCCCCCTGTTTTCTTTCGGCGTTTTTTTTAAAAGCTTTACATCGGCGATACAATCCGGCATGTGCAGATGTAAGCCTCCGGTAACGGCGGCTCCGCATTTTCGGAGCAGCCTGGCCGCAAGCCCAGCGCCGTCTCCGCTGAAAAGGCCCATCGTTGCGATCACAAAAACGCGCTTTCCGCGGAACATATCGGCATGTTTTAAAATAAACGCTTTTACAATGCGCGGGATATCGCTGAAGTAAATAGGATAACCGAGCGCGATTTCATCCGATGCGCGTAAGATTTCAAGCGCTTCGTCCGATTCCATGCTGCAAGCCCTGCCGCCGGTCGCTTGTGCAAACGCTTCCGTACAGTATTTTGTGTTTCCCGTTCCGCTGAAATACATTCCGTTCATATCGTACCTCTTGTGCCCTTACTTTAAAAATGACGGCTCGAGCACGTCCATAAAATCGCCGATTTTTTCTTTCCAATTTTTGTCGTAGCACACGTTTTTCATTGTCGCCAACGCCGTAAGTCCGTGAATAAAAGCCCATATCGTTATTAAAATATCGATTTGCTTTTTTTTCGGGACTTTATTTTGCGTAAGCAATGACAGGACGCTGTTTTTATACAGGATAAAAGGCGCATAGTTTTCTTCATCCGGCACGGATAAAGTTAAATCGACCTTTATGTCCGACTTTGAATACAAAAATTGAAAATAGGCGGGATTTTCAATAAAAAAAGAAACATAGGCCGTGCCCAAATTTTTTAACAATTCGGAAGGCTTTTTGTTTTCGGCGATCGCGGCTTCGAGCGTTTTCGAAAAGCGCTCAGTGATGTGCAGCTGCATCGCGTTGAGCAATTCTTCTTTGTTGTGAAAATGACTGTATGGGGCGGCATGGCTTACCTTGCAGGCCGTCGCCGCTTTTCTCAGCGAAAAAGACTGTAGCCCGTCGGTATTGACGATTTCGATACCTTTTTCTATTAAAAGATTTTTTAATCCTTCGCGGTGATACGGCAAATTCAATTTTTGCATAAGTACTCCCTTTTAATCTTTACAGTGTCAAGATAATAGCGTAAAAACTTTACATTGTCAAGTTTAAAGCGTCGTGTAAAGCGATTTACAAAAGCCCGCGTTCGCGCATATAATTATGTTATGTTGTCGGATATCGAAATAGCGCAAAAAAAATCGAATGCTTCCGATCGCGGACATCGCACAGCGCATCGGCATTGATGCGGACGGAATCGAACCGTTCGGACAGTACAAAGCGAAACTCACCGCAGAAACGCTTCGGATTTTGCAAAAGCGCGCCGCGGACGAAAGCGCGCGCGCCTCATCCTCGTTACCGCTGTAACGCCGACGAGTGCGGGGGAGGGAAAGTCGACCGTTTCGATAGGGCTTGCCGATGCACTCAATCGGATCGGGAAAAAAACGGTGCTTGCGCTCCGAGAGCCGTCTTTAGGCCCCTGCTTCGGCATAAAGGGCGGTGCGTGCGGCGGCGGAAGGGCGCAGATTGTTACGATGGAAGAAATCAATCTGTACTTTACCGGCGACATCCATGCGATTTCCGTAGCAAACAATTTGATTGCGGCTCTGGTCGATAATCACATTCATCACGGCAACGAACTCAAAATAGATCCCCCACACGATTTCGTGGAAGCGGTGCGTCGATCTCAACGACCGCGAACTGCGCAGCATCGTCGGACTCGGCGGCAGAATGAACGGAGTGCCACGCGAAGATCGCTTTTGCATTTCCGTCGCAAGCGAAATCATGGCGATCGTCTGTCTCTCGCGCACGATCTCGGAATTGAAAGAGCGTATCTCGAATATCGTCGTCGGCGAAAATTATGACAGAGAAAGCGTAACACAATAGCAAATAGGCAAGCAAATAGAACAAATTCCGTAAAGCGATCGTTCCATCTGCTTTCCCACCCGTCTCATTTTACGCCATGAAGCGTACCATATGCAAGCTATAAATGCCCTAGGGCTGGGGATATCCGTCAAGAGGCGATAGGCTCTTGACGGATATTTATAATGTGTCTTTCCGTCGCGTTTTACTTTATTGCACCTATTTGAGACGTTTTAGCGCTTTATAGGAGTTCTCTTTTTTTGGGTGGTATTTTTTGTATATTACAGCTACACGTAAATTTAAAAATATACCCGCGTATTTTTAATAATCACATAACTATAAAAGCTATAAGTCCATAAAGATATTGTTATTTGTGATTGCAATGCTCTATGACTTCTTTTAATACTATGAGATATTTTTCGCTGCAACTATTAAGCTTTGATGCTTGCTTTTAGTGTTATGAGTGCATGAGCTTTTAGAATATCTACTTTATCCTTTTATTCACTATTTGGTCTTTTCATCGCTCTTTTATATTCCTATATCATTTGTTTGCTTCATAATCTGATCGATGGCTGCTTTGGTGTTTGTTGGCCTTTGAATAGCTACCTATTTTATATCGCGTCTTGTATTTGATTTTGGGCTTTGTATTTTGCAGTGCTGCGAAGTAAAATTTTAAAATTTGGAGCGCCAAAAGACCTTGAAATTCGATATGGTAAAGCGATTTTAAATTTTAAATACTTCATAAAAGGGTAAAATGCGCCAAATTTTTATATGAGCAGGGGATTTGATGATAGATTGAGATAAAGGGCCGATAGCGGTAAAAACGATTACTTACTAAAAAATCTGGAAATTCTTGTGTCCGTTCTAAAATTTCAAGTCATATTTGAACAAATAAAAAACGGTAAATATCCGCCTACCCTCCTTCCCTATCTTACGCTAAGTCCTTCGTCTAGGTATTTGATGACGGGGTAGATAAATAGCTCTATTACGCGCCGTTTGCCTACTTTTACCTCCGCCGTTACGCTCATACCAGGCTCAATCTCCTTTTTGATCCCATCTACGATCAAAAATGTAGAATCGGGTCTAATCTTTACTTCGTAGATCTCTCCCAGCTTCTCATCGTTTATCGCATCGTTTGCTATGTGGATGAGCCTGCCTTCTAGCTTGCCGTATTTTTGAAAGTCGAAGGTCTGAACCTTAATCGCTACGCTTTGATTGTTTTCCAGATAGCCTATGTCTTTATTAAGCACGTTTGCTTTGATGATTAAAGGCTTATCGCTAGGCACTATAGAGATTAAATTTTCTTGATTTGTGATGGCGGTTCCTTGCGTATTTACGAGTAGCTTTCCCACAAAGCCGTCAACCGGAGAGGAGATGATCTGCTGTCTGGTTTGAAACAAGATCGCGTTGATCTCCGCTTTTAGCGAGCTTGCTTCCTTCTGTTTGGCTAGCATCTCATCGAGCCACTTGGATATGCTTTGGCTTTTAAAGGCCTCAAGCTCTTTAGCTAGCTCATCTAAATTTGCCCTTTGCTCGGCAAGCTTCTCTTTTGAAATTTTAAGATTGGAGTTTAGCTCGATTACTTTGGATTTGAGCTCATATAGATCCCTGCACGCTATTATATCTTTTACTTTGTTTAGATTGCTTAGCCGTGCCTCATCTATCTTTAAAATTCCGCTTAGCCTCTCGACCTCTAAATTGGTGGAGTTTATCCCCATTTGCAGAGCTTGCATTTTTAGATTATAGACATTTATGCTCTCTTCGTAATTTGACTTTTGCGTATTGTATAAGCTCAGCTCATCTGCGCTGATATTGGCATCTAAGCTTTTGCCCGAGCTTAGAGCGTCGAGCCTTTTTATCGAGTATTCAAGTAGGGCTAGGCTCTCTTGCTTGGTGGATAAATTTACCGTAGATACGCTAGGATCGATTAAGATGAGATGATCGCCCTTTTTTACTTTATCGCCCTCTTTTACTAAAATTTTAGAAACGACTCCGCTTTCGAGAGATTTTAAAATTTTAATCTCGCCGTCGGGCACGACCTTACCGTTAGCGCTTACTACGATATCCACTTTGGCAAACACCATCCACAGCACGGCAAATATCAAAGCTCCGCAAGCGATCCATAAGATAGATCTTCCTAAAGGGTTTTGCGGAGCATCCTCTATCTCGATCAATAAAGGCTTAAACTCGTTTGAATCATCCTCTATTCTTTTAAAAATTTTTAGCATTGTTTGCAACTTTAATCTAAAATTATTTCATAGCATGGCTATTATATTTAAATATCGCTAATATTTTTATGGCGTCTTTGCTTACGCGAAACGGCACCGTATAGCCTTTAAAAACTAGATCCCTAGTGTCTTTACGATTTAGCTTAGGATTTTTTCTAAAACTATACGGACGATTTGGAATGTCTGAAATTTTAACAATCAAACCATCCGCAAATTTGGCCGCCCTTTCGGGACTATCCTGCGCGATAAACATAATAATTTTATCCAGATCGTTAAGGAATTCTTCGCTGTAGACGAGCTTCATATCTTAGGCCATTTTTTTAAAAAGCGTATTTAGATGCTCCAACATTTCCTCGTGCGAGCGATATTTCAGCTCGCCTCTATCGTCGGCATCCGAAATTTCCATAAGTCTAGCTTCATCCTGTGGGCTTAAATAATCGAGCTCATTATAGCTTATAACGGCGGTAGGATCGTTTGCGATTATATCCTCTATGGCTTTAAGCGTTTTAGCGTTTGACGTTTGAATATTTATCGATGCAAGCATAGTTTATCCTTGTAGAAATCTAATTGAATTATGCCATAAATTTATAATAAAGCTCTTAAAGGCGGCGGCGCGCAATAAATGGGTTTAAATTTAAAAGCGCTCTTGCGTTAAATTTATCCCGCCCTACCCTTCGACCTATCCTAGCTGCTTATCATATAGGCTCTTGTAGTAACCGCCTAATGCCATTAGCTCCTCATGCTTTCCGCGCTCTACAATCTCGCCTTTATCCAGCACTAAAATTTCATCGCAATTCTTGACGGAATTTAGCCTATGCGCGATGATAATGAAGGTTTTTCCCTTTTTGATCTCGCTTAAATTTTGATTGATGATGCTTTCGCTTTCATAATCAAGCGCAGAGGTCGCCTCATCAAAGATTAAAATTTTAGGATTATTTATGAGCGCTCTAGCGATTGCGATGCGCTGTTTTTGTCCGCCGCTAAGGCTAGAGCCGCGCTCGCCTACGAAGGTATCGTAACCTCCTGCAAGCTCTGCGATAAAATCATGAGCGCCCGCGATCTTGCTAACTCTGATGATCTCCTCCATACTCGCTCCGCTTGCGGCAAAGGCGATATTTTCTTTGATACTGCCACTAAACAGATAGTTTTCCTGAAGGACCACGCCGATGTTTTGCCTCAAAAGATAGGGATTTAGATGTCTGATATCTATGCCGTCGATATAAACGGCGCCCGAGCTTTGCAGATAGAGCCGTTCGATCAGCTTTGTGATAGTGCTTTTACCGCTGCCGCTTCTGCCGACTATGCCTACGCTTTTGCCCGGTTCTACGTGAAAGCTGATATCTTTAAGCACCAAATTTAGATCCGGCCTATATCTGAAATTTACGGCGTCAAATTTTATATCTCCTTCGATATTATTTAACGCAATCGGCTTATCGGTGCTCTGCTCGGTTGGAGTATTTAATATATCTCCTAGCCTATCAACGCTAAGAAGAGCTTGCTGAAACTCATTCCAAAGACCTACGAGCCTCATTACAGGAGCGCTAAATTGCCCCGCAAACATCTGAAAGGCGATGAGCTGACCGACGCTTAGCTTGCCTTCTATTACGAGCCCCACGCCGAAATATAAAATGCAAAGCGTCATAAGCTTTTGAAGTGCCGAGGCAAAGCCGCTTGCGACGTTGCTTAAATTTGAAAGATTAAAAGATGAGCGGACGTATCTGCCTAGATTTTCCTCCCACATCTTTTGCATACTGCCCTCGATCGCTAGAGATTTCACCGTCTGCATTCCGGTTACTGCTTCTACGAGATAGGAGTTTGAAGCGGCTCCCATTTGAAATTTATCCTCCAGCCTCTTTCTAAGTACCGGCGTGATAAAAAAATAGATCGCAGCAATTACGCTTATAAATGCGATTGCAATCAGCGTAAGCTTAATGCTATAAAGCAGCATCATAAAGACAAATACGAAGCTAAATAAAATATCAAGTAGCACACTAACGCTTTTATTAGCAATAAACTCTCTTATGCTATCTAGCTCGCGCACTCTAGCAACGATGTTTCCAACCTTGCGGTTCTCGAAGTAGGTCATCGGAAGCAGAGCCAAATGGCTAAAAAGCTCGCTACCTAGCCTGGCGTCGATTTTAGTAGTAGTGTGCGCGAATATATAATTTCTACTTAGGCTTAAAAGCATCTCAAATATGATGGTCGCCAAAAATGCAAATGCAATTACGTTTAGCGTACTGATGCTATGATGAGTTAAAACCTTATCGAGCACCACTTGCGTAAAAAGCGGCGTCACTAGACCGAAAAGCTGCATGATGAATGAAGCTAAAAGCACTTCAAATACCACTCTTTTAAAGCTTAACATCCGCTTATAAAACCAAGCAAAGCCGAATTTGATCTGAGAATTCAGAGTTTTATGAGCTAGCACGATAAACTCGCCGCTGCAAAGATCAAATAGCTCGCTAGCATTAAGCTCCTTTACGGAATTGCCGCCGTCAAATACGATAAATTTAATAGCTGCTTCTTGTTCTTGCGAGGATTTGGATGAGCGGGAAGCTTTAGTCTCTTTGGCAGACAAATGGGATGTGTCCGCGGAGGAAGAATATGGCGCGCCGGAAGAAGATGACGCATTAGAAGATAACGATGCGGATGAAGATGAGTTTAAAGAATTTGCCGTGTCGCTGTTAGAGCTCAATATCTCCTTGGAATCTGCCGTATCTTTGGAATTTGCGCTATCTAAATCGGCTGCTGTCTTGCTAGCGTTTGCCGCTTTAATATCCGCTTCGCTTCGCTGTTCTATCTTTAGGACGTTAAAATAGCTTCCGTCCTTTTTCTGAAGGATAAAGGGAGGCTTATAGCGCATCAAATTTGAAAGATTTAGCTTTTTGATTTTAGCCTTAAACTCGCAATGCTTAGCCATACGCACTAACTCTTCGATCTGCGGTTCCTCGCTGCTTAGCGCAAATTTATTTATAAGCGCCTTGGCATCGAATGGGATATGATTTACGGCGGCTATCAGACCTAGCGAGCCCAGGGCGGTTTGCATTGGATACCTTTGAGTGAAATTTGAAAGAATTCTATTAAGTCTATTTGAAACGGGGCTTAAATTTAGAGGGAATTTTAAAGAAATTTAAGGGATTGAGAAGATTATGGGGTTTAAACAATAATAGTGCACATAAAAGAATGGCTGTCGAAAGGCTGCCAGATAGATTATAAAAATTTTGGAAGGCACCCGATAAAATATCCGGGTCAAAATTAGCTTCGGAGAAGCAAACGCAGCAATACAAGTGACGAAAAAATCGGTTTAGTCACAAATTTTTGCTACAACTATGAAATTTTAAAGATACTTTAATCCTCATCGTTATATAATCGCGGCATTTTCGGGGGAATAAAACGAGTTGTCGCTTTAGGTTTTGCTAAAAAGCTAAAGCTCTTTACAGGCT
>NZ_CALKTC010000080.1 GCF_937996225.1 uncultured Campylobacter sp. | reverse complement strand
GCAAATCAAATTAGCATTATATAAAGAACGTTTTGTATTTTATAATGCACACGTTTTTCGATTCTTTAATAATATCCGTGCCTTTAATTATACGCTAGTGCAGACTATAGAATTATACAAGAAATAACGAATTTAACGCGGTAATCTTATAAAAAGAATTTAAAATATTTACTCTAAAATTTATTTTGAAATTAATTTGAACTCAAATTTTTGTTATTCTTAGTAAAATTATACTTATAATTTTACATAAAATTCTACAAAGTAGCTTTATATAACTGAAATTTTATCGTCATTAAATTTGCAGCGTGCTTGTTTTTTAATTGATATCAGATAAACTTTATAAATTACGTAAAACTTTCAAAAAAGATTTATGGTCTAAATTTTATTATGGAGATTTTAATTTAAAGCTCTATATCTAAATTTTAGCGCAGCTATTTTGATAAGGCGCTTGCAATTAAAACTATTCGCCGAAATTTTGATGCCAACACTTATCTATGAAATTTACTCGAGCCTATAAAATCACACTACGCCTTTAATTTAATCAAAATTTTGCTACTATGCGTGAAAAATTAAGGAGCTTCATGCAATCAGGCAAATTTACTCTCGCGATCATCGCCGTGAATGTCCTATTTTTCGTGATTTCATTCGCATTAGAATATTTTTTCGGCTTTAAGTCCTACCTATTTTTCGGGCTCAATCCATATTTTTTCGAGGGGATGCCGTGGCAGCTACTAAGTTCATCTTTTATGCACGGCGGAGTGATGCATCTAGCGATGAATATGGCAGTCTTGTATCAATTCGGCGGGATTTTAGAGCGGGCGTTCGGTGGGATAAAATTTACGCTACTTTACATCGTAGGCGGGCTGCTGAGTGGCGCTTTGTGTCTGATTTATATCCGTTATGCCATGAGCATGGGAGAAATCGTCAATATCGTAGGCGCTAGCGGCGCTATCTGTGTGCTTTTAGGCGTGATTGCTTATTTTGATGAACGCAATGCGGGCGGGATTTTTATCGCAATTTTGATAATGAGCTTTGCACCGATGTTAATGGGCGTAAATGTGGCATGGTATGCGCACATAGCGGGATTTGTGGTCGGTTATGGCTTTGGAATGATCCAGAAAAAATTTAGAATTTTGTAGAATTTAACGCTAAATTATACATAAAATTTTATGAAAGGATGCGGATGAAACGGATATATTTTATAAGACATGCCGAGGCGCAAAGCGGCGGCAAAAGCGATTTTGAACGGGCATTAAGCCAAGTGGGCGAACTTTGCGCAATTAAACTCGGAGAAAAGCTGCGCAGCTTGGGACTTATGCCTGATTTGATTATTACAAGTTCGGCTATACGCGCACTCCATACGGCGCAAATTATCGCTAATGCGTTGGATGCGACAAAAAAAATAGCGTCATTGCGAGAGTTATACGACGCAAGCTTATGGGATTTGGCAAAGTTTGTTCGCAGCTTGGATGAGAAACGATTTTTTGGGTGCAGTGTGAATGTTGAAAAATACAATGCGGTTGGTCTGAGTAGCGAAAAACCTCGCGACGCAAACGCGGAAAATTCTGCTTTTAAGAGCGCTAAAATTCCCGCTAGCATTAGCGAAAATAATGCGATATCTTGCAACAATGTGGAAATTTCTAGCGCAGATATTGTGCGAAATTTTAACGCAGCTAGCGCGGAATGCGTATTTATCGTTGGACATAATCCGGCAATAGGCGGAATTTGCTCGCTTTTAGGCAAGAAGGAAGTCGATAAATTTCCTCCTTGCTCGATTTGCGGCTTAGAATTTGACGTTCATAAATTTTCAGATATTACTGATCATAGTACTGATCATAGCGGCAAAATGGTAATGCTGCAGTGCCCTTAATTACGCTTTTAACGCTTCATAATTACAATTGGGCGGCTCGTTGCGCATTTTAAGGCTACTTTTGCCGAGCATTGTCATATACTCGTGAAATAAGACTGCGCGGCAAAATTAGCAAATTATTTTTGAGATAACTTTCAAATTTTAAAAAATTTCCAATGATGTGGCTCGTCTTGAAATCGTAGACTAAATGAGTCAGAAAACTAAATTTCATATTTTTAGATGATCGAGTGTTAGCACTTTCGCTTGAAATTCCATTTGCTTTGAAAAACCTTAAATTTAGATTTTACGGATGGAAATTTCACGCTGAAATTTTCTCAAAAATATAAATTTATTGAGAAGAATAAAATTTATTAAGTAAAATTTAATAGTAGCTTTGGTATCATTCCACAAAATTTTTGATAAGGGGGTTGAAAATGAGACAGTACGAAACTTACAGATGCGACAAGTGCGGCGCGGAGGTCGAGGTGCAAAAAGTAGGCGGCGGCACGCTTAGCTGCTGCGGAGAGCCGATGAAATGCATTACCGAGGATCTGACGCAGGTAAATTTAATGAAGGCATTCGCAGGCGAGTCGCAAGCGCGCAACAAATATGATCTTTACGGCGATTTGGCCAAAGAGGCAGGCTTTCACGCTATCGCGCGACATTTTTACGAGGCTGCCGAAAACGAAAAATGGCATGCCAGAGCCGAGCTAAAGGCACATCACGCGGCTGCGGGTATCCCGCTTGATAAGATGGATAAAAATCTGCTTGATGCCGCCGCCGGCGAGCGCTACGAGCACGAGAGCATGTATCCGAGCTTTGCTAAAATCGCGACCGAAGAGGGTAAAAAAGAGGTTGCGCGCCTTTTTAACGCTATTGGCAAGGTCGAGGAGGAGCACGAGCGCGAATACAACGAGCTTCAAAAGATCCTGCTAGAGGAGGGCTTTTTCGAGAGTTTTGACGAGGAAGTTTGGGTGTGTGAGGTCTGTGGGCATGTTCATCGCGGAAAGAAAGCTCCTGGCGCCTGTCCGCTCTGCAAGGCTCCGCGTGAGTATTTCAAAAAACAAAGGCTTGTCTGATTTGATGCTTGCGGCACAGCGTTTTTTGCGATAGCTTTTGAAGCTGTCGCAAATCTGGTTTATTGTCGCGAGCCGATCGCTTAAATCTTAGCTTAAAATTTTGCGCGAGATTTCGTCTTTTTGCTCCTTTTTGCCGCGAATTCCGTGGCTAGACGAAATCTCGGGCTAAATTTATTTAGCCTAAACTCCTTTTCTTATCCCCCTAAGAAATGAAATCCTGCTCGCAAGAGCGGGATTTCTGTCGTAAAATAAATCTAAAATAATCATGCCGATGATTTTATCTCTTTAAATTTTATTAGAAATTTCTATATGATTCCTGCGCTGTTTACGAAGTAAACTTCGCGTCGGTAAATTTTGCAGCAAACTTTAGTGGCAAATCTTTTGCGTCTTTAAATTTTAAGGAGAATTCGGTGCGATAAGAATTTGGAAGTAAATCAAACTATAAAATTTTGAGAGTTTAAATTTTAAATCAGAAATTCCATCCTTGCGGAATTTGCAGATAAATTTTATATCCGCTACCTCTTAATATGTCGATTATCTTTTGCTTATAAAATCCTCGGATGAAATCCCGTATCGTCAAAATTTAAATGAAATTTTGCACTAAATTTATCTGGAATTTTAGGCAAAATCGCATGAGAAAACCTAAAAAGTAAATTATTCTATACTCCAAAAGAGTAAAATTTTAGATTCTTTTGCGATCAAGCTCTAGGGCTCGCGCGTTAATTTTAAATTTTGCCGAGTTAATGAGTTAAATTATAAAATGCGAAAGGCAGGATTTTGGATTTTGTTATTCGAATATGAAAAATAAATTTTAAAATTTTCAAAATAAAATTCCAAAACTTTTGTGAAATAAATTCCATAAAAAACAATTTCAAAGCCGCTTCAAAACGAAATCCCAAAAAATCTCGCTCAAGCAAGCCTCTCGCTACCTCAAATTTTAAAATTTCACTCCTCGAATTCCTCCGCGACCTTCGCCGCAAGGCGCAGTTTGTCGCTGTCGAAGTGGGTGTAGATGCGCGAAGTATTTAGGCTCGCGTGGCCGAGAGCTTCCTGGACGAGTACGAGGTCCTTTTGCTTTTTGTAAAGCATCGTCGCGAAGGTGTGGCGCAGCATATGAGCGCCGTTTTTTTCCTTACGGATGCCCGCGCTCATTAAAATTTTCTCCACGATGCCGCTGACGTAGGCCTGAGTAAGCGGCGCGCCGTTTTTGGTGACGAAAAGATAACCCTCTTTGTTTGCGAAATTCGTCTCCAGTGCGTTTAGATGCTCCTCGATCAGGTGGCGTTTAATCATCACGATGCGGTATTTGTTGCCCTTGCCGCGGATTCGGATGACGAAAAGATCGCCCTCTGGCGCGATATCTTTGCGCTTGAGATTTATCGCCTCGCCCACGCGGATGCCGGTGTAGACGATGATTTTTACGATCAGGCGATTGCGATGGGCAAATGAGGGAAACTCGCTTAGATTTATCGCGTCCAAAAACCGCTTCAGCTCCTCCTCGCTCATAAACTCCGGAAGCTTCGTGCCGCAGCTGCCGCTAACGCCGCCCCAGTGCTTAAGCTCGATGCCGTAGTTGTGTGAGGTGCCGTCCTGCTCGTTTTGGCGGTCGATGAAGCCGAAAAAATTTATCACGGCGATGCGGTAGTTTTTTTTGCTCGCATCGCTCAGCCCGCCCGTAATCGAAGCTAAAATTTCGCTCAAAAGCTCTTCGTCGATATTTTTCATGCTCTCAAGACCGTACTGCATGATCGCTTCGTAAAATTTTTTAAGCGGATTAAAGTAAGTGTTAATGCCCGTAAGGCCCGCATTTCGTGCGTCTTTTGCGAGCCGCTCGAGTTCATTGATGTTTGCTACTTCGTGATTTAGCGCCAGGCTCGCGCGGCGAAACAGCGCGTCGTTTTTAAGCTCCTTATTCGATAGCGCGCTTAGCTTGTAGCGCACGAATTTTACGAGCCAAAACAGCAGCGATTTTTCAAAGCTATCCTTATAATCGAGCGGGAATTTCATTTGTTCTCCTCGCTGTCGCCGAAGATCACGAACGGCAGCATCAGCGTGTTTTTGATGAGATTATACGGCGTTTTTAGCACGTCGGTCGCAACGCCGGTCGAGTAGGTGGGCTTTTTCGTCGTGCCACGAATCTCGATGATCGTTGAAATCGTGTTGTTTTCGCCCAAGATGATATGATTTAGAAGCGGAATTTTTGAGATTATCGAGCTTGCGTCTTTGAGGTATTTAAGCTCCAGATCGATATTCAGCGCGCCGCTTTTCATATCCACTTCGCCGTTGCCGGCGATATCTGCGCTACTGCCGGTAAAGTTCATCGCGTTTATGTAAATTTTATCACCGCTGCGGCGAAAGTAAATTTTACCCTTCTGCACGCTAAAGCCGCGATCGTTGAAATCGGGCGTCTTAAACGTAAGCAGCGATGGCACGGAGTTTATAAAGCTAAGCAGCCTTTGATAGATGATGTAGTCCTTCAGATAGGTGTTTTGTACGTTGATCTCGCCGCGGTAGTTTCGCGGATCGATGCCGCTTGCTTTTAGAGTAAATACCCCTCCGTCGAAGCTCTGCGAGCCCAGGAATTGATTAAGCGCCTCGCCGCTGATGTTTTGCGCAAAAATTTGAAGCAAGCTCTTTTTAAAGATCAGCTTTACGTCGCCGCGCTTGAAGCTTGCGTTCAGGTTCATATTTTTGCCGTCCAGCACGCCGTTAAAGTGCGTAAATTTCAGCGTCTTATTAAGATCGGATAGCACGATCGCAGAATTTTGTCCGCTGAAATTTATCGGTGAGCGCTCCTTTGTGCCGCTATTAAACTCGCTGGTTTGCACGCTCGTATTGATCGCGACGTCCACGTCTTTTAAAGAGACGAAGTTGCCGCCTTTGTTGATTTTAAGAGAAATTTTACCGCTTCCGCTAGAGCCTTCCAGATCGCCGCCGCGCACTCTAAGCGCGAAAGAGTCGTTTTTATAATGGCTTCCGTCCTTGTTCAGCAGACCGAAATCAAAGATGAGATTGTTGCTGCTGATATCTAAGTTTGTAAAATCGCTGGTTAAAATTTTAAGATCTCCGCCGCTAATGCCCGCGTTTTTAAGCGTCTTAGAAAATGGCAAAATTCCGCTAATATCGGGCGAGCTGATCTCGATCCGCTCGCCGAAGCTCATCTTCGCGCCTAAAAATTGCGAGCTCAGCACCGGCGCTTTGCCGCTAAAATCAAGGCTTATATTATCTCGTGCGTCGCCAAATTTTAAAATTTCTTTGCCGTTCGGGGAGAGATTGAAGCTATGAATAACGCCGTTAAATTTAGCTTTGCGCGTGGCGATATCGATACTGCCGCTTGCAGTGGCGTTAAAAATTTCATTTTGCAGATTCGCGTCTTTGATGTCGATTTTTTTTTCTGTGATATGCACCCGCGCGGCTTTGGAGTGAAATTTCGCTTTAGAGATCATCAGATCGGCGTCTTTTAGCGTCACGTTCGCATCTACCTTGGCGCTTTCCTTTTCGACGTCCACGTCTATCAGCACGCGCGCATCGATCCCGCCGCCTAGCGGATATACGGGCTCGTCTATGCCGTAGCTTTGCAGGATCGCTATAAGGTCCTTGCCCAAACTCTCCTTGGTCCGCAGATCCAGATATACGATCGGCCTCTCTTCAAAAAGCCCGCCGATACGCACGCCGCTTCCCTCCAGGCTTTTGCCTTTAAATTTAGGCTCATTTAGCGTGAAGCTTAGATAATCGTTTTTGAGCGTGATGTTGGCATCTTTTACCGTTACGGCTTCGATTTGCGGCTGAAATTTTATCGTAAGATCCTGCGCGTAGGCCGTGGCGCTAACATTTTCGGCGATCGGGCGCGGGTCTTTCAGATCGATTTTGGCATGCAGATTCTCGATATAGTAGTTTTGCGCGATCGCCTTGCCGTAGATCCACTCGTTCGCAAGAGGATTTAGCCCCGTAAGCGCGCCCAGCTCATTCATAAAATTTTTCAGACTCAAGGCCGAGGCGCGGTTTATCTCGATATTTAGCTCCGAGCCGATGTTATGCACGTCAAGCTCGCCCGCGATCTCGTGCGAAGCGAAGGTGCCGTTAAAATCATACGTATCGGCTCTGAAATTTGCTCGCGCCGTGCCGTGCAGAGTGAGATTAAAATCATTTAGTTCAAGCTCGATCGGATCGAAGTTTAGCCCGTTTGCGCTCGGCGTGATCTGCGAGTTTAGCCTAAAAAACCGCGTGTCGGCGTAAAAAACGTCGCTTTTGTATTTTAGTTTCAGGCTTTCGCCTTTTATTTTCATATTGTCTACGTCGATCTCTTCGAAAAAGGAGTTGATGAGCGAGATTTTTTTGCTAAATTCTAAAATTTTCTCGCTTTGCGTGCGCAGATCAGTGGAATTTTGCTCTAAATTTTGTGTATTATTTTGCGTAATTTCAAGATTTTTGATGCGCAGCACGAGACTTTTATTTAGCTTGAGATAAAATCCCTCAAGCTTTGCAAAGCCCACGTCCAGCTGTGAAATCGCAATACCGTGCTTTAGGCCTACCGCGCAGATTATAAAAAGTATAGTAAGAGTAAGAAAAAATCTAGCTAAAAATTTATACATCATTGTCCCATTAAAAAGCTACGCTCAAAACCAAATCGAGCGTGCCGAAAAACTGCGCTTATAATATGAAATTTATTCAAAATTTTGGCTTATTTGCCTATAATTTCAGCTAAATTTTGAAAGGAATGCATGAAATTTTTTATAAAGCTCATCAAAGCGGCGTGCATTTGTATCGAGCTTGCGGCTATCGTTCTTTTGGCCGTGGGCTTTGATCTACACGAGCGCGTCGGCAACGCGAAAACCGTACAGATAGGTCAGGGCAGCTCAACGAAAATTTTATCGCAACTCTCAAAGAGTTATCCAAAATTTACGAAATTTGATGCGAGGCTACTTTCTTTTTACGGCGGCGCAAAAACCGGCGAGCTGGAGCTTAGCGGCGAAAATTTGCCCAAATATCAATTTTTGTATGAGCTAAGCGTCGCAAAGCCCGTGATGAACGAGATCAAGCTGATCCCCGGAGAGACTACGATCGTGTTTTTAAAACAGCTTGCGAAAGATCGCGGGCTAAGCTTTAGCGAGCTTGAGCGCGAATACAACGCCACGGCGCCGTTTTACGAGGGCTTTCTGGTGCCTGAAACCTACAAAATTAGCAAAAACGAAAGCGAAAAAAATATCATCGACCACCTCATCTCAAGCGCACAAAAATTCCACGAAGGATTGTCGCGCGAGCTTAGCGGCGACTATAACGCCACGGCGTGGAAGCAGGTGCTGATCAAGGCCTCGGTCATTCAAAAAGAGGCCGCAAACGCAGATGAGATGCCCCTCGTAGCCTCCGTCATCGACAATCGCTTGGCCAAAAATATGCGCCTTCAGATGGACGGCACGCTGAATTACGGCGAGTTTTCGCACGTCAAGATCACTCCGCAGCGCATCCGCACCGACACCAGCCACTACAACACCTACCTCAACGACGGACTTCCCAAAGAGCCTGTGTGCGTGGTCTCTCGCGATGCAATACGCGCCGTTTTCGCGCCTGCAAAGAGCGAGTATCTGTATTTTATGCGAAATAAAAAGACGGGGCTTCACGATTTTGCGCGCACGCAAGCCGAGCACGAGCGCAACGTAAAGGCGCAGAGGTAAAATTTAAGGCCGTTTCGGCATTAAATTTAAAAAACGAGATTTCGTCTTTAAATTTTAAAATTTAAACCCCGCAATCATAAAAATGCGGGCCGATATTTGGGAGATAACAATGAAAATAGCGATATTCGGCGCCGGAAACATCGGCGCAGCGGTAGCAAACGATCTTATCGTAAGCGATTCTTTGAGCCAAAAGATAGATAGCATCGCGCTTGTGGATGCGGTAGAGCGGATCGCGCGCGGCAAGGCACTCGATCTAGCCCATACGGCGGCGGTTTATGAGCGCGACCTGCGCATAAGCGGCAGCACGGAGCCCGGCGACATAGCGGATGCAGGCATCGTCGTGATCACGGCGGGGCACGCAAGAAAGGCGGGGCAGAGCAGGGAGGAGTTGTTTGGCGCAAACGCCGCTATCGTCGCGCAATGCGCACGAGATGCCGCAAAATACGCGCCTAGCTCCATCATCGTCGTCGTTACCAATCCGCTTGATATGATGGTCTATGCGGCGCTGCAGGCTAGCGGGTTTGCAAAGGAGCGAGTCATCGGCATGGCGGGCGAGCTAGACGGCGCGCGGCTTAAATTTGAACTCGCGCGAGCGAGCGGCAAGGAAATTTCATCGATGAGAAGCGCGATCGTGGGTCCGCATAGCGAAGAGATGATCGCGCTTAAAAACGAGCTGGGATTTGAAATTTCGGATGAAATTTTCGAGCGCGCGGTGCAAAATACCAAACGTGCCGGCGCGCAGATCGGCGAGCTGCTGGGCACGTCTGCGTATTTGGCGCCCGCTGCTGGGATCGTAAAGATCATAAAATACATTCTTTTTGATACCTGCGACACGCTCGCCTGCTGCGTCGCGGATAGATCCGGAGTGCCTTTGGGGCGCTTCGTAAGCGTCGGTAAAATGGGCGCGATAGAGAGAAATTTCGCCTACTCGGGCGAGTTTTACGCGCAGCTTGAGCGGATGCGTGAGCGGATAGCGGAGCTAAAGTTTTAGTGGAAATAAAGCGAATTCGACGCGACGCGGAATTTACAGAGCTAAAATTTTAAAGCGCAGAATTCTTGTGATAGAATTTGCAGCATCAAATTTCACTTTGGCAAGAAATTTAAGCTCGCGGAATTTTGTAGCGTAAAATTTCATTCGCTGCGGAATTTTAAAATTTGCGCAATTTTGCCCGCTGTGAAATTTCATAGATTAAAATTTTACTTTGGCGCAGAATTTTGCGTGACGTAAAATTTTTTAAACGCCACAAAATTTTAAAATTTAAACTCTGCAAAATTTAAAAACGAGAGGACTTTAATGCGATCAAAGCAGGCTTGCGCCGCAAAATTTCAAATTTTAAATCGCGAGGCGGGATTTAGTGCAGATTTTGATAAATTAAGGAGAAAATATGAGCGAAAATGAGAGCCAGCGCGCCGTCTGGACGGATGAGAGCCGCTGTAAGGCGTGCAATATCTGCGTAAGCGTCTGTCCTAGCGGCGCGATCGCGATGAGACAGGACGAGGGCGCCGTGCAGGGCATGATGATCGACGTGGTGGATGAGGGCGCCTGTATCGGCTGTAGGGAGTGCGAGTTGCACTGCCCTGATTTTGCGATTTTCGTCGCGCCCAAGGGCTTTAAATTCGCTCGTCTAAGCTCGCAGGCTAGAGAGATGGCTGAAAAGATCAAAAACAATAATTTTATGAAACCCAAGGACGCATAATGAGAGAGGTAATTTCCACAGGCAACGCCTTAATTGCGCGTGCGGCGATTGATTGTGGCTGTAATTTTTTCGGCGGCTACCCGATCACGCCGAGCAGCGAGATCGCGCACGAGATGAGTCGCTTGCTACCTAAGGTCGGAGGTAAATTTATCCAGATGGAAGATGAAATTTCGGGCATTTCTGTAGCTTTGGGCGCATCTATGAGCGGTGCGAAGGCGATGACGGCAAGCTCCGGTCCTGGAATTTCGCTAAAATCAGAGCAGATTGGACTTGGCTTTATCGCTGAAATTCCGCTTTTAATCGTAAATGTTATGCGCGGAGGTCCTAGCACCGGGCTTCCTACGAGAGTGGCGCAGGGCGATATTTTGCAAGCTCGCAACCCCACTCACGGCGATTTTCAAAGCATCGCGCTGTGCCCGGGCTCACTAAAGGAGGCTTATACGCAGACCGTGCGCGCTTTCAATCTAGCCGAGCGGTTTATGACGTCGGTATTTTTGCTGCTTGATGAGACGCTTGGGCATATGCAGGCTAAGGCGGTGCTGCCTGAAATTTCGGATCTAAAAATCGAGCGCAGGGCGGAATTTAAAGGTAGTCCGAAAGATTATGAGCCCTACGATGCTGCGCCGGATAAGCCTGCGGTGCTAAATCCCTTTTTTAGGGGATACCACTATCACATAACGGGGCTTCATCACGGCGCGAAGGGCTTTCCGACCGAAAACGAGCAGATCGTGGATCGCTCTATAAAAAGGCTTTTTAATAAAATTTCGGCGTATGAAGATGAGATCGTGCAATACGAGGAATTTATGCTAGATGACGCCGAAATCTGCATCATCGCCTACGGCAGCGTTAGCTTAGCAGCAAAAGACGCGATTTTAAAGCTACGTGGGCAAGGCGTGCGTGTGGGACTTTTTCGCCCGATCACGCTGTGGCCAAGCCCAGCGCGCAAGCTAAGGGAGCTAGGAGAGAGATTTAATAAAATTTTGATCGCCGAGCTAAATTTAGGGCAGTATCTGCTAGAGGTGCAGCGCGCTTGCTTGAGAGATGATTTTAAGACGCTTCTTAAGGCAAACGGCAGGCCGATCAGCCCTAGCGAGATTATCGAGAAAGTAAAGGAGCTTTAAATGGCGTTTGATTACGATAAATATCTAAGAACGGACAAGATGCCTACGCTTTGGTGCTGGGGCTGCGGCGACGGAGTGATCTTAAAAGCGATCATCCGCGCGATTGACCGCGTAGGCTGGAGTATGGACGATGTGTGCGTGGTAAGCGGTATCGGCTGTAGCGGTAGGATGTCTAGTTACATAGACTGCAATACCGTCCATACGACGCACGGGCGTGCGATAGCTTATGCTACGGGTATCAATCTTGCAAATCCGGGTAAGCACGTAATAGTAGTCACTGGCGATGGCGACGGGCTTGCGATAGGGGGCAATCACACGATCCATGGATGCCGCCGCAATATCGATCTAAATCATATCTTAGTAAACAATTTCATCTACGGGCTCACGAACTCGCAGACGAGTCCTACGACACCGCGCGGGTTTTGGACGGTTACGGCGCAATACGGCAATGTCGATCCCAGTTTTGATGCGGCGAAACTTGCAATCGCTGCCGGAGCAACTTTTGTCGGACGCGAGAGCGTGACAAATCCAGAAAAAATCGAGCGACTTCTAGCCAAGGGCTTTGAGCACGAGGGTTATAGTTTTTTTGATATTTTTAGCAATTGCCACGTAAATTTGGGTCGTAAAAATAAAATGAGCGAGGCGGTGCAAATGCTAAAGTGGCTTGATTCGCGCACGATTTCTAAAGCAAAATTTGACGCTCTTAGCGAGGATGAGCGAGCGGGGCTATTTCCGCTTGGAGTTTTGCACGAAGATAATGAGCGCACCGAATACACAAAAGCGTATCAAAAGGTGATAGACGCGGCGCAAAGCGGCGAAGCGATAAATTTTGAAGGACTAAGATGAATCAATTAAGATTTGTGGGGGTGGGCGGTCAAGGCGTGATCTTAGCGGGTGAAATTCTAGCTGCGGCAAAGATCGCGCACGGCGGCTATGGAATCAAGGCATCTACGTATACCTCTCAGGTACGCGGCGGACCTACGAAAGTGGATATTATCTTAAGCGATGAAGAAATTCTATATCCTTACGCGAGCGAGGGCGAGATCGATTTCATGCTCGCAACGGCGCAGAGTAGCTACGATGCTTTCAAAAATGGCGTGAAAAAAGGTGGCGTGATCGTAATCGAGCCGAATTTAGTAGCACCGAGCGATGAGGATAGGATAAACTTTAAAATTTATGAAATTCCAATCATTACCATCGCAAAATACGAGGTTGGAAATGTCATCACTCAAAGTGTCGTGGCTCTAGCGATCGCAGTAGAGCTTAGCCGCTGCATGGACGTAGGGCTCGTAAAAGCTCAAATGCTCCGCTCTGTGCCTAAAAAAACCCGTGCGCTAAATGAAAAGGCGTATGATTTGGGGATGAAATACGCGAGAGAGTTTGGGTAAATTTAAAGACTCGGATAGAATTTGAGATTAAATTTAGATAGGGTATCTGATATGTCTTAATCTTGCGATAAATTCCGTTTGGCGTTATCTTTATTTCTTCCTACAATATCCTCCTTAGGTATCTTAAAATTTGTGTTTATGGATTTTGGCGGTTTTCTCCGCAACTACTTAAAATTATCTTCATCTTATTGTTCCATAATATTTTGAAACTATTTGGGGAATTTTCTTTAGATAGTTTTCTAAATCGTTCCTATCCGAACTGCCGATATATTCATCTATATCTCTTTTTAAGCCGTTTACTGCATAGTTTTTATCATATAAAACCTTATTATGGTATTCTTCATAGTTACTGTAATAGCCATAAAATGAAATTAATTTATATGCAAAATATCTTCCTTCTTTATTAAGAAAGCTGTCCCTTGCGTAGATATCTACAAAGTACTTGTCATCACTTAGAATCGCAAAAGCTTGCCCAATTGGTATATCCACATATTCTTCTGTTGGTTTACCATCCTCCCATTCTCCCCCTTTAACGATGTCGTTCGTAGCCTCTTTTATAGTGTAATATTTCTTTAAAGCTTCGAAAGGCTCTAGCCTCTCAACCGAAACGTTTTCTATCAGTCCGCCGCCCTCAAAATATTGATGTTTCGATATAACTACGGTTTTATTTACATCATTTTCGACCACTAATTTTAAGGTTCGCATTATCTCATCCGTAGTTGGATTTTCTTCTATGATATAAAATTTAGGACGCGTTCCGTACCAGTCATCGCGCCTAACACTATCAAGTAAGGAGGCATCTAGGTAATTTTTTAAAATTGCACCATCGCTTAAATATCTAAATTTGCTAAAAGAAAAACCCGTAAAATACAAAACGACAACGATTGAAAGCAGAGCCAGTAGCGATAAAATGTACTTCTTTTTCAAATTTATCCCCTTAAAATTTTAAAATTTCAAGAGCGCAAATTTACAAAACTAGCGCCCTTTAAAATTTCATAGATCGCTTTAAATTTCGTGAATTAGCCGCTCTTAAATTTTAAACATCGCGGTGAAATTTTAAAATTTCACCGCAAGCTTTGGGCGGCTTTAAATTTAACATACCGAGTTCTGTTAGCATCCAGAGTTTGGCTGCACCCGCGTTTCGCCGCCCGTGTGGATCAGCAGAGCCTTGCCGCGTCTAAATCTGCACGGCGGATCGGCTTGCACGGATGAGTACTCCTTACCTTTAAATTTATAGATGATGTTGGAGCCTTGCACCGTCTTTTGGGAGTTTTGGATCGCATCTCCGGCGACCGCGCCCACCACCGCGCCGCCCACGAGCCCTACAGTTTCGGCTAAGCGCCTGCTGCTGCTATGTTTGCCGAGCTTATGCCCGATGACCGCACCCGTAGTTCCGCCTGCGACGCCGCCTAAAATTTTACCAGTATTGCCCTCGGAGCGCTCTACGTTGATTTTGGCGGGCAGGACATCGACGATCTCGATCCGATCGCTCTGCCTCATGCGGTTTGTTTCGCTCGCGTCATAAATATCTCCACCATATCGATCCTGCGGGGTCGCGCAGCCGCAAAGCGCTATCGCTGCGATCAAACATAATGTGAAATTCTTCATGTTTTCTCCTTTGTAATGAGCTACGGGTGGCATTATACTATGAGTTTTTATACGAGCGGTTAAGCGGCGGCGTTAAAATTTACCGGCTCACTGCCGCTTAAAATTATCCGGATACGAGGCATTGTGCCGTATCTGGGCGCCTTATAAAATTTTTATTTCACTCAAAATTTATCTTATTTTGTTAGAATCATTCTTATTTTTAAGGAGAGAAAATGAAAAAACTATTAGTTTACGCCACCAAAGGCGGCGATACGAAAGTCGTGAGCGAATATATCGCTTCAAAGCTCGGTTTTGAGATCAAGGAGGCCAAAGAACTTGGCGAGGAGGATTTGGCGGGAGCGGGCGCGTTTATTTTTGCGGCCTCGACGCACGGCGACGGACAGATCCAGGCCAAATTCGACGAAAAATTGGAGCTTTTGAATAAAACTGATTTTGACGGACGCAAGGTCGCGCTCATAGGCGTTGGCAACGTCGAGCGCCACGGCAGCGATTTTTGCAGCGGCATGAGCGCGTTTTTGCCGGTGCTTAAAAAGGCCGATCTCATCGGCGCTTGGGGCGCAGAGGGCTATAAATTTAAACATTCGCGCGCCTTCATAAACGGCAAATTCGTAGGTCTTACGATCGATTTTAAGGGCGACGAGCACTGGCAGGCGAGGGCTGATAAATGGATCGCCGCGGTTAAAGGCGAGTTTTAAATATTTCAGCTTTTGTGCGACCGAGCGAGATTTAGGCTCGATGAGCCCAAATCTCGCTAAATTTCCCCATTAAATTTCGCGCTCCGCTTGAAAGCGGAGCCCTCTTAAATTTCATTCGCCGCGCTGTTAGAATTTCCGTCGCATTCAAACGCCGTCGGCTTATACCGCGTAAAATTTTATCGCTAGCGGGAGCCGTAAATTCCAACTCGCCGCGCAGATAGCTATAGGTGTCGCGATAAAATTTAGTTCGCGGCAACTTACGCGCTATTCGTGCAATAAACGATAAATTCCGCCCGCAGTGCTAGTGCGGTGCCCGCGCATTAAAATTCCAATCTCATATTAAAATCTTGCTTTTGCGACAAAATTTCGCCCGCAGTGCTAGCGCGGTACCGCACGTTAAATTTCCACGCTCCGCTTGAAAGCGGAGCCTCCTTATTAAAATTTTAAAATTTTTAATTCAAAAAGTAGCGATATTTTACAAGCCGTACCGCTTAAAATCGCGCGGATAGGCTAAATTTTATCCTCCCAAGCTCAAAATCTAGCCCGCTCGCGGCGGTCAATTCAATACGACAAATTTAATGCGATCGATTTATAAAATCACCGCCCGAGCCTCAAATATCAGCGCCGCATTAGAAAAGTTATTTTATAATAACCGCATATCAAAATTTAAGGCGATCTATGAAAAGGCTTCTAATTTTCGTCGTTTTTGCGCTGGCCGCTCTCGCCGCGGCGATCTACTTCAATCTCGATAGGCGCGAAGAGGTCGCGCACAAGGCCTACGGCATCATCGATATCAGGCAGAGTTCGCTTAGCTTCGAGCGCAGCGGCCGCATAAGCGCGCTTTATCGCGACGAGGGCGATTTCGTGCAGGCTGGCGACGTCTTGGCGGCTCTGGATACGGCGGATCTGAGCTTTCAAAGGCAGATTCAGATCGCGAGATGCGACGGGCTTAAATTTAGCTTGCAGAAATTACAAAGCGGCTTTCGTAGCGAGGAGATCGAGATGGCGGCGGCGAATGTAAGCGCGCTGCAAAACGCCCTACAGCTCGCCACTTTGACGAACGAACGCCTAAAGAGCCTAGGCAAAACCAACTCCGCGTCCAAGCAGCAGATCGACGAGGCGTTTTACTCGATGAAGCGCACGCAAGCCCAGCTGCAAAGTGCGCAGGCCAATCTGCGCCAGCTTCAAAGCGGCTACCGCGGCGAGGATATCGGCGCCGCCCGCGCAAATTTGGCAAGCTGCGAGGAAAATCTAAAATATCTGAATTACCAAATCGAGACACAAAGCGTGCTAAAAGCGCCCTTTAGCGGGCAGATCAGAGCGCGCCTTAAGGAGCTTGGCGACATCAGCATACCCAGCGTGGGCGTTTTTGAGCTCAGCGAAGTAAAAAATAAGCGTGCGAAATTTTATCTGAGCGAAAATCAGCTCCGTTTCCTGCGTGCCGGGCAGAGCGTGCGGATCATCGCTGCGGACGGCTCTGGCGCGAGCGCAAAGGTCGCCTACGTGAGCCAAACCGCGATGTACACGCCGCGCACGGTGCAGACCGAGGAGCTGCGTGCCGATCTCGTGTGGGAGGCGCGCGCCGATTTTAGCGACGAAGATGGGCAGTTTCGCTTAGGCCAGCCGATCAGCGTGGAATTTTAACGGGCGAGCACTGTGCGCTAAATTTTAAGTGCGGGCTTGAAATTTAGCACGCGGGCGGCGCTTCGGACACTGCGGGCGAAATTTGGATAGCAGAGCCCATCGCCCGACAAAATTTTACGCAACGCCGCGCGAGACGCTCATACAGCGTGAATCTGATGAAATTTTAAAAGCGCGCTTCGAGGCGGAATTTAAACGGCGCCTGTTTAGCAGAGCAGGGCGATGAAATTTTTTGCTACGTCTAAAGGTACATCGTTTCGGCGCAGACGATTATAAAATGCTGCGCACTTAGGGTTGGTGCCGTACAAAGGCGAAAGGCGGCGTAAATTTTATCGTGCGGGTTTTACGTGAGCCGGCAGCGGCTTTGGATAAAAGATCGGAATTTTGCAGCGCGGCAAGTAAAATTTCGGCGAAATTTTGGCGCAAAACAGCGCGAGTTAAATTTTAAAATTTGCATCTCGGCGGAGAATAGGTAAAAGCCGGCGGTAGAGCGAGAGCGGGCTTTGTTTCTAGCGGGCGTTTTGCGACAAACAAACGGCGATTGAACCGAGCGCGGACGGTAGTAAAATTCACTACGAAACGAACGGCGCGATTAAATACCGATTGCGAGTAGCGGTAAATTCGCCCCAAAGGACGCAGTAGCTGAAATCGGTACTATGTTAAGGAAAGTCGAGACTAGGTAAAATTTCGTCAAAAGAGATGGCGGCGGTAAATTTCACCTCGAAAGGCAGGCGGAAGTGAAATTTTGCCCAAAAGGCGGGCAGCGATGAAATTTTACCCCGAGAGGCGCAGCGCAGATAGAGAGCTCGGCGCTCACAGCTCGCCAGGCGTCTAAAAACTCGCTTTCGTTTGCGTTTTGAAGCGAATTTATCGCGGATACTCACGGGTCGCTTCATGTTTTGGAGACCGCCCCGTCCATGCGCGTTGTGTGTGCATCGTTAGCGGCGCGGCTAGCCGATGCGATATGCACACGCTCAAGACGGATCGGGCGGCGCGCGGAATATTCTGCGCGAGCCGTAAGCAACGCCGATCGTGCGGGCACGCAAAATTCGAGCGGGCGATTGCAGGGCGCCCAGACGCGATAGGGCTTAGTTTCGCGCGCTTGCGGTAAGTTGCGTCGAATTTATGCGAGGTTTGGGCGAAATTGTTCGACGCTCGTTGCTAAATTTAAAGCGCGCGGCGGTTGTAGAACCGAGATGCCGCGGCTGTCACAAAACTAAGACGCCGCAGTGGCTGCGAAACCACGACGTCTCGGCGGCTGCAGAAGCAAGGCGTCGCGACAAAGAGCGCTTTTTGGCTGCGTAGGTCTCGTTCGTCGCGCCAAGCGACGGGGCGAGTAAATATAAAATTTGGAGCTAGGCTTGGATCTACTAAATATCGTAAATTTAAAGAAATTTTACCTGCGAGAGGATCGCAGCAAAAACGTCGTTTTTGAAAATTTCGATCTGCGAATCGGCGACGCGCCGCGGCTCATCAGCCTCACGGGCCCCGACGGCGCGGGCAAATCCACGCTTTTAAAGCTCATCTGCGGCATCATTGCGCCCGATTGCGGCGAGATAAAATTTGCCGGCTTCACCCCTAGCGGCGAAAATAAAGAATTCGTCCGCGCAAACGGCTATATGTCGCAGAGCCTAGGGCTTTACGAGGAGCTTAGCGTCTGGCAAAATTTAAATATCTTCGCAGGCCTAAAAGGGCTTGATCTAAAAAGCGGCGAGGAGTATCTGCGCGGGCTTTTGCGCCGCGTGGGGCTTTTGAAATTCAAAGATTACGCCGTGGATTCGCTCTCCGGCGGGATGAAGCAAAAGCTCGGCGTCGCCTGCGCGATTGCGGCTCGTCCGCGGCTTTTGGTACTCGATGAGCCCACCGTCGGCGTCGATCCGCTCTCGCGCAGGGAGCTGTGGGCGATCGTGCGCGAGTATCTGGATCAAAGCGGCGCGAAATGCATATTTTCGACGGCGTATTTCGATGAGGCGGCGGATGCCGATCTGACGCTGATTTTGCTCGGCGGCAAGATCATAGCGCAGGAGCGTGCCGCAAAGATCACCGCGGCGCTGCGGGACCGCACCTTTCGCATTGGCGGCGAGGATTATCAGAGCCTGGCGCGCCGCTTGATGTTTAAGACGCAAAGGTTTTTAAAAAATTCCCCGCTCATCGACATCTGCCCCAGAGACGGCAGCGTCGATCTGCTAAGCGATGAGCCGATAAGCCTGCGCGATCTGCAGGAGTTTTTAAACGCGAGTCTAAGCGGTAGCGACGAAGACAGAGGCGGCGAAAGCACGGAGCGCGAAAACGGGGGCGACGAAAATTTTAAAATTTCAAATGAAAACGAGGGCGCTAAATTTAACGAAAACGAAAGCGCTAAATTTAAACTGAGCCCGCGCGAGGCGAGCCTAGAGGATGCGTATATTTTTTTAAATAAAGCAGAGATCGGCGCGGCAAACTTCGGCTACGAAAAAAGGAGCTTCGATGCGGCTCAAACCGTCATCAAAGTGCGCGATGTGAGTAAAAAATTCGGCTCATTCACCGCCGTGGAAAATACGAGTTTCGAGGTCAAAAAGGGCGAGATTTTCGGCCTTCTAGGTCCAAACGGCGCGGGCAAGACGACGACCTTTCGTATGATCTGCGCGCTTTTGGGTATGAGCGGGGGCGAGATCTCGGTCATGGGCGAGGATCTACGTCATGCCAAATCATCGATCAGATCGCGCATCGGCTATGTCTCGCAGAAATTCTCGCTTTATAAAAAGCTAAGCTGCTATCAAAATTTAGAGTATTTCGGCCGTAGCTACGGCATCGGCGGCATGGCGCTGAAGCGGCGCATAGAGGAGCTTTTGAGCGAGTTTGGCTTGCAGCGGCTGCGAAACGAGACATGGCAGAACCTACCCTTTGGCGCGGGGCGCAACCTTTCGATGGCGTGCGCGCTCATCCACCGCCCCGAGATTTTGTTTCTCGACGAGGCCACCAGCGGCGCCGATCCGCTTTCGCGCAGGCTCTTTTGGAACCGCATAAATGCGCTGGCGCGCACCGGCGTGAGCGTGGTCGTGACGACGCATTTTATGGAGGAGGCGGAGTATTGCGATCGGTTTTTGATCCAAGATCGCAGCAAAATCCTGGCGCTAGGCAGTCCCGACGAGGTCTGCGTGCAGCACGGGCGGCGGCTTAGCGTGCAGCAGGCCTTCATAAACGAGGTGCAAAAATTTAGAAGCGAGGTGGGCGATGAGGGCTTTTGATCTAAATTTTGCGCGAGCGACTAGGATTTTTGATCCGAATTTTATGCGGGGCGGACGAAAACCAGCGCGCCCGCGCGGCAAAATTTTAAGCGGCGCAAGGGTCATGCGGGGCGATGAAATTTTAAACGGCGGCGGAATTTTGAGCAACCGGGCTTTGGGCGTCGGTAAAATTCCAAGCGACAGCGGGATTTTTAGCAGCGGCAAAATTTGGAGCGATAGTAAAATTTTAAATGGCGGTGAAATTTTAAGAGATTGCGAAATTTCAAGCGGTAGCGGAATTTTAAATGAGATATCGCGAGGCGGGACACGGCGCGGATTTTGTAGATGGATACTGCGCGAGCTATGCGGCGAAGTGAGCCCGCTCCATCTGCGCCGTAAATTTCAAAGCGCGAGCGGTCTGCAAGCAGCTCGTAAATTTCAAAATATGGCTCGCTCGCAAATGGCTCACAAATTTAAAATGGCGGTCAGTCTGCGAGTAGCTTGTAAATTTAAAGCCTCAATGCAAAAATTTCATCGCGGATTTTGTGCCGCCGCGGAGCTTTTGCGTCAGAAAATCCGCAGCGAGATCGTACCGCGCAACTGCTTAAAATTTCAAAGCTCGCCGTATGCGATCGCGCGATTAAAATTTCAGGGTGCGATGAGCAAAATGGGCGCGGGCAGTCCGTCTGCGCCGTTAAAATTTCAAATCTCGGTTGCCGCGCTTTTGCAATTAAAATTTTGGGGTGTGTCAAATACGATCACGCGGTTAAAATTTCAAAATACGGCAGTCGCATTTGTGCGATTTAAATTCCAAAGCTTATCGCAAGCGGCGCAGTGCCGCAAAATCCGAGCACAGGGGCAGGGCGGATGAACTTTACCTTTTTAAAAATCCTCGTAAAAAAGGAGTTTGCGCAGATTGCAAAGGACCGATCGGCGCTCGTGATCGCGTTTTTGATGCCGCTAATTTTGGTCGTGATCTACGGATACGCGATGCGGATGGACATAAAGCCCGTCAAGGTGGGCTTCGTAAGCGATCTGAGCTCCAAAATCGAGCGGGATCTACTCGGCGGATTTTTGGGCTCAAAATACCTGCAAACCCGCGTCTATACGGATTTAGAGAGCGCGAGGAGAGATTTTAAGGCGCACGAGATCGAGAGCATTTTGTATTTTGATCCGCGCTTTGCGGCGAAATTTCAAAACACTTTGGGCGGACTCGGCGGCGCGGGCGGCGGCGTAAATTTAAATATCTTTAGCGACGAAAGCCTCTCCATGGACGGTGCAAGCGATATCCAAAATATGAGCGGCGACGCCAATGTCCGTCCGCTTGAGGACGGCGGCGCTGGCACTAGCACGGAGAGCGGCATAAACACCTCTGCAGGCGGTACCGGCGCAAGAGGGGAGGGCTCATACGGCAACGGCTCAGAAGCGGGCAGCAGCGGAGTAAATTCAAGCAGCGCGACCGCAAATTCTAGCGGCGGTAGTATGGGCGCGACTGCAAATTCTAGTAGCGGCGCAGGCGACATAGGCGCAAATCAAGGCAGCGTAAATTTAATAGGCGGCGCAGGCGATACGAATACAGGCCTCATCGGCGGTGCGGATGATCTCCAAAATGCAAGCCCTTACGCTAACGGCGCTAGCGCCGCTAGCGGCGCTGTAAATAACGGCGGCGGCGCGGGCGGTGCAGGAGGCGGCGCGAGCAATTCAAACAAAGACGGCGCCGAAATTTTCCTTATCCAAAATGCCACGCAGTCGCAGCTCGCGCTTCTTAGCTATGTTTACGTAGCGGGCGTAATCGAGCAGGTTTTGGCGCAAGATTACGGCTTTTTAAACGCAAATTTAAACGCCGCAGCAAGGCCCGTCAGCGTGAATTATCGCAGCTGGTTCAACGAAGCCAACGAATCGACGTGGTATCTCGTATCTGCCGAGTACGTGGGGATTTTAGGGCTCATCTGCCTGTTTATGGTCGCGGTCGTGATCTCGCGCGAATGGGACCGCGGCACGATCGCCTCGCTTTACAACTCCAACGCAAGCGCGCTTGAGATCGTCACTGCCAAGGTCGGCGCGTATTATTTCCTAGCGCTTTTGGGCGGCGCGATGACGCTCGTTTACGGGCAGGTACTTTTGGGTATCCCGATCCGCGGCAGCGTGGCGATGCTGCTGGCGACGCTTTGCGTCTTCGTGCTGGAGATGACCTGCCTAGGCATGCTGATCTCGGCGATCTGCAAAAATCAATTCCTAGCGCAGGAATACGCCATCGTCATCGGCTACCTGCCCGTGACGCTGCTTAGCGGCATGATATTCGATCTGCGTGGACTGCCCGCGGCGGTCAACTTCATCGGGCACCTGCTGCCGCCCACATACGCGGTCGAGTCCTTTCGCATCTGCTTCCTATCGGGTGGACAGAGCGCGACGCTATGGGTAAATCTCGCCATTCAGGCGCTCGGAGCGGTTTTGTTTTTCAGCTTGTGCGTGCTTAGCGTAAAAAGGGGCGCACGATGAAATTTTTAAAATTTTCGCGCAAACAAACAGAGCGTGGATATGAAATTTTAAAATTTCTTAGCGCGAAACGCTTTGGCTTACGAACGGCGACGAGGTTTTTAAAATTTACGCCAGCGCCGCCGCGCAATGGATTTAGAAATTTAAAATTTACGCCCGAACCGCTGCGCAATCGGTTTGGAATTTTAAAATTTACGCTTGCTTTAGCGCGTCTTGCGGATACAGCGCAAAATTTCATATCGCAGCGTGGATTTAAAATTTTAAAGCTTATTTGCTCGCTGCCGTTTGCTCTGCGTCGTGTTTTGCCGAGAGCAGATAAAGCCGAAGCAGG